>DATFUZ010000017.1:0-16171 GCA_035260545.1 Gallionellaceae bacterium | reverse complement strand
CAGGGCCGCGTCGGGGTTGCCTTCGCCGGCGCACAGGACAGCGAAGCGCGGCACCAGCTTGTCCATGCGCAGGCGGCTGGCTTCCGGCAGGGCGCGGTAGCGCCCGTTGCTGCGAAACTGCAGCAGCCGTTCCGCCGCGCTATCGGCATCGCGATAGCCGAGCGCCGCCAGTTCTTCGCGCAGTTCGTCGCGCGTCACATCCTCCCGCCACCAGGTGCCGCCTTCTTCCGCCTTGCGCGCCCCGAACACTGCTTCGAACTGCCCGCTGACGAAACTGCGCATCGGGTCGAGCACCGCAAGCAAGGCTGCGAAATCCGCACAGCCAATGGCGCTGGCGATCAGCGCCTGGTTTTCCGCGCTTTCCGGCAATTCCTGGGTCTGCTGGTCGTCGAGGTATTGCAGGCGGTGTTCCAGATTGCGCAGGAAGACGTAGCTTTCGTCCAGCCGCGCCGCCGCGGCGGCGTCCAGGTCCCCGTCGCGGGCCAGGTGGCGCAGCACCTCGCGGGTAGGGCGGACGCGCAGTCTGGCTTCGCGTCCGCCGCGGATCAACTGGAACACCTGGGCAATGAATTCAATCTCGCGGATGCCGCCCGGCCCGAGCTTGATGTTCTGGAAACGGTCGCGGCGGGTGACCTCCGCCCGGATCTGCGTGTGCAGCTGGCGCATGGAATCGAAGGCGCCGAAATCCAGGTATTTGCGGAACACGAAGGGCTGTGCGAGGGCATCCAGTTCAGCGGCGGCGGGGTGCCCTGCGGGCGAGACCACCCGCGCCTTGATCCACGCGTAGCGCTCCCATTCCCGGCCCTGCGTGACGAGGTACTCTTCCAGGGCCGCGAAGCTCATCACCAGCGGGCCGCTGTCGCCATACGGGCGCAGCCGCATGTCTACGCGAAACACATAACCGTCTCCGGTCACCTCGGCCAGCGCCGTGATCAGCCGCCGTCCCAGGCGGGTGAAGAATTCGTGGTTGGAAAGCCGGCGCGGGCCGTCGGTTTCGCCGTCCTCGGGGTAGACGAAGATCAGGTCGATGTCGGACGAGGCATTGAGTTCCCCGCCGCCCAGCTTGCCCATGCCGATCACCAGCAACGGCTGGGGTGCGCCGCTGGATGCGCCGACCGGCTGTCCGAACTGTTCGCCCAGCGTGCGCATCAGCAGGGCCTGGGCGCGCTGGATGCAGAGTTCGGCCAGGGCGGTCATGGCCGTCACGACCTCGTCAAGGTCGGCCAGCCCGGCCAGGTCGCGCGCCAGCACCTTGAGCAGCACCTGCTTGCGCAGTCGGCGCAAGGCGCGCGCCAGCCCCGCCTCATCCTCCGCCGCCAGGTCTCCCAGCCAGTTCGCAATCTCGGTGCGGGTGCAGGGCGAGGCGAAATTCAGCTTCAGCCAGGCCCGCAATTCGGAATCGGCATCCAGCAGGCGCCGCGCATAATGGCTGTGGCGCGTGGCTGTTTGCAGGACATGTGCGAAATCCGGGGAACCCCCGGGGGAGCGGCTTGTCCTGTTAATTATATCCATGGTTTTCGGGTTAAAATGCAACACCTGACGCGCCAATTATAAGGCCCCGGGACGGAGCTGGCCGTCTTTTGCGCGGCGGGCGCAATCCTGACTTGCGTTGCGGCCGCCGTCGCGGCTGACTGACGGGCAGCGCCATCCGCACGGGGCCGGATGAAAGCTGCAGAGTGTCGCGCCACGACGCGAGATGCAGGATCTGTTTAAGCCGCGACATACATAGCCTTCGCCAAATATTGAAATGCTGAAAATATCCTTCCACATTGCGCGTCGCACTGCGTATTTGATGATGCGCGTCGTGTGGTTGGGCTCGTTGCTGCTGGTGATCTCGGGGATCGGGACGGTGCTGCTATCGCGCTACTACCTGTTTCCGCACATCGAGGATTATCACGACCAGATCGCCTATGCCGTCGGCAGCGCCTTCGACCGGCCGGTCACCATCGGCAAGATAGAGGCGGACTGGGAGGGATTTCGGCCGCACCTGCTGATGATCAATGTCCGCGTCCAGGATCAGCAGGGCGCGACCGCGCTGGCGCTGGAAAGAGTGGAAAGCGAGGTGGCGTGGACCTCCCTGTTTACCGGCCAGCTTAGACTATACAGCCTGATTCTGGATCAGCCCGATCTGTCGGTGAAGCGCGATGCGCACGGAGAGCTGTTCGTTGCCGGCATGGCCATGTCAGGGTCGGCGACGAACGGCGAAGCGGCTGACTGGCTGCTGAACCAGTCGCGCATCGAGGTGCGCGATGCACGCGTCACCTGGGAAGACGAGATGCGCGCCGCGCCGCCGCTGGTGTTCAACGATGTGAACTTGCTGATCGACAACGGCTGGCGCAGCCATCGTTTTGCCTTTCGCGCGCTGCCGCCGAAAACCCTGTCCGCGCAGGTCGATGTGCGCGGCGACTTCCGCGGCGCGAGTTTCGGCGATATACCGGGCTGGCGCGGCGAGCTGTTCGCCCAGCTCGATTACGCCGATGTGGCGGCGTGGGGGAAATGGCTGCCGTTGCCGGTACCGCTCTCCAGCGGCAAGGGGGCTTTGCGCGGGTGGCTGGAGATCAGGGGCGGCAAGATCAGCAGTATAACCGCCGATCTTGCGCTGTCCAACGTGAATACCCGCCTGGCCCCGGATCTGCCGGTGATTGCCCTGCGCACCCTGCATGGCCGAGTGGGGTGGCGGGCGGTCGAGCGGGGCATGGAAGTTTCCACCCGCAACCTTTCCCTGCGCCTGCGCAACGGATTCAGGTTGTCCCCCACCGATTTCTACCTGCGCTACGCGCTCAAGCCGGAACAAGGCCGGGCGAGCGGCGAGGTGCGCGCCAACAAGCTGGACCTCCTCGGGCTCAGCACCCTCTCGGAATATCTGCCGTTTAACCGCGGCTTCAAGCGAAAACTGGCGGCGTTCGATCCGCGCGGCCAGGTGACTGATCTTTACGCAGACTGGGATTGGCAGGGTGACGCGGACAAACTCCTGCGTTTCAGTGTCAGGGGGCAGTTCAGCGGCATGGCCATGAAGCGGGTCGGCGGCATTCCCGGCTTCTCCGGGCTGACCGGCAGGGTGGATGGAAACGACGGGGGGGGTGACCTCGCGATCACGTCGCGCAAATTGACGCTGGAAACCGCGCCGGAAATCCTTCCGGAAAAAATCCGGTTCGACTCGCTGGTCGCGCAAATCAACTGGGAAACCGGACGTCAGGGGCTGAAGTTGGCATTCAATAACGTCACTTTCTCCAATCCGGACCTGCAGGGCGTGCTTAACGGCAGCTATCGCACCGTCACCGGCAGCCCGGGCGCCGTTGACATGACGGCGCACTTGAACCGGGCGGTGGTGAAGAATGTGGACCACTACATTCCGATTCCCGCGCTGGGAAAGGATGTGCACGCATGGCTCGCCTCGGGACTGGTCGGCGGGCGCTCGGACGATGTCAACGTCCGGCTGGCCGGGGATCTGGCCAAGTTCCCGTTTCCGGACAGACAGGATGGGGAGTTCCTGGTGCAGGCGCGCCTCAAGGACGCGGCGATCGAATTCCGCAAGGACTGGCCGAGCATCGAGAACATCGACGGCGAACTCAAAATAGACGGCACGCGGCTGGCTGTCACCGCACCGACCGCAACCACCCTGGGCAACCCGCTGCAGAACGTCAGTGCGGTAATTCCCGACCTGGTCAGCCCCGACCTGTCTCTGCAGGTATACGGCGAGTCGCTGGGCGATGCGGCGCGCGCGCTGGAATATACCCGCAAAAGCCCGGTGCGCGACCTGGTGGGGGGATTTACCGATAAGGCGACCGCCCGCGGCAACGGCCAGCTTAAGCTGCGGCTGGACATCCCACTGGCCGGCACCAAGCCAGTGAAGGTTGACGGGCGCTATCGCCTGCTGGGCACGGATGTCGATCTGGCGCCGGACATTCCCTTGCTGCAGCAGGCGCGCGGCGATATTCTGTTTACCGATTCCTCGGTCGCCACGCGCGATCTGGCGATACAGACGTTGGGCGGGCCGGCCAAGGTGGAGGTGTCGAGCAGCGACGGGGGCAAGGTGATCCGGGTCAAGGCGTCCGGCAATTCCAATATGGACGTGCTGCGGACGTTCTCCACCATGCCGGTGCTGCGCTACCTGCATGGTGGCAGTCCTTGGGAACTGGGTGTCACCGTGCAGCACGGCGAGACGAATGTCCTGTTTACTTCCAGCCTGGTCGGGACGCGTTCCGATCTGCCGGCGCCGTTCGACAAGCCGGCTGCGGACAAGATGCCGTTCCGCTTCGAGCAGACCATACAGAACGGGCAAAACAGCGACATTACGGTGCAGTATGGCGATTTCCTCAATGCGAACGTCATCCGCATCCGGGAGAATGGCGCGTGGCGCGTGCGCCATGGCGTGGTAGCGTTCGGCAAGCACAAGCGGTGGCCGCAACGCGAAGGCCTATGGCTGACCGGGGAGATTCCGCACCTGTCGCTGGTCGGATGGTCGCCGTTATTACAGATGATTGGCGGCGGAGGCGGCAAACCCGGCAGCATGACCGGGATCGACGGCGCGGATCTGCTGATCCACAAGGTCACCGGCTTCGGTCAGAAGGTGACCGCCTTGCGCCTGACAGCGCGCAGCCATGACGGCGAGCTGTTTGCCCAATTGTCGTCCAGGGAAATCTCGGGTCAGGTGGTTTGGCAGCCCCAGGCCAAGGATCGCCTTCCCGCGTGCCTGGGAGCCCTTGCGGCCCGGGCGCCCAAGGCGGAGGCCGAGCGTAGCGGCAGGCTGGCAATTTGTCTGCGTAACCTTGCCATCTCCGATGGCAGCCATGCCGGCGCCGGGCCGTCCGGAGCGGGTGGCGAGGGTAAGCCGGTCCCGGTGCCGCAGGAAAAGAGCGAGGGCGAGTCCCCGCAGATACTGCTTGAGGCGGGGAACTTCGCCTTTCAGGGCAAGAAGCTCGGGCGGCTGGAAGTCATGGCCCAGCAAAGCGGCGGAGACTGGTCGCTGGAGCAGGTTCACCTGGAAACGCCGGATGGCGGGGAGTTCACGGCGAACGGCAAATGGCTGGCTTCCGCCCCGCAGCCGCGCACCGCGCTTAATTTCACCCTCGTGATCCGTGATGCGGGCGCCGTGCTGAGCCGCTCCGGCTATCCTGGCACAGTAAAAAAGGCGGGCGGCAGTCTCAGCGGCGCGCTGTCTTGGGCCGGCGGGCCGGGCGACTTCTACTACAGCGCTCTGGACGGCAGCCTGCGGCTCAAGGTGGGGCAGGGGCAGTTCCTGAAGATTGCGCCCGACGTCAGCGGCCTGCTGCGCATCCTTTCGCTGCAGGCTTTCAATCTAGCGGCGGCCTTCAGCCAGGGCTTCGTTTTCGACAGCATTTCCGGCACCGCGACCATCAAACAGGGGGTGCTCACCACCCAGGACTTCGAGGTCGACGGCGCGCCGGCGAAGGTGACCATGGTCGGCCAGGTAGACCTGAACAACGAAACCCAGAACCTGCGGATCGTGATCGAACCCAAGGTGCGCGGCGGGACCACGATGCTGTTTGCAATTGTCGGGACGCCAGTGGGGGCTCTCACGTATTGGCTGATAGACAAGATACTCGGCAGCCCGGTCGAGAAGATCGCCTCGGTGAAGTTCGACGTCACGGGAACTTGGGCGAAACCCAATGTCTCACCTGTTGGGGAGAGAAAATAGACGCCAGCGGTGCGAGGAAAATGGTAACCTTCCCCGGCAATTCCATGAAAGAGCAATATGTCTGATCCAGATTCCACACAAATGCGCATCGCCGCACAGGCTCAGGCCTTCAAGGTCGCGGCCATTCAGATGGCTTCAGGCCCGAATGTTGCGGGCAATCTCAGCGAGGCGGGCCGCCTGATCGAAAAAGCCGCCGACCAGGGGGCGCGACTAGTGGTGCTGCCCGAGTACTTTCCCATCATGGGGATGACTGAAACCGACAAGATCGCGGTGCGCGAGCAGCCGGGCATAGGTCCCATTCAGTCCTTCCTCAGCGAGGCCGCGCGCCGCCACAAGATATGGCTCGTCGGCGGATCGATTCCGCTTGCGGCGGCCGATCCCGGCAAGGTGCTCAACACCTGCCTGGTGTTCGACGAATACGGCGAACAGGTTGCCCGCTATGACAAGATCCATCTGTTCAACCTTGAACTGGGCAACGAACGCTACCAGGAAGCGAACACCATAGAGCCCGGCAAGCAGGTGGTGGTGGTGGACAGCCCCTTCGGCCGGCTTGGCCTGTCCATCTGCTACGATCTGCGCTTCCCCGAACTGTTCCGGACGATGAAGGACGTGGACATCATTGCGCTGCCGTCCGCCTTTACCGAAACCACCGGCAAGATGCACTGGGAGCCGCTGGTGCGCGCGCGCGCCATTGAGAACCTGGCTTACGTGATCGCGGCCGCGCAGGGCGGCTACCATGTGAGCGGGCGGGAGACGCACGGCCACAGCATGATAGTCGACCCCTGGGGGCGCATCCTCGACCAGATGGCGCGCGGTTCCGGGGTGGTGATCGCGGAAATCAACCGCGGCTATCAGGCCAGCCTGCGCGCGAGCCTGCCGGCCTTGTCGCACCGCACTTTATATACTTGCACATGACAATGACACGCGATTCGCTAATCGGCCTCGCGCAGCAATCGCTGCTGGCGCCCCACAAGCTGGACACTCCGCAACTGCGCAAGGTGTTCGGCGAGATCATGACCCACCAGGTGGATTATGCGGACCTGTATTTCCAGTACAGCCGCGCCGAAAGCTGGGCGCTGGAGGAAGGCATCGTCAAGTCCGGCAGCTTCGGCATCGATCAGGGCGTGGGCGTGCGCGCCGTGAGCGGCGAGAAGACGGCCTTCGCCTATTCCGACGACATCAGCCTGGCGGCACTGGAAGGGGCCGCGCATGCAACCCGCGCCATTGCGCGCCAGGGCGGGCACCAGAGAGCGCCTGCGCTGCATGCGGCGGGCGCGGCGGCGAGCCGCAACCTGTATTTGCCGCATGATCCCATCGCCTCGCTGCCGGCGGCCGAGAAGGTCGCGCTGCTGGAGCGGCTGGAACGCCATGCGCGCGCGGCGGATCCTCGCGTCACGCAGGTAATGGCCAGCCTGGCGGGGGAATATGAGGTGGTGCTGGTCGCGCGCAGCGACGGCCTGATGAACGCCGACATCCGCCCGCTGGTGCGCCTGTCGCTGCAGGTGATCGTCGAGGCCGACGGCCGCCGCGAGCAGGGCTCGGCCGGCGGCGGCGGCCGTTTTGATTACGACTACTTCACTGACGAGGTGTTGCAGCGCTACGCCGGCGAGGCGGTGCGCCAGGCGACCGTAAACCTCGATGCGCGTCCCGCGCCGGCGGGCGAGATGACGGTGGTGCTGGGTTCAGGCTGGCCGGGCGTGCTGCTGCACGAGGCGGTGGGCCATGGCCTGGAAGGTGACTTCAACCGCAAGGGCAGTTCGGCATTCTCGGGACGGATCGGCGAGCGCGTCGCTGCGCCCGGCGTCACCGTAGTGGACGACGGCACGATTCCCAACCGCCGGGGTTCGCTCAACATGGACGACGAGGGCAATCCCACCCAGCGCACTGTGCTGATCGAGGACGGCATCCTGCGCGGCTACCTGCAGGATACGCTCAACGCCCGGCTGATGGGCGTGCCCGTCACCGGTAACGCGCGGCGCGAGTCCTATGCCCACCTGCCGATGCCGCGCATGACCAACACCATGATGCTCAACGGCGACAAATCTCCTGAGGAAATCATCGCCTCGGTGAAGCGTGGCCTGTATGCGGCCAATTTCGGCGGTGGCCAGGTGGACATCACCAGCGGCAAATTCGTGTTTTCCACCACCGAGGCCTACCTCATCGAGGACGGCAAGATCAGCTATCCGGTGAAGGGCGCGACGCTGATCGGCAACGGCCCGGATGCGCTGACGCGCGTCAGCATGATAGGCAACGACCTCGCGCTGGATCCGGGCGTGGGCACCTGCGGCAAGGAAGGGCAGAGCGTGCCCGTGGGCGTGGGCCAGCCTACCGTGCGTATCGACGGCTTGACGGTCGGCGGAACGGCCTGACGGCGCGCGCCCCGCGCGCAGGGCCTCTGCGGCGGATTTCTGCGGTTCATTTCGGCCGCATTTGATGCGCACCCCGCATTCGGGTATAATTCGCGTCCAATCAAGGCGGGATGAACGTTCGGTTCGTCCCGCTTCATTGTATGTAATATGCCTTTTCGGGGAATCCGGTGTTGCAAACGAACCCAGCCATTCTTGTACTAGCCGATGGGACGGTGTTTCGCGGCATTTCCATTGGCGCTTCCGGCATGAATGTGGGCGAGGTGGTGTTCAATACCGCCATGACCGGTTACCAGGAAATACTGACCGACCCTTCATACTGCAGACAGATCGTCACGCTGACCTATCCGCACATCGGCAATGTCGGAACCAACGCGGAGGACGTGGAGTCCCGCCAGGTGTTCGCCAGCGGCCTCATTATCCGCGACCTGTCCCTCACTGTAAGCAATTTTCGCAGTGCGCAGTCGTTGCCTGAATATCTCAAGGCCAACAATGTCATCGCCATCGCCGGGATAGATACGCGCAAGCTCACGCGCATCCTGCGCGAAAAGGGAGCGCAAAACGGCTGCATCGCGACCGGAGACGACGTCGAGGTGGCGCTGGCCGCCGCGCGCGGCTTCGCCGGCCTGGACGGCATGGATCTGGCGAAGGAGGTCAGTTGTGACCAGCCCTACGACTGGACGCAGCGCGAATGGCGGCTGGGCAAGGGCTGCGGCGAACAGGCGGAGCCGAAATACCATGTGGTCGCCTACGATTTCGGCGTGAAGCGCAACATCCTGCGCATGCTGGCCGAACGCGGCTGTAAACTCACGGTCGTCCCGGCGCAGACACCCGCCGCGGATGTGCTGGCGATGAAACCGGACGGCGTGTTCCTGTCCAACGGCCCCGGCGACCCCGAGCCGTGCGACTATGCGATTGCTGCCGTGCAGAAATTCATCGAAGAGGGCGTGCCGCTGTATGGCATCTGCCTTGGTCACCAGATTATGGGTCTGGCGGTGGGTGGCAAGACGGTGAAAATGAAATTTGGACATCGCGGCGCCAACCATCCGGTGCAGGACACCGATACCAAGCGCGTGATGATCACCAGCCAGAACCACGGTTTTGCCGTGGACGCGGCCACGCTGCCGAAGAACGCGCGCGTGACCCACGTGTCGCTGTTCGACGGCACCCTGCAAGGCTTCGAGCTTACCGACAAGCCCGCCTTCTGCTTCCAGGGCCACCCCGAGGCGAGCCCCGGCCCGCATGACGTGAGCGGCCTGTTCGACCGCTTCGTGGGCATGATGCAGGACAGGAAGCACGGTTAACCAGATTACAGAAGGTGGTGGATCGGAAAACGTGGCGAGCGGCGGGAGTGTATGGCCGCCGCGAATGAGCGCCCTGGGGCAGTACGAGGTGGTACGGCGCAGGCGCGAACGAGCGAGAACGCAGCAATCCGGACGCACAGCAGCATTACGAATATGCCAAAACGCAGCGACATAAAAAGCATCCTCATCATCGGCGCCGGCCCTATCGTCATCGGGCAGGCGTGCGAGTTCGATTACTCCGGCGCGCAGGCCTGCAAGGCGCTGCGCGAGGAGGGCTATCGCGTCATCCTGGTGAATTCCAACCCGGCCACCATCATGACCGATCCCAACATGGCGGATGCCACCTACATCGAGCCGATCAGCTGGAGGATGGTGGAGAAGATCATCGCCAAGGAGCGGCCGGATGCCATCCTGCCCACCATGGGCGGGCAGACCGCGCTGAATTGCGCGCTCGACCTGGCCAAGCACGGCGTGCTGGAAAAATACAATGTCGAGATGATAGGCGCGAGCCGCGATGCGATCGACAAGGCGGAAGACCGCGAGAAGTTCAAGCAGGCAATGACCAGGATCGGCCTGGCGTCGGCCCGTTCGGCCATTGCGCACAGTATGGAAGAGGCGCTGCAGGTGCAGCAGGCGATGGGCTTTCCCACCGTGATCCGGCCCTCGTTCACCATGGGCGGCTCGGGCGGCGGCATCGCCTACAACCGGGAGGAGTTCGTCGCCATCTGCGAGCGCGGGCTGGAGGCCTCGCCCACCAAGGAACTGCTGATCGAGGAATCGCTGCTCGGCTGGAAAGAGTTCGAGATGGAAGTCGTGCGCGACCGCAACGACAACTGCATCATCATCTGCTCCATCGAAAACCTCGATCCCATGGGCGTGCACACCGGCGACTCCATCACGGTCGCGCCTGCGCAGACCCTCACCGACAAGGAATACCAGATCATGCGCGACGCCAGCATTGCCGTGCTGCGCGAGATCGGGGTGGATACCGGCGGCTCCAATGTGCAGTTCGCCATCCACCCGGATAACGGGCGCATGGTGGTGATCGAGATGAACCCGCGCGTGTCGCGCTCCTCCGCGCTCGCTTCCAAGGCTACGGGTTTCCCCATCGCCAAGGTGGCCGCCAAGCTTGCCGTCGGCTATACGCTGGACGAACTGAAGAACGAGATCACCGGCGGGGCGACGCCCGCCTCGTTCGAGCCAACCATAGACTACGTGGTCACCAAGATACCGCGATTTGCCTTCGAAAAATTCCCCCAGGCCAATGATCGTCTCACTACCCAGATGAAATCGGTGGGCGAGGTGATGGCGATGGGCCGCACCTTCCAGGAGTCGTTCCAGAAGGCGCTGCGCGGCCTGGAAGTCGGTGTGAACGGGCTGGATTCCAAGTACGACGACATCGAGGCGGTGACGGCGGAACTGGGCTCGCCCGGGCCGGACCGCATCTGGGCGGTGGGCGACGCCTTCCGCTTGGGCATGAGCGTGGAAGAGGTGCATGCCATCAGCAAGATCGATCCCTGGTTCCTAGTGCAGATCGAAGACATGATCCGCCGTGAGCAGGCGCTGGCCGGGCACACGCTGGAAAGCCTCTCGGCAGACGACTTGCGGCAGCTCAAGCGCAGCGGCTTTGCCGATGCGCGGCTGGCGGCGCTGCTGGACACGGATCCCGCCGCTGTTCGGGCCTATCGCCATGCGCTGGGCGTGCGCCCGGTATTCAAGCGCGTGGACACCTGCGCCGCCGAATTCGCCACCAACACGGCCTACATGTACTCCACCTACGAGGACGAGTGCGAAGCGCAGCCCACGAACGGGAAGAAGATCATGGTGCTGGGCGGCGGCCCGAACCGCATCGGACAGGGCATCGAGTTCGATTATTGCTGCGTGCATGCCGCGCTCGCCATGCGCGAGGACGGCTACGAGACCATCATGGTCAACTGCAATCCGGAGACCGTCTCTACCGACTATGACACCTCCGACCGCCTGTACTTCGAGCCGCTGACGCTGGAAGACGTCCTGGAGGTGGTCGCGGTGGAGCAGCCCATCGGCGTGATCGTGCAGTACGGCGGCCAGACGCCGCTGAAACTCGCGCACGGCCTGGAAAAGAACGGCGTGCCCATAATCGGCACCACCCCGGACATGATCGATTGCGCCGAAGACCGCGCCCGCTTCCAGCACATGCTGCATGAACTCAAGCTCAAGCAGCCGCCCAACCGCATCGCCAGCAAGGAAGAGGATGCGATAGCGGGCGCGGACGAAATCGGCTACCCGCTGGTCGTGCGTCCCTCCAACGTGCTGGGCGGACGCGCGATGGAAATCGTCCACGGCCAGGCCGACCTCGAGCGCTACATGCGCGAGGCGGCGGAAATGTCCAAGACCTACCCCGAGCGCATGCCAATTTTGCTGGATCGCTTCCTGAACGACGCCATCGAGGTCGACGTGGATGCCGTGAGCGACGGCAAGCAGGTGGTCATCGGCGGCATCATGGAGCATATCGAACAGGCGGGCGTGCATTCCGGCGACTCGGCCTGTTCGCTGCCGCCGTATTCCCTTTCTCCCGCGCTGCAGGAGGAATTGCGCCGGCAGACCGTCGCCATGGCGGAGGCGCTCAATGTGGTCGGCTTGATGAACGTGCAATTTGCCATTCAGGGCGATACGGTCTACGTGCTGGAGGTCAACCCGCGCGCTTCGCGCACCGTGCCCTACGTATCCAAGGCGACCGGGCTGCCGCTGGCCAAGATCGCCGCGCGCTGCATGGCAGGCCAGACGCTGGCGGAGCAGGGCGTAACCGGGGAAATCATTCCGCCGTATTATTCGGTGAAGGAAGCCGTGTTCCCGTTCATCAAGTTCCCGGGTGTGGACGTGATCCTGGGACCCGAGATGAAATCCACCGGTGAGGTGATGGGCGTGGGCGAAACGTTCGCCGAGGCCTTCGTCAAGTCGCAGATGGCGGCAGGCATCAAGCTGCCGTCGTCGGGCAGGGCGTTCATCAGCGTGCGCGATGCCGACAAGGCGGAGGCCGCGGTCGTTGCGCGCGCCCTGCACGAGCGCGGCTTCACGGTGCTGGCGACGCGCGGCACCGCAGCCGCGATCGCCGACGCCGGAGTGCAGGTCACGGTGGTCAACAAGGTCGCGGAAGGACGTCCGCATATTGTTGACATGATCAAGGACGGGGATGTGAGTTTTATCGTCAACACCGTGGACAGCAAGCGCAGCGCGATGCAGGATTCCTATTCCATCCGTCACGCCGCGCTGCAAGGGCGCGTGACCTATTACACCACGATTGCAGGCGCACGCGCGGCCTGTCTCGGAATGCAGCACCTCGCTGAATTGGAGGTGTATGACGTCCAGGCGCAGCACAAGCGCCTGGTTCGATAAGTATCAAGGGGAAAAAGCATGAGCAAAATTCCATTGACCGTAGTCGGTGCGGAACTGCTGCGTAGTGAACTGCAGCACCTCAAAACCGTGGAACGCCCGGCGGTGATCAATGCCATCGCGGAAGCGCGCGCGCAGGGCGACCTATCCGAAAACGCCGAATACGACGCGGCCAAAGAGCGCCAGGGCTTTATCGAGGGACGCATTGCGGAGCTCGAGGCCAAGCTGGGCAGTGCGCAGGTGATCGACCCGAAGAACATCAATGCGGATGGCCGCTGCGTATTCGGCGCGACCGTCAAGCTGGAAGACGTCGAGAACGGAGACGTCGTGACTTACCAGATCGTCGGCGAGGACGAAGCCGACATCAAGCAGTGCAAGATCTCCATCAGCTCCCCCATCGCGCGCGCGCTGATCGGCAAGTATTCCGGCGATGTGGCCGAGGTGCAGGCGCCGGGGGGGGTGCGGGAATACGAAGTGGTCGACGTCCAGTACATCTGACAAAAACCCGAAATTTCGTCGCCATGCGTTGTTGCGCTTGAAAAACCGCGCTAGCATATTCCTTGATATGCGTCGCTTCGGTTTTTCTCGCGCGCCTAGCCTGGCTTAGAGATTTTGAATTTTTCCCGCGTTTGGTAGCCTTAAGGACGCAGGCTGTCAGCGCCGCTTAGCTGCGGCTTCCCAACTGCTTCTTCGTCTGGGGTCTTTTGCCCTTGCGGCGGCCCGTTTTCTTTTCCGGTTGCTCATCCAGCGGGCGGAAGATCACGAGTATCTTGCCGATGTGCTGCACGGGCGCGGCGTTCAGGGATTCGCAGATCTGCTGCATCATGGCGTCGCGCGCTTCGCGCTCTCCGGCGACGCGGATCTTGATCAGGTCGTGGTGCTGCAGGGTGTGGGCAATCTCGTCCAGGACGGCCGGCGTGAGCCCGGCATTGCCGATGAGGATGGTAGGGTTTAGGGCGTGCGCGCGGGCTTTGAGTTGCTGGCGCTCGGTGACGGTCAGGTTGAGCATATTTGATGTAAATCAGAGCGCCGGGGGCGCAGTGTGCGTATTCTAAGCGATTCTGGGTACTCCGGGGCGATGAAGAGAAGCAAAACCAGCAAGCAATGGATGACGGAACATGTCACCGATCCTTTTGTGCAACGCGCGCAGAAGGAGGGCTACCGTTCGCGGGCGGCGTACAAGTTGCTGGAGATCGCCGAGCGGGACCATTTGCTCAAGCCCGGGACGGTGGTGGTGGATCTCGGCGCCACGCCCGGCGGCTGGTCACAGGTCGCGGCGGCCCGGGGCTGCCGGGTGATCGCTCTGGATCTGCTGCCGCTGCAGCCCCTGCCCGGGGTCACGTTCATCCAGGGCGACTTCCGCGAGGACGCGGTGCTCGCCGAGCTGGAGGCGAGCCTCGGCGGCCAGCCGGTTGACCTTGTAATATCCGACATGGCCCCCAATATAAGCGGCATAGCCATGGCCGATCAGGCGCGGGCCATGGATCTGGCGGAACTGGCGCTGGATTTTGCGTCTAACCACCTGAAACCCGGTGGGTCGTTTCTGGTAAAGGTCTTTCACGGCGCGGGATTCGAGAATTTCATGCGCGAGATGCGCAGCCGGTTTGCGAAGGTGGTGGCACGCAAGCCCAAAGCATCCCGTGATCGCAGCAGCGAGCAGTATCTGTTAGGCCTGGAAAGGCTTGAGTAATGGCGAAAGTCAGTGTCTAATGCAGGTTACATGGTAGTTTGGCGCAAGCCGTTTGGAGATAAAGTTGAACAATATCAAAGGAATTCTGGTCTGGCTGGTGGTGCTGGTGGTTCTGTTGGCCCTGGTCAACCAGTTCGGCTCGCGCCCGTTCCAGACCGCGCAAAAGCCGGTCAATCTGGTCTATTCGCAGCTGATGTCCGAAGTGAAGGCGGGCCATATTTCCAAGGTGGTCATCGAGGGGCATCATCTCAGGGCGACCGCCACCGACGGCAGGACCTTCATCAGCTACGCGCCGCAGGACGTGTGGATGGTGTCCGACATGCTCAAATACAACGTCGACGTGGAGGCCAAGCCCGAAGAAGGCCCGTCGCTGCTGCTGGCCGCGATCGTGCAATGGTTCCCGTTCATCCTGCTGGTCGGCGTGTGGATCTACCTGATGCGCCAGATGCAGGGCGGCGGCAAGGGCGGCGGCGCCTTTTCCTTCGGCAAATCGCGTGCCCGCATGCTGGATGAAACCAAGGAGCGTGTGACCTTCGCCGACGTCGCCGGCTGCGACGAGGCCAAGGAAGAGGTTGGTGAGCTTGTCGATTTTCTCAAGGATCCGTCCAAGTTCCAGAGCCTGGGCGGACGCATCCCGCGCGGCGTGTTGATGGTGGGCTCGCCCGGCACCGGCAAGACCCTGCTGGCCAAGGCCATTGCGGGCGAGGCCAAAGTGCCGTTCTTCTCCATTTCCGGCTCCGACTTCGTGGAAATGTTCGTCGGCGTGGGCGCGGCCCGCGTGCGCGACATGTTCGAGCAGGCCAAGAAGCAGTCGCCCTGCATCGTGTTCATCGATGAAATCGATGCGGTCGGGCGCCAACGCGGCGCCGGCCTGGGTGGCGGTAACGACGAGCGCGAGCAGACCCTGAACGCCCTGCTGGTGGAGATGGACGGTTTCGAGGGCACCAGCGGCGTGATCGTGATCGCTGCCACCAACCGCCCCGACGTGCTGGACCCGGCGCTGCTGCGCCCCGGCCGTTTCGACCGCCAGGTGGTGGTGCCGCTGCCCGACATCCGCGGCCGCGAGCAGATTCTGATGGTGCACATGCGCAAGGTGCCGGTGGCGGCCGACGTCAAGGCCGACATCCTGGCGCGCGGCACCCCCGGCATGTCCGGCGCGGACCTCGCCAACCTCGTGAACGAGGCGGCCCTGTTCGCCGCCCGCCGCAACAAGCGCTTTGTCGAGATGGACGACTTCGAGTCCGCCAAGGACAAGATCTTCATGGGTGCGGAACGCAAGTCCATGGTGATCACGCCCGAGGACAAGAAGAAGACCGCCTATCACGAGTCGGGCCATGCCATCATCGGCTTCCTGCTGCCCGGCAATGATCCGGTGCACAAGGTCAGCGTCATTCCGCGCGGCCGCGCGCTGGGCGTGACCCTGTCGCTGCCCGAGCAGGACCGCTACAGCGTGTACCGCAACCAGATGCTGGCCAAGATCAGCATGCTGTTCGGCGGCCGCGTGGCGGAGGAACTGTTCACCGGCGACATTTCGACCGGCGCGTCCAACGATTTCGAGCGCGCGACCGACATGGCGCGCGATATGGTGACCCGTTACGGCATGTCCGATGTGCTGGGCCCCATGGTGTACGGGGAGAACGAAGGCGAGGTTTTCCTCGGCCGCTCGGTGACCACGCACAAGAACATCTCGGAGGCCAGTATGCAGAAGGTCGACGCCGAGATCCGTCGTATTCTGGATGAGCAATATGCGCTGGCACGCAAGCTGATCGAAGAGAATCGC
>DATFUZ010000016.1:0-19935 GCA_035260545.1 Gallionellaceae bacterium | reverse complement strand
CCTGAATCAAGTTCCCCTGCCCTGCCTGCCGGCGAGTCCGCGGGCTGGGGCGCCTCGGCACGCGGGCATCATCCGCTAGCGGTTCAGCCGGAACGAGAATACGCCGGGCGCGGTTTCCGGACCCAGATGATGCAGCATGTCCCGAAGCGCGCCTTTACTCTTTCCGGTCGCTGTCGCCGAGGCCTCGAACGCAAGCGTGCCCGCGCGCCATTCGCCCTGGCCGTTCAGCTCCAGACAGCCTGATTCCGTGCTCAGCACAATCCCCACTTTGTTGCCTTCGCCGGTAAGGCGCAGCCGGTAAGTGCCGAAGGGATTGACGGGGCTCAGGTCCGAACCGGCCATCTCCCAGTTCGCAACCGCGGCTCCGGTGACAGCGCCGTCGCGTCCGAGGACGATGCTGTTTGCGGAAATGACGAGACGGCCCTGAAAGTGCATGGCCTGCAGCAGCGGATCGAGCCCGCCCATTGCGGCGGCGGGCAGCTCCATCGAAAAATTGCGGAAGTCCGCCTGGCTGGGACTCAGCAGAATTTCGGCTGGCTGCTTTTGCCGCACATCGTTCTCCCGCACGCGCAGCAGGATGACCCCGCGCCAGAGGGTGCGCAGCGAAATGTCCCATGTGACCCGCCCGAGGCGCAGGGGCGCCGCCGACTTCAAGTTGACCACGGGCGTCGCCGTCCCGCTCCACACCGTGCCCGTGGGCTGCGCCAGCACCAGGCTGCCGCCGGTGCGGCGTGCCAGCAACACGCCCAGCAGCGTCGCCGGCGCCTGAATCGCCAGCGCCGCGATGAACGCGGCGATGAAGAGTGCGACGTAGTATTTTTTTCGCTTCATTTCTGCACAGACACCGTCACTGATCTACCCCATTCACCAAGGTGGCACTGATCTTCACCATGCCCTCTGTTTGCAGCGCGACCACGCTCAGCGTATTCACGCGGATGTGCTGTTGCTGCCGCAGCTGACGCACCCAGCTCAGCCAGCGCGCATAGGGCACGGCCGAGAAGCTGACGCGCACCCCGTTCGGCTCCATGCCTTCCAGCGATTCGATGGAACTGCGCAACTGAAAGGTCTCCGCCGAACGCTCGATGGCCGCCTTCATCGCCGTCGGGTTGAGCACGGCCGGCGTGGCCTGCTGCCGCAGGATCTCGGCTTCGACGGCGTCGCGCTTCATGATTGCCGCCTGGGTGCGCATCTCCGGCAACTGCGCCTTGAGCCGCGCGACCGCGGCGTGTCCCGGCTGCCACAGCACGAAATAAGCCAGCGCGGGCGCGAGTACGGCGGCGGCGGCCGCAAGCACCCTGCGGTCCTGCGCGGACCTGCCGTCCCATGCGCGTTTCCGGAAGCGCTGCCAGATGGGTTTCAGGTTCATATGGCCCCCAGGGGACGGATGCGCAGGAGCGAACTGAAGCGGTTTCCGGCCGCCTTGGTTTCCGCGCGCACATCCAGCCCGGCATCACGCAGCGATTGCTGCAGCCTCTCCAGTTCCGGCAGCGTATTGGCGTTGACCAGCACTTCCAGCTTGCCGTTCTCGAAATAGAATTCGCGCACACTGCCCGCGGGCAAACCGGCCAGCGGCCGCGCGGCAAGATCCATCAGCGTGAGGAAGTCGCCGCGGTCCGGCACGCCCTTTGCGTGCCTGAGTTCCGCCATGTCGCGCTGCATTTGCAGCGGCGCGTTGACCAGCGCGGCTTCGCGGCCGAAAGCCCGGCGAAACGAAGCGGCCATCTGTTCCTGCAGTTCCGCCCGCTGGCGCGCCAGCATGGCCCACTCCAGGTTGGTGCCCAGCATCTCGACGAACAGGAGCAACAGGACGATGGCCACCGCGGGACGCAGCTTGGGCCACCACTCCAGCGGGCGCGATGGCGGCGCAAGCGCGCCGACCAGCAGGTTGCCGCCGAAGTTGTGCAACGGCGCCCGCCGCCAGTCCCACGGATCGCCTTGCGTGAGCGGAACCGGCACCCCGTCCCAGCGCGGCATGCCGGCTGGCGCGCCCGACGCGTCCGGCATCGGGCACACCGTGATCGCATCCGGGCGCGGGGTTTCGGGGTTGCCGAGCAGCAGGCGCAGGACGCCCGGGAGCGCTTCGGCGCTGCCCGCATCCAGTGCCATGCCGGCACTGCCGCCGGTGCGCACGAAGCCGCCCTGGCCATCCCACGCTACCGTCCATCCGGACACCGTGCGCGGCAGGAGCAGCACTTCGGACAGCGCATAGCGCAGCGGCACACCGGCGGTGCGGCAAGCCTCGGTGACGCGTTTCAGCCATGCCTTGTCGACGATGGCCAGGGAGGCCCGCCCGCCGGTGGGCGCGCTGGCCAGGACTACATGATTCTCTTCCGGATCGGGCAGGCTGCGCCCCTCGATGAGATACGGCAGCGCGGTTTGCCACTGCCGCCGCGCGCCGGCCGGGGCCTTGGCGGAAACGAGCAGCACGCGGTCCGCCGCAAGGATGCCCACGTACTGCCCGGCCTTGGGCATCGCGGCGAGCGTTCCCGTGCCGGATTGCAGCACCGCGCCCGACTCGCCGCACAGCGCCCAGGGGCAGGCCGACGTGCTGTCGTGCCACCGGGACGGAAAGTAGATGCGCAATACGCTCATTTTATCGTCTGCCAAATCACCTTCGATTGCGTGCCGGTGCGCGACAGCAGCGCTTCCATAACGACCTGCGAACGGCCGAACGTGGCATTCCCGGTCACCATGAAATACTGGGTGCTCACCGTGGCCACGCCCTCCACCGCCTGCAGGTGCGCGGGCAGGCGGCTGTTGAAGTCGGCCACGCTCGCGAACGGGCGGCTCGCGCGCTCCTGCACCAGTTGCCTGGCCATGGAAAGCGGCAATCCGTCTATCATCGCAGACAGCACCTCCGGCTGTGCGAAGTTTACATTGATCGGCGTCGGCTCGGGCAACACCGAAACATACGGCCGCAGGCGCTGCACCGTGGCCGCATCGTATCCCTTCACCAGCAGCAGTTCATCCACCTCTACCAGCGGGCGGTTGGCAGTGCGATAGGGATGCGGCAGCGCAAGATAATAGGCATCCTCCGCGCCGCCGGGGTTTTCCGGCGCGCAGTCCGTGTCCATCCAGTCCACCAGGGGATAGACCAGATCGGTCGGCAGGCCGATAAGCGCCAGCAGGCGCTGAAAGCGTGCCACGTCCGGCGGGCTGGCGACGCCGTTCTGCACCAGGTTATTCAGGTTGAAGCGCCCCTGCTGATCCTCGATGTAGCCCACGATCTCGCCCTCATCCACCGTGGCCGCAGGCAGCCGCTTGGTCCACAGCTCCCCCGGGTAATCGTAGCTGGCCGTCATTGCATCGTCAGCCAGCACCGCACGCGCCCAGTCGATGGCGGCGTTGCCCACCTGGCGCGCCTGGCCCCAGTTGAACTGGGCTTCGACCTGCTGCTGCCACAGATCCTGCTGTTCCGCCATGTACGTCGCCAGCAGCGACGCGATCAGCACGACCAGCATCGCGAGGATGACCGCCGCGCCGCGCTGGCGCGGCCGCATCGACATCCGTAGCCGGCGCGCGCGCATCATCGGGTCAGGAACAGCCGGGTGATGGGCTGCTCCCCCTCCAGTGTGATGCTGACCTCGACCGCCGCAGGTATCCCGCCCGTGCGTCCGGGCAGCGGCCACTGCTCGCTCCACGCCCCGTCCGCGTCCAGATAGCGCAGGTGAAACGCGCTGACGTTGTGGAGCAAGGCGTAGCGCACGGGCTCGGCGTCAGGCGGCTGATCCAGGGCCTCCCAGCGCAGCAGGTAAAGGGTGCCCTGGTCCAGGCGATAGCCGACGCGCTGCGGGCCGGCCTGAGCGCCCTCCACATCCTGCGCACCCGCGCGGGTCAGTATCAACTGCGCGTCATCGGGCGTAAGCGGCGCCTCGCGTCCTATCCATTCCGGCTCGGTCTGTCCGGCCGGGTTGCGCACGGGACGGGGGATGGCCAGCGCAATATCCAGTTCCATCCGGGAAAACAGGAACATCAGGCCCTGCCATTTGCGCGTTTCCTGGGTGACCGCATCGCGCGCGTTCATCACGGCGCCAAGCCCGCGAAACGCCGCGACCGAGATGATGGTCAGCACGAACAGGGCGACCAGCACTTCCACCAGGGTGAATCCGCGGCTACGGGCGCGTGCCATGATCAGCGCTTGTACAAGGTGAGAAACCCCACCAGCCGCCGCAGGGCGTGCTTGGGGTGGTCCGGGGAATAGACGGTGATTTCGACGCGCCGGAAAGCCGGGTTAGGCGTGCCGCTGACTTCCTCGCGCCACAGCAAGCGCACGCCGGCCTGCGTTTCCTCCCCTTCCTGCTGCGTTCCGGCCTGCGGGTACTCCTTGCGCACAATGTCGGCGGCCAGGCGGTTCTGCGCGACCCAGTCGGCAAGCAGGCGGACGCGCATGTCGTTCGCCTGGTCGGCCGATCCGGCAGCCGCGCGCAGCGCCGCGGAAAGCGCAATGGCCAGGATGGCCAGCGCCACAAGCGACTCCAGCAAGGTAAAGCCGCGCCCGCGTGCAGCGTCAATGTGCCATGATCGCATTGGCATTCCTGTCCATGAGCACCGTCACCCTCCCGACGCCATTGCCAACGACATAGAGTGCGGACGTGCCCGCGCCCAGCTTGATGTTGAATGGCGAGGTGAACGAGGTGGCGGAGAGCGGCACGCGCGACCCCAGTTCGACGGGTTTGCCGTCCAGTTCGACGGCGACGATGGAAACGCCCACTTGCAGCGCGCGGCGCCGGAACGGCCCGGTTTCCACCGGCTCCCACAGCCCCTGCCGGTTGCGCTGGTAGAACATGTATTCGTCGCGTTTGCCCACCCACGCCATCGGCACGCCGCTGCTGCGCGCCTGCAGTTCGGCATTTTCCAGCAGCAGTGCGAGCTGTTCTCCGGTCTCGCGCAAGCGGCTGGCGTCATCCGGCATCAGCCGGACGGAGACCAGTCCGAGCGCGATTCCCATGACCACCAGCACTACCAGCAGTTCGATCAGCGTAAAACCGCGCAGGGACTCCGGCCGGAAATGTCTACTGCTGCCACGATCCGATGTCCGCATCGTTTTCTTCGCCGCCGGGCACGCCATCCGCGCCGTAGCTGAACACGTCCACGTCGCCATGCAGCCCGGGCTGCAGGTACTGATAGGGATGGCCCCAGGGGTCCATGGGCAGGTTATCGAGGTAGCCCTTCCAGTTGGGCGGAATCGGGGGAATGGTGGGCTTGGTCACCAGCGCCTGCAGCCCCTGCTCGGTGGTGGGGTAGCGCATGTTGTCCATCTTGTACATCCTGAGCGCCAGCATGATCGCGCTGATGCCATGCCGCGCCGCGACAACGCGCGCCTCGTCCGGGCGGTTCATCACCTTGGGGACGATCAGCACCGCAAGAATGCCAATGATCGTGACCACCACCAGGATCTCGATGAGGGTAAAGCCGCCGCCGCGTCTGCGGTCGAGGAGCAGTTGATTCGGCATGTCGAACCTCCGGCTATAATGGATTGAAACAGCCTGTTGACGACCTTCGCGCCGGCGCCTGAACGCGCCAGATCCTTGACGATAGTGTATACTCAAAACAGGCGGAAGAGGGATAATATAAGCGGTTACTTTGTGTAGAGGACAGACTCGCGCATGAAGTTTTGGCCCAGGAACGGAAAGCCGTCAATTGCAGGAACGCGGCCCACGGGAACAGAGATTACCCGCGCGCGGCGGTTCTTTTCCTGGGGCGGCCTGGGCGCGGCATTGCTGGGTGTGATGTTCGCACGATGGGTCTGGGTGCTGTTCGCGCCTGCGGGCGCCGTCATGCCCCCCGCCCTGCCGGAAGCCTCCGAAGACGCGGGGCGCATATTCGGCACCGCGCATCAAGCGGCCGCCAGCGCCGTCACATTCAGTTCCGCCAACATCAAGCTCATAGGCGTATTTGCAAACCCGGTGAAGGGATTCGCCGTGCTCCAGATTGACGGCAAACAGCTCGGTGTCGCGCTCGGGGCCGAGGTCAGGCCCGGCATGCGCCTGGTCGAAACCCATCCGAATTATGTGGTGCTGGAACAGGGCGGCGCGCGCAGCCGGCTGGACCTGTCCGCTCCCGCGGCCAGCAGCTCCGGGCCGCCGCCCGTGCCGCCGGCCGGCGACAGCGGCACGGCCGACGCGCTGCAGCATCAGCTGGACGCCGCCAGCGGCACGATGCCCGCTGAACAAATGGAATCGCTGCAGCACCAAATCAACCTCTTGAGGGGAGAAAAGTGATGGCCCCGGCACGGTGCAAATCCACGCTATTCCGCCACACGGTGGCGCTCGTCATGGCCGCGGCTTCCGCCCTGTGCTTGTCGCTGGGCGCGCTGCCCGCGTTCTCCGCGACCCCGGCGGGTGACGCCGCGCCCGCCGCGCCCGACCAGCAGACCCAGCAGACCCAGCAGACCCAGCAAGCCGCGTCCACCGAGCAGGTCACGCCGGGCGGCGCGGACAAGACCACGCTGAATTTCGTGAATGCCGACATTCCGGAAGTGATACGCGCGATTTCCCATATCACCAAACGCAATTTCCTGGTGGACCCCAAGGTGAAAGGCACGATCAACATCGTCTCGGCCACGCCGGTTTCCAATCAGGAAGCCTACAATCTGCTCCTTTCCGCGCTCCGCATGCAGGGCTATGCGGCGGTGGAAGCCAACGGCGTGACGCGCATCATGCCCGAGGCGAACGCCAAGCATTACATTGCCCGGATCAGCGGCAGGAGCACCCGCACTGACGAAATCGTCACGCGCATCTTCCCCATCCAGTACCAATCCGCCACCCAACTGGTGAATGTGTTGCGCCCCCTGATCGCGCCGAACAATGTGGTCGTCGCCTACCCCGCGACCAACACCCTGGTGGTGACCGACTACGCCAGCAACCTGAGGCGGATCGCGCAGATCGTGCACAGCCTGGACCAGCCCACGCCGGAGGCGCCGGTGGTGATCCCCGTCCAGTATCTTTCGGCCGCCGATCTGGCGCAGACCATCAACCGCCTGATGCAGGATACGGGCGCCCCTGCCGACACCAGTAGCCGCTTCGTTCTGCTCGCGGATGTGCGCTCCAACGTGCTGCTGCTGCGCAGCAACAACCCGGAGCGCATTGCGCGGGTGGAAACTCTGGTGAAGCAGCTCGACGTCCCGACGCACGCGCCGGGCAATATTCACGTGATCTACCTGAAGAACGCCGTGGCGACCGATCTGGCGCAAACCCTGCGCGGAGTGCTGTCCGGAGAAATTGCGGCGCCTGCCGCCGCCGCGGGAAGCAGCCGGACGGCGACCGGCACGACGGGCGCCACGGCCTCGGCCGGCGCCAGCACCACTGCGGCGGGCAGCGACGAAGCAACGATCCAGGCCGATCCGGCTTCCAACTCCCTGATCATCGTCGCACCGGAGGCCGTATATAACAACCTGCGCAATGTGGTGGACATGCTGGATGTACGCCGGGCGCAGGTCTTCGTCGAAGCCCTGATCGCCGAGGTCAATGCCAGCAAGCTGGCGCAATTCGGCATCCAGTGGCAATCGCTATCGAACGCAAGCGGCGCCTCCACCCAGACGCGCGCGTTCGGCGGCACCAATTTCGTCACCCGTGGCGCCGGCGGCAACATCCTGGACGCCTCGACCAACCTTGGCACGGTCAGCCAGGGCCTGAACGTCGGGGTGGTCAAGGGGCAGATCACGATTCCCGGGGTCGGCACCATCCTCAACCTGGGCGCGCTGGCCAACGCGCTGCAGCAGGACGCCGACGGCAACATCCTGTCCACGCCGAATCTGCTTACCCTGGACAACGAGGAAGCCAAGATCGTCGTCGGCCAGAATGTGCCCTTCATCACCGGGCAATACGCGCAGACCGGGAGCACGACCACCGCCACGCCGTTCCAGACCATAGAACGCAAGGACGTGGGCCTGACCCTGCGCATCAAGCCGCAGATTTCACAAGGCGGAGCGGTCAAGCTCAACATCTACCAGGAAGTCTCCAGCGTGGATGCCGCCAGCCTGAACAATCCCGCCGGCATCATCACCAACAAGCGCTCGCTGGAATCCAGCGTGCTGGTCGATCCTGGACAGACGGTGGTCCTGGGGGGGCTCATCGAGGACCAGGTGACCATAGGCGAAAGCAAAGTGCCCCTGCTGGGCGACATCCCGATCATCGGCGCGCTGTTCCGTTACCGCACGCGGCAGCACACCAAGACCAACCTGATGATCTTCATCCGCCCGCACGTGCTGCGCGACAAGGATTCCGCGGTCAGCCTGACCCAGGAGCGCTACGACTTCATGCGCGAGCAGGAAGCGAACAGCAAGCCGCCCTGGGATGCGATCCTGCCCAATCCCAAAATGCCGCAGCTCCCGCCTTTCGGCGGCGTCTCGGCGGCATCCGCCCCTGTGGCCGCGTCCTCGCCGGAGGCGGCGGGCATCGCCGCGATCGCGCACGCCGCGGATTCCGCGGCCCGCGCCGCCGCCGCTGCGTCGGCAACGAACCCGGTGCAATAGCGCGATGAGTGCCGACGGCGAGATGAACGCGCAGGCGCTGCGGCAGGCCGCGCGGCACATTCCCTATTTCTTCGCCAAGGCAAACGGCATTGTGCTCCAGCGTCTCGCCGGCGACCACGCGGAAGCGGTGGTGCGCGACAACGCCCTGCCCGAGGCCATCGCCGAAATGATGCGCGTGCTGGGCATTCCCGTCCACACCACGCTTGCCTCGCCCGAGGAGTTCGAAAAGGTGCTGGCGGCGGCCTATGCGCAGGGCGAGGACGATGCCGCGACCCTGGTGGGCGACGTGGAACAGGACATGGATCTCTCGCAACTGATACATGAGTTGCCGAAAACCGAAGACCTGCTGGATGCGGAAAACGACGCGCCGGTGATCCGCATGATCAACGCGCTGCTGGCCCAGGCGGTGCGCGAAAACGCCTCGGACATCCACATCGAGCCGTTCGAGACGCGTTCGGTGGTCCGGTTCCGGATAGACGGCGTGCTCAAGGACGTGGTCGAGCCGCACCGCGCCCTGCACGCAGCCATGGTGTCGCGGATCAAGATCATGGCGAATCTGGACATCGCCGAGAAGCGCCTGCCCCAGGACGGCCGCATCACCCTGCGCCTGGGCGGCCGCCCTGTGGACGTGCGCGTTTCGACCCTGCCCACGGGCCATGGCGAACGCACCGTGCTGCGCCTGCTCGACAAGGAGGCCGGACGGCTGGAACTGGGCCGCCTGGGCATGGACCCGCACACCCTGGCGCAAGTGGACAAGCTGATCCACCAGCCGCACGGCATCGTGCTCGTCACCGGCCCCACCGGCTCCGGCAAGACCACGACGCTGTATGCTGCGTTATCCCGGATAGACGCCGCCACCACCAACGTGATGACGGTGGAAGACCCGGTGGAATACGACCTGGACGGCATCGGCCAGACCCAGGTCAACCCGCGCATCGACATGACCTTCGCCCGCGCGCTGCGCGCCATCCTGCGCCAGGATCCGGATGTGATCATGATAGGCGAGATCCGCGACCTGGAGACCGCGCAGATCGCAGTGCAGGCCAGCCTGACCGGCCACCTCGTGCTCGCCACCTTGCACACCAACGACGCCGCCAGCTCCGTCACGCGCCTGACCGACATGGGCGTGGAGCCCTTCCTCCTGTCCTCCAGCCTGATCGGCGTCCTGGCGCAGCGTCTGGTGCGCGCCCTGTGCCTGGAATGCCGCCAGGCCTACACACCCCCGCCGGGCGAACTCGAACTGCTGGCGCACAATCACTCCGGCGGCGACGCCCCCGCCGTGCTGTACCGGCCGGTGGGCTGCCCTGCCTGCGCCCACACCGGCTACCGCGGCCGCACCGGCATCTACGAACTGCTGCAGGTGGACGACCAGATGCGGAACCTGATACACGACCGCGCCCCGGACCAGGCGCTGCTGCAGCATGCCGTCGCAACCGGCATGCACACGCTGCGCCAGGACGGGATACGGCTGGTGATCAGCGGCAAGACCGCGCTCGAAGAAGTGCTGCGGGTCACGCGGGACTAGCATGGCGGCATTCCACTACAAGGCTTTCGACGGCGGCGGCCACGAGGTGCAAGGCATCGTGGACGCGGACAACCTGCGCCTCGCCCGGCAGCAGTTGCGGGCCTCGGGCTATACCGTACTGGAGGCGCTGCCCCTGGCCCAGGACGAAGAGCCCGCCGGGGCGAAGCGCTGGCGTTTTCAGCGCGGCATCTCCGCCGCGGAACTGGGCATGATCACGCGGCAGCTCGCCACCCTGCTGGAGGCGGGCCTGCCGCTGGAACAGGCGCTGCACGCGCTGATCGAGCAGACCGAGGAGGAATCCGCGCACCGCATCCTCGCCGGCATACGCGCCGAGGTGCTGGGCGGCAGCTCCCTGGCCAAGTCCATGGAACGCTACCGCTCGGTGTTTCCGGAGGTCTATCTTGCGCTTATCCGCGCGGGCGAAAGCTCGGGCGAACTGGTCGCCGTCATGCAGCGCCTGGCGGACTACACCGAATCCCGCTATGCCCTGCGCCAGAAGGTCGGGCTCGCCTTTGTCTACCCGGCCATCGTCACCGTGGTCGCGCTGACCGTGGTCACCGGCCTGCTGGTCTACGTGGTGCCGCAGGTCGTCGGCGTGTTCGAGCACACCAAACAGGCCTTGCCGCTGCCGACGCGGGTGGTCATCTTCGTCAGCAACGCGCTCAAGATGGCCTGGCCTTATCTCCTGGTGCTGGCCGCCAGCGCCTGGGCGGGCGCGCGCATGCTGCTCAAGCAGGAAACCGCCCGGCTCGCCTGGCACGCACACCTGCTGCGCGCGCCGGTGCTGGGGCGGCTGCTGCGCAGCATCAACTCGGCGCGCATGGCGAGCACCTTGTCCATCCTGGTCGGAAGCGGCGTTCCCCTGCTCGCCGCGCTGCACGAGGCCGGCCAGGTGGTGACCAATCTGCCGATGCGCCGCGCGCTGGAGGACGCGGCGCTGAAAGTGCGCGAAGGCGTGGGGCTCAGCCGGGCGCTGGGCGCCTCGGGCCTGTTCCCGCCCATTCTGGTGCATCTCATTTCCAGCGGCGAATCCAGCGGCAAGCTGGATACCATGCTGGAGCGCGCCGCTGTTCAGCAGGAGCGCGAAGTCAGCACATTCGTCTCGGCGCTGACCGCGCTGCTGGAACCCGCCCTCATCCTGGCCATGGGCGTCATCGTGCTGTTCATTGTGCTCGCCATCCTGATGCCCATCATCGACATGAACCAGATGGTGCGCTGAGCAGGCAACAAAAAGCCGTGCCCGCGCGTGACGCGGACACGGCCACACCCCGGCCGGGCCGGGACTATCTCACTGCTTTCCGGGAGGAACGGTAAACTTCCTCCGGCTTGGGCCGCATTTCTCCATCGGCTCGGCCAAGATCTGGTTCACCTCGTCCTGGCTCAGCACCTGGGCGACGTAGGACGTGCCGGTGTAGACCTCCACGCTCTGCGCAAATGAGCGCAGGTGATTGCGCGACCCGCACATCAGGGTCTCATAGGTCTTGGTGATGTCCGGGTGCTGGGAGCGCGCGACCGCCGCCTTAATATCGCGGATGTCGGTCTCCTCGATCAGGCCGCCCACCTTCAGCGCGCTCAGGGCGCTCGCGCTGCTCAGGCCCTCCAGCGTGTTGTAGAGGGTTTGCAGAGTGGGGTTGGTGAACTCGCCGATCGCCTTCCCCGCCGCCGGATCGGGCAGGTTGTATTTCTCGAGCAGTTTCAGCATCGCGTCCATGTGCGACTGTTCCGAACTGGAGATATTGGAGAATATCTCGAGCCCCCACGTATCGTAAGACGTCAGATACGTGTCGCGCGCGACCTTTTCCTCTTCACGGGTAAAAAGCAGGTCATCCGTTTCCTCCTGCGTGAGCGCGCTGCTCGCGCTGACATGCCTGGCGGCATATGCAGGCGCGCCGGTGAACAGCATCGGCGCGACGCAGAGTAGCAGCAAGATCAATTTCTTCAGCATGGCGATTCTCCTTTTCTGTGTCAGGCGCGCCCCGACGTGCGCGCCTGGATACAGCAAGACCTCAGTTCAACTGCGGAAGCTTGTCGAGCGTGGATACATGGGTCACGTAAACACCGGCCCAGGCCTCGCCTGCCGGATCAATGGACGACATGGTGAGCGTGAACCAGCCGTTCCGGATGGCTTCGCGCTCGATGCCGACGGAGAGCACGGTCGAATCGGCCGGCGCTTTAGGATCGAGCTTGTTCACCAGATTGCCGACCTCGAGCACCGGCACCATGCTGCCGATTGCCCCCTTGGCATAGCCCACGGCGTAGATTCCGCTGCTCGGCACGGTGACGTCCGGAGACGTGGAGGGCGTCCGGCTGCCCTTGAACACCACGCCGCGCGCGCCATCCACGGCCGCGAACGCGGAAGAACGCCAGCGCGGCGGCTCGCCGTCGCTGTCGTCGGCGCTATTCCCCGTTCCGGGCGGACGCCCCGAATAGACCCAGTACAGGAAATCCTGGAACGGCTGGCCGGCGCCGGCACGCGCCGCCATCAAGGTCTTGCCGGTCTCCGTATCGTGGATGAAGATGCCCTGGTTGACCGGCACCTGCACGGTCGTCGTTCCATCCGGCGCATAGGTCTGCAGGCAGTACGCTGTCCGCGCCTTGTTGCCTTCCAGCGGGCAGCTCAGCACGATGCTGCGCGTCTCCGTACCCCACGCGCCCCAGAAGGCGACATAGCGTCCGTCGTAGGAAAGGCCTTCACCGAACTTGTTGAAGGTCGAACCGTCGGTCAGCGCAGCGCCCTGCGAGTCGGGCACCGGGTCGCCGATCTTGACGATGGTGGTGAGGGCCGGAACTGCGGATGCCGCCACAGGGGTCAGGGGCGCGAGGTAGATGCCACCCTTGGTCGGAGCGTCTTCGTTGTCCAGGCCCGTGAACACCATCTTGCCGTTCGCCGCGCTGGGCGGCGCGGTCGAGCCGAAGGGAACGGTATCCCCGGGAATCAGGGTGTTGCTGTCCGCGATCAGTTCGATCGGATTGGATGCGCCCGAAATATCCCGGAAATAGACACCGGTCTTGCTCACCGTGGCCGTGGGGTCGGTCTCGGTGGGCGCGGGCAGCGTGTAGTTGCCCTTGAACACGATGTATTTGCCGTTGGCCAGCGACGGCGAGCCGGGGAACACGTCGAATTTGGTGCCGGCGGGCGCGCCGGGAACCTGGAAGCGGGAGAACTCGGGCACATGGCCCAGGTTATCCGCGCCGGTCGTCAGCGGACCATTGGCCCTGAAAAAGACGCCAGTGGTGCCGGCCCGTGTTTCCGTCTGGGTAGCCGGGTCGATATAGGTCCAGACGGGTGGCGAATTGCCGCGCGTGGCAAGCAGCGAGGATGAGCCGTCAATCCGCGGTATCGACGGCGTTTCATTGAACACCGCAGGCGCGGGCGCGCCCGTGGTCGGGTCTACCTGGTTATTGGGGGCCGGCACGGCCATTGTCGTATCGACGACGGTCTGCAGACTTAGCGGCCCGCAGAGATCCACAGCCCACACGCCGCGCAGTGGCTCGGCGCTCGTGCTCGACGGCGCCTTGGCGCGGCCGCGGAAGACCAGCAAGCCGTTGCCGTTGACCGAGGGCTGATTGAAGCTGAAGAAATTCTTGTCGGTGACGCCCGGCGGCGTATTTGCATTATCCACCACCGTCACCCATTTTCCGGTCGCATTACTGACCGCGGCCGTGCATGCGGCCGTCAACGGTGTGCTGCTGAACTGGGAGAAATCCGTGCCGCCGCTGCCGCCGCCGCAGCCCGCCAGCACTGCCATTAGCGCACCGCCTGTACCCACTGCGGCATAGTATGCTGCACGCCCGGCAAATAACCGGGCAAAAGATGCATCCGTTTTGACGCGCATCCATTGAATCGGGTTAAACATTAACTACCTCCTTACAATCTGGCTCTTCGAGCCAATTTTCCTTGCGCAGTCACGCCGAATAAAAGAGACGCGGCTGCAATGCCCTTCAAAAAACTGCCGGCGCCGGGCAGACCCGGAGGAGCGCCATGCTCCCCCGGTCGCCCCGCCGTTACTGGATGTTGACGTCGATGTGCACCGAGCTGGGGCTATCCAGAACCCCGTTGGTCGCCGCGTCGATAATCGTGTTGTTCGCCGTTCCCTTCGGCGACGTGGGATCGAGCGAAAAGGTGATCCGCCACGTGCCGGTCTTAGAATAAGGCACGGTCACGTTCTTCAGGTTCCAGACGAAGCCGTAGGTGAAGTTGCCGGACACGTTGACCTCGCCAGCAAGGAAGCCCGGACCGTCGCCTGCCCACAACGTCTGGTTAACCAGTGGCGTGGCCTCGCCCACCTTCTGGATCGTCAGGTGCGCGTTGGACGCAAACACCGCGGCGGTCGAGTTGGCGTAGGTCGTGCCGTCGGTGCCCTGCACCTCGTTGAGCTTGGTGCCGTACAGCGACTTCATCGTATAGGACGTCATCGGCGAGCTCAGCGCCTCGGACAGGCCCATCTCTATCCTGATGACGGAAGTCGAGGTGAGGCTCTGGCTCACCAGGTTGTCGCCCCACTTGGCGGTGACGTGCTGCTGCTTGCCGGCGCCCAGCTCCCACTGGCCCTGCCAGGTGCTGGAGGTCTTTTGCGGGTAATAGTTCACGCCGTCCAGCGGATAGACCGTGGTCGGATCGAGGTAGGGCAGCGTGGTCACCGTGGACGGCAGCGGATCGGTGCTGAGCGGACGCAGTCCGGTGTTGACCTCGGCCACCGCGGAGGCGGCATTGGTTGTCCAGACGCTGGTCGCCGGAATCGCGGAACCCGCAATACCGATGTCATCGGCAAAGATCAGCGCAGCCGAGAAGTTGTTGCCGAGCGAGACGGTGTCGCCCGTCGGCCGGTCGCTGAGTTCTCCGGTAGGGGTTTCCCCTCCGGCGTTCTTCGCGCTCACCGCCCAATAGGTCATGGAGGGAGACAGGCCGGTGTTGTCCACGAAGGTGTATTTCGTCTGCCCCGGCACTGCCGCGATGGAGATGATATTGTTCGCCGGGTTGAAGGCCGTACCCGCCACCGTGCTGCGGTAGACCTCATAACTGGTCGGCGTGCCGCCGCTCGATGGCGGAGACCACGTCAATGTTTCGGACATGACGCCCGATTGCGTAGGCGCGATCGCAAACGAGGTTGGCGCACCGGGCACAACAGCAGTGGTCGCGGTCGACCCGCCGCCTCCGCCGCAGCCGGTCATGGCGAACGCGACGAGCGCGAACAGCGCGATCATCCCGGCGAGCGAAAACAGTCTTCGCCATCCGCGCTCGTTCATATTAAAGATTTCATGGCTTGCCCATGACCCACCCTCTGCACTGTTCATGATATATCTCCTATGCTTGTAGCGTTCACCAGCTCAAAAAGCTATCCGGTCAATGTAACTATCGCTCCCTCTTTGGCTTGGTTCAATACCCCAAAATAGGTATTACGATTTATCTATGCATTGTGGCTATCAGGTTGTTTGGTCGAAAAATAATTGCCACTCAAAAATGTTTGCGGGCGAATTGTATGGGCCTCCACGGAACGGCGCCGCGCCTCTGGGGAACCGCATCTTTACCCGTAGCTGGGGGGCTTGTGCGGCACGGAAGGCGGATACATTTCAGGTCATTCCCGCACGCATGACACGCATCCGGATTGCAGATCGCCGGAGGGGATGACGCAAGAAATGCAGGGGGGAATCAAGAAGGGAACGCCGGCGGCAGGTGCATTGCGGCGCGGCGCCACCGCGCCCGCCTCCTCTTCAGAACTGCGCCACCCTCAGCTTAAGTTCCAGCGCCGTCACCTTGCCCGGATACCACAGCGCGTTAACGCCCACCCATTTATATTCGTAGCTCGCCATCGGCACGATCGCCTGCGACAGCCTGCCCGGCGCATAGCCCGTCACCACCCCGGCCAGCGCCCCGAAGTGCACCCCGCCCAGGCGCAGCGGCTGATACATCACCCCCAGATAATTGCTGCGCCGGTTGTCGCTGTCCACATAGGTTCCGCCCACCACGCTCAAATCGTGCGGCAGCTCCAGGGCAAGGCCGATGCCGATATTCTCCTGGCGAAAGTGCGACTGCGATTCATTGGGGTGCCATGAACGGAATCCGGTCGTCACCCACAGCGAACTGCCGTCCGCCCGCGCGGCGCCGCTCCAGCATGCCGCGCATGCGATGAGCAAGGCACACAACCCGAACGGCTTGAACATCCCGGCTGTCCTCACGAAGGTTTACGGGGTGGACGTTTGCGCGTCCGCTGCTTTTTTCGCTCGCTCCCTTGTTGGCGGACGGCGCGCAGCGTCATTCTAGCCCTGCATGCGGCAATCGGCGCACCGCGCCGCGAAAAACTTCGCTATACTCATCGCGAGTCCAGCTGTGCGCTCAATCTCCACCAAACAATAACGAGGGATGCGCCATGAAAAATCTGTATGTGCTTCTGCTGCTCTTCCTGACGGCAACGCACGCATACGCGCTCGACGGATTCTATGGGGAATACGGAAGAACCGACGCGGCGATCATCTCCTCGGCGGCCAAGGCCAGGCTATACCGCATTGGCGCAATGTGGAACTGGAACCGCTCCTGGTTCAACAACGGCGCGTGGCACGTCACCGGGTTCTGGGATGCCTCAATCGCCCAGTGGCACGGCGACAGCGCCGCCGACAACAACCAGACCGTCACCGACATCGGCATCATGCCCGTCTTCCGCTACACGCCGAAGGACCAGACCGGCACGACGCCCTATCTCGAAGCCGGCATCCTCGGCCTCCACCTCATCTCGCCCACCTTCCTGTACACCGGCCGCAAGTTCAGCACGGGATTCCAGTTCGGCCACATCCTGGGCTTCGGCGTCCGAATGGGCCCGCGCCACCAGTTCGAACTCGGCTTCCGCTACCAGCACGTCTCGAATGCAGACATCAAACTGCCGAACAGCGGCATGGACTTCGAGATCTTTCGCGTCGCGTATTGGTTTTGAGGGGGCGCACCCGGCGGCATGTGCCGCCCCAGGCTGCCCTGTCTAAGGGCTATCAGGCTTGGCGGCCACGGCCCCGTGTTCGGCATCGCGCCACTTCTTCAGGGCCGCCAGCGTGTTCGCGACATGCTTGTCCGGGAACAGGCTGCTGTAGGCATACAGAATCTTTCCATCCGGCGTGATGACGTAAGACGTCCGGCTCGCATGGCTGCTGAAGACCGGCATCACCGCATCGTAAGCCTTCATGATCGAGCCATCAGCATCTGCGGCCACTGGAAACTTGCTGCGGCATTCGCTCACTGAAAACCGCTTCAGCTTCTCCATGGGATCGTGCGATACCCCGATCACCGTCGCCCCCAGCGCCTTGTATTGATCTATCGCCTCGGCAAAATCGTGGGCTTCTATGGTGCAGCCCTTGGTGAAAGCGGCCGGGTAGAAATACAGAACCACCGGCCCCTGCTTCAGCGCATCATGCAGCGAATAGCTGAATTCCTTGCCGCCCAGCGTCGCCTGCGCCGTGAAATCGGGCGCCGTGTCCCCGGGCTTCAGATCGGCATAGGCATTGAAGCTCAGCAGCGCCAGGCCTGCGGCCAGAACCTTTCGTAGCGTCATATATCCTCCTGTCGCGGTTTATCGCAATGGTACGGCAATTATCCGGCCCGTGCAGGCATTCGGCGCAGCATGGTTATTGCCGCGCCGGCGGCGTGACAACCACTCCCCAACCCCTGTGGGCGCAATGCGCCGCGCCGCGCGCACTTGAAAACACCCGCAGCAATGCGCTACGCTTATAGCTCCCTGCACGGGCCGGTGTCGCTATTTCTTCAAGCGGGCAACTTCACCCTTAGACTCCAGGAGGACAAAATGGGCATGGTGCGAGTGGGCGCATTCTCCATCTCGATTGACGGATATGGCGCGGGTCCCCGGCAAAGCCTCGAAAATCCACTCGGCGTCGGCGGGCGGGCGCTCCACGAATGGGCGTTCGCGACGCAAACGTTTCGCCGCATGTTCGGGCAGGACGGCGGATCAACCGGAGTCGACGAGGAATTCGCCGCACGCAGCTTCCGCAACATAGGCGCCTGGATCCTCGGGCGGAACATGTTCGGGCCCGTTCGCGGGCCGTGGCCAGACGACGCCTGGCGCGGCTGGTGGGGAGACAATCCTCCGTATCACACCCCGGTATTCGTGCTCACGCACCACCCGCGCGAATCCATAGTCATGGAGGGCGGCACCACCTTTCACTTCGTCGTTGGCGGCATTCATGCCGCGCTCGAGCGCGCCAGATCGGAGGCCAATGGCAAGGACGTGCGCATAGGCGGCGGCGTATCCGTCATTCAGCAATATCTGCAAGCCAGGCTCATAGACGAACTCCACATCGCGCTATCGCCGGTGCTGCTCGGCTCCGGCGAGCACCTGTTCGGCGGCCTCAACATGGCCGAGCTGGGCTATCGGTGCACAGAGCACGTCGCCACGGAAATGGCGACCCACTTCGTCCTGCGGCGAGAATGAAAACCCAGGCGGGCCACAGCCGTGCGCGATCAACCGAGTCTGGCCCATTGATTATTATGACCGGTGGGCAATGCTGCGCTTTTTCCGACCCTGCCGGGCTGCCCCGATTCCGGCCGGGGTGGAAAACGAAAATGCCCAGGCCGGCGGGCCTGGGCATGTGCCGCGATGCGCTGACCTCAGTGGATCACCGGGTGGCCGGGCATCCACGCCATATTGCGGCGCATCTCTTTTAGCTCGCGCAATTGGTCGGGCGTGAGCAGCGCCTCCACCTCGTTCTGCGTGTCGACCATGGCCTCGATCATCTGGAGCTTGATGTTGAAGATCTTGCGGTATTCCTCCACGATGGCCTTGGGGTCGCGCTTGTCGGCTTCGTACAGGTCGCGCAGCTTAGCCGATTCATCCTGCATGAGCCCCGCCCGCGCCCAATTCTTGTGGCGCAATTCGTCGCCGAGCTTGTTGATCTTTGCGCGTTGTTCGTCGCTGAGGTTTAAATGCATGACCAGGCGCATGCGCGGCGATTCCATCATCATGCCATAACCACCCATCATGCCATGGCCATAACCGCCCATCATGGGGTGGTGGTATCCCATCCTGCCGTCGCAGCCATCGCCATACTGGCCGGGTTGCCCGGCCGGGGCGGGTGCGGATTTCATGGCGGACGCGTCCGCCGCATAGGTGGTAGCCGAAACGGCCGCGAGGCCGCAGCCCAGCCCAAGCGCGAGAAAAAGAGGAGCAATTCTGCTTTTGTTCATCGTCAACCTCCGTGTGATATTGAGTAGCGCCGAAGGCCGCCGCACGGGCAGACTTCGATCCTGGTTCGCCGGCATCAGCCGCCTGACGAGAAATCTACCGAGAACAGGCCGGCGGAACGCAGTGGGACGCTTCAACAGCGGGCAAGCCCGCGCTTCACGTCGTTATGCCGACGCCAAAATGTACCACAGCCCGGGGTTTATTGCATGCGCGGCAGGAAGCGGGGATGTAATTAGCCAGGCTAAGCTGATTCGCCTTCTTCGGCGTCAATGGAGTCTGACACCGGTTCTTGTTACGCCTCTTGATCGGCTGCGCTATGATCATCCCGTGCTGCAATTTTGAGGGGAGACCTCAGAGTCCGCTCCCATGTCTGCGCGTTGATTTTTGTGGCTAAAGGAAGCACTGCTTCTTCACCAAACTTCGGCCACATACGTTCTGGACATATACGTCGATCTGGCGTCGCTGCGTGTGATTGTTAAACGTTCCACCACCCATCGAATAAAAATCCGCATGGCTGATGACATCCCCAAGCTCGGGTTCGGACGAGTCTAGAAGCTCGAAGATCACATATTCCCCACGCCCATCAATCTCAGCCGCATACATTCCACGACTTGGGTTAGCAGCTTTAACGATAGCTTTCATCGAGCCCCTTGATCCAGAAGATGTTTCCATGCCGAGTAGGTAGTACCCGACCTACCCACCCCACCGCGCTTTATTCCTTTGGGTTTCTTCATGACAATGACCAGAATAGAATTGTA
>DATFUZ010000015.1:0-5852 GCA_035260545.1 Gallionellaceae bacterium | reverse complement strand
CGCTATGCGGCCGGTGCCGGTCATCTCGCATCCTACCTGCATGGCGGCAAGATCGGCGTGCTGGTGGATTATGTGGGCGGCGACGAGACGCTGGGCAAGGACATTGCCATGCACATTGCGGCCAGCAAGCCCAAGGCGCTGGACGCATCCGGCGTGAACGCCGAGGACATCGAGACCGAGCGCCGCATCGCCATCGAAAAGGCGCGTGAATCCGGCAAGCCTGACGCCATGCTGGAGAAGATTGCCGAAGGCACCGTACAGAAGTTCCTGAAGGAAGTGACCCTGCTGGGCCAGGTGTTCGTCAAGGCCGCCGACGGCAAGCAGACCATAGAGCAATTGCTGAAGAGCAAGAACGCCAGCGTCGCCGCATTCGAGCTGTTCGTGGTGGGCGAGGGTATCGAGAAGAAGACGGAAGACTATGCCGCCGAGGTGGCGGCTGCCGCGGCTGCTGCCCAGAAGGGCTGATGCGCCATGGCGAAGCCGTATAAGCGCATATTGCTCAAGCTCTCCGGCGAAGCCCTGATGGGCGATGACAGCTATGGCATCAACCATGCTGTCATCAAGCGCATCGTGGGCGAGATTGGCGAGGTGGCCGCCTCGGGCGTGCAAGTTGCGGTCGTCATTGGCGGGGGGAATATCTTCCGCGGCGTGGCCCCTGCTGCGGCCGGCATGGACCGGGCGACGGCCGACTACATGGGCATGCTGGCCACGGTGATGAACGCGATGGCGCTGGCCGACGCGATGAAGCAACAAGGCGTGGAGTGCCGCGTGCAGTCCGCGCTCAATCTGGAGCAGGTGGCCGAGCCCTATATTCGGGGCAAGGCGCTGCGCTACCTGGAAGAAGGCAAGGTGGTGATTTTCGGGGCCGGCACCGGCAATCCGTTCTTCACCACCGACACCGCTGCCGCCTTGCGCGGCGTGGAAATGGATGCCGAGGTGGTGATCAAGGCAACCAAAGTGGACGGGGTGTACACTGCCGACCCGAAGAAGGATTCCAAGGCAACGCGCTATCAGAGCCTGACGTTCGATGAGGCGATCGCCAAGGATCTGAAGGTGATGGACGCCACGGCACTGACCCTTTGCCGCGACCAGAAGCTGCCCATAATCGTATTCAGCATCTTCAAGCCGGGGGCGCTCAAGCGCGTCGTCATGGGCGAGGATGAAGGCACGCTGGTGCGCTATAACTGATAAAGGCACGATTGTATGATTGCGGATATCAAGAAGAACACCGAGCAGAAGATGATCAAGTCGCTGGAATCGCTGAAGGCGGATTTCGGCAAGGTGCGCACCGGGCGCGCGCATACCGGCATTCTGGAGCACGTGATGGTGGACTACTACGGCAACCCGACGCCGATTAGCCAGGTGGCCAACCTGACCCTGCTGGACGCGCGCACCATCAGCGTGCAGCCGTATGAGAAGAACATGATAGCCTCGGTCGAGAAGGCCATTCGCGACGCCGACCTGGGCTTGAACCCCGCCACCGCGGGCAATATCATCCGCGTGCCCATGCCGCCGCTGACGGAGGAGCGCCGCCGCGACCTGACCAAGGTGGTAAAGGGCGAGGCGGAAAATGCCAAAGTGGCCGTGCGCAACGTGCGCCGCGACGCGAACGAGCAGTTCAAGAAACTGGTCAAGGAGAAGTCCATCAGCGAGGACGAGGAGCGTCGCGCCCAAGACGACATACAGAAGCTCACCGACCGTTTCATCGCCGAAATCGACAAGGCCCTGCAGGCCAAGGAAGCAGACCTGATGGCGGTGTGACACGGGCACGGGCGGCGCCACGCGCCGTCTCCGCCCGACAGTCGCAACTGACGCCGTCCTGTCGAATCACCGGCCCCGGACCTTGCCATGAAATTTTTTCGAAGCTCAACCCGCGCTATTCCGGATGTCACCCACATCCCGCGCCATATCGCGGTGATCATGGATGGCAACGGGCGCTGGGCCAAGAAGCGCATGCTGCCGCGCGTGGCCGGCCACCAGCGCGGCGTCGAGTCGCTGCGCGAGATGGTGAAGGCGTGTATCGAGCTGGGTGTGGAGTATTTCACCGTTTTCGCCTTCAGCAGCGAAAACTGGCGCCGGCCGGAGGAGGAGGTCTCCTTCCTGATGCAGTTGTTCCTGAAGATGCTGGAGATCGAGATGCAGCGGATGCATGAGAACAACATCCGGCTGAAAATCATCGGCGATCGCAGCCGTTTCGATGAGCCGCTGCAGCGACTCATCGGCGAGGCGGAGCGCATGACCGCGGACAACACCCGGCTGACCCTGACCATCGCCGCGAACTACGGTGGGCGCTGGGACATCATGCAGGCCGTGCAGGCCATGTTGCGCGAGCACCCCGAACGTGCCGCAAGCTTCAGCGAGGACGATCTCGAACCCTATCTTGCCATGAGTTACGCGCCGGAGCCGGACCTGTTCATCCGCACCGGCGGCGAACAGCGCATCAGCAACTTCCTGTTGTGGCAGCTCGCGTACGCCGAACTTTATTTCACCAATACGCTGTGGCCGGCATTCGATCGCGCCGCGCTGGATGCGGCCATCCTCTCCTACCAGAAGCGCGAGCGCAGGTTCGGCCGGACCAGCGAGCAGCTGGTGGCGGACGAAGGCGCCACAGCGCCCACGCGGGACGAGACGCGTGCTTAAACAGCGCGTAATCACCGCACTGATTCTGGGTCTGCTGCTGCTGGCGGCGATGTTCTGGCTGCCTGCGGCGGGCTGGGCAGTGCTGGTGCTGGCAGTCGTGGCGCTGGGTGCCTTCGAGTGGGGGCGCTTGGCCGGCCTTTCCGCCTCCGTGCTCGCCCTGTACGCGGCGGCGCTTGCCGGCGCGCTGGCGGCCATCATCGCTTATGGCGTCGCCCACGGGCGGCATGCCGCGGAGCTGCAACTGGCGGTCTATGTACTGGCCGTCGTGTTTTGGGGGGCTGCCGCCCCGCCGTGGCTGGCGCGTGGCTGGCGCCCCGGCCGTGGCATGCTCCTGCTCGCAGGCTGCGTGGTGCTGGTGCCGGCGGGACTGGCAGTGAATGAATTGCGCGCGCACAGTCCGTCGACCCTGCTGTTTTTTCTGGCGCTGGTGTGGATGGCCGACACGGCCGCTTATTTCGCCGGCAAAAAATTCGGGCGGCGCAAGCTGGCGCCCAGCATCAGCCCGGGCAAGACTTGGGAAGGCGCCGTGGGCGCGCTGCTCGGCGTCACGCTTTATGTGGTCCTGGTTGGTGCTCTGTCGCTGCACCTGTCCGGCATCGCCGGTTACCTGAAGATCGTTGCGGCCGGCTGGGTGCTGGTTGCGATTTCGGTGGAAGGCGATCTTTTCGAGTCGGCGATCAAGCGCCAGGCCGGCGTCAAGGACAGCGGCGCGCTCCTGCCCGGGCACGGCGGCATGCTGGACCGGATCGATGCGCTGACCTCCGCACTGCCGCTGGCCGGCTTGATAATGTTGTTGAACCCATCATGAGTGAACGCGTAACCAATCTGACTGTGCTGGGTTCCACCGGCAGCATCGGCAAGAGCACGCTGGACGTGGTGGCGCGCCATCCGCAGCGCTACCGCATCTTTGCCCTGACCGCGCACCGCCAGGATGAACTGCTGTTCGAGCAATGCCGCCGGTTCACGCCGCGCTTCGCTGTTCTGCTGGACGAGGCGGCGGCAGCGCGGCTGCGTCAGCGCCTCGCAGAGGCGAAACTGCAGACCGAGGTATTGACCGGCATAGCGGCGCTGGAGCAGGTTTCCGCCGCATCCGGAGTCGATGCCGTGATGGCGGCCATCGTCGGTGCAGCGGGGTTGCGGCCCACGCTTGCCGCTGCGCGGGGAGGCAAGAAGATACTGCTGGCCAACAAGGAGACGCTGGTGATGGCCGGCGCCGTGTTCATGGACGCGGTGCGCGCCAGCGGCGCGGCGCTGCTGCCCATCGACAGTGAGCACAACGCGGTGTTCCAGTCCCTGCCGCGAAACTACGCCGGCGACATGGCGGCGAGCGGTGTGAGCAAGATTCTGCTCACCGCCTCCGGCGGCCCCTTCCGCAACACACCACTGGCGGACCTTGAACGCGTGACGCCGGAGCAGGCGTGCGCCCATCCCAACTGGAGCATGGGCCGCAAGATTTCGGTGGACTCGGCCACCATGATGAACAAGGGGCTGGAAGTAATAGAGGCCCACTGGCTGTTCAGCGCGCCCGCCGATGCGATCGATGTGGTGGTGCACCCGCAGAGCGTCATTCATTCACTGGTGCAGTATGTGGACGGGTCGGTGCTGGCCCAGCTTGGCAACCCCGACATGCGCACGCCCATCGCCTATGCCATGGCCTACCCCGAGCGCATCGATGCGGGCGTGGCGCCGCTGGACCTGTTCAAGGTGGCGCAATTGAACTTCGTCGCGCCCGATTACGACCGCTTCCCCTGCCTCACGCTGGCTTACCAGGCCCTGCGTGCGGGCGGCACGGCGCCCGCGGTGCTGAATGCCGCCAACGAGGTCGCGGTGGCGGCATTCCTCGAGCGCAAGATACCGTTCCTCGCCATTCCCCGTCTGATCGAGCAGGTGCTGGCTGCCCTGCCGGTGACACCGGTCATGGCGCTGGAGGATGTGCTGACGGCAGACCAGGCGGCGCGCGAGGTCGCGGCCCGCCTGATGCCGGCCATGGAGGTGACCGCATGATATTCACCTCGATCTGGGCGTACGCCGTCACCATCGCGGTACTGGTGGTGTTCCACGAATTCGGCCACTTTGCCGTCGCACGGCTGTGCGGCGTCAAGGTGCTGCGCTTTTCCGTCGGATTTGGTAAGGTGTTGTATTCCCGCAACTTCGGAAAAGGCGAAACGGAATGGGTGCTGTCCGCCATTCCGCTGGGCGGCTACGTCAAGATGCTGGACGAGCGCGAGGGGGAGGTGCCCGCCCACGAACTGAACCGTGCGTTCAACCGCAAGCCGGTATGGCAGCGCATGGCGATTGTCGCCGCGGGCCCCGCGTTCAATCTGCTGCTGGCGGTGATTCTGTATTTCGCGCTGTTTACGCATGGCGTGGCCGATCTCAAGCCCCGGCTGGGCGACGTCGCTGCCGGCACGCCGGCTGCGAAGGCCGATTTCCAGCCGCACGAGACCCTGCTCAGCATCAACGGCGAGCCCATACAGGGCTGGGATGAAATCGGCTGGCGGCTGGTCGTCCTGTCATTGCGCCATGCCAAAGTCGAAATCGTCGGCCGTACGGCCGACGGCGCCGAGCGCCGGCACACGCTGGACCTGTCCGGCATCAGGCCTTCCGACCTCAGCGGCGGATTCCTGCAGAAACTCGGGCTGCAACTGGACTTTCCTCCCTTGCCGCCGGTGATCGGCAAACTGGTTCCAGGTGACGCGGCCGAGCGCGCCGGGCTGCATACCGGCGATCGCGTGGTGCGGGTGAATGGCCGCGCAGTCACCACCTTCGATCAATGGGCCGATGTGGTGCGCAGCCATCCGGGCCAGCTCCTGCACATGGACCTGGAGCGCGACGGCAAGCAAATAGCGCTGGACATCACTCCGCGCAAGGAAACCGAAGATGGAAAGGTGATCGGACGGGTGGGGGCCTATTCCTACTCGGATCCGCACCGGCTGGACCCCCTGCGCACGGAAGTGCGCTACGGGCTGTTTCCCGCATTGGGGCTGGCCGTTCAACGCACCTGGGACATCGGTTCGCTGAGCCTGGAGATGCTGGGCCGGATGGCCGTGGGGCAGGCATCGCTGAAAAACCTGAGCGGCCCCGTCGGCACGGCAAAGGTTGCCGGCGAATCGGTGAGCCTGGGCCTTGCCCCCTTTATCTTCTTTCTCGCGGCCATCAGCGTGGGCGTGGGTGTGCTTAACCTGCTGCCAATTCCGATATTGGATGGGGGG
>DATFUZ010000014.1:0-46993 GCA_035260545.1 Gallionellaceae bacterium | reverse complement strand
CATGCGTCCGATTACGCTACGCTAATCGGACCTACGCGGGCTTTACGTGCAGGTGAAGCCGAAGCCGGCGTGAGCGTGCGCAGGGTGCGTTAGCCAACGGGCAGCACGAGCAGGTCCGATTAGCGTAGCATAGGCGGACCTACGCGGGCTTTGAGGGTTACCGACGAATGTCGCGCCGGCACTTGGCGGCAAGAGCAAGTATTATCAGACCGATTATCTCAGGGAGGGTAATTGAAGTGATCAGAGTACTAATAATAATCCTTGCCGGGGTCTTACTCCAGGGTTGCGCTTCAACAATGCAGCTGTCGCCTGAGCCAGGCGAGGGCCAGCAGAAGATATATCAAGACGGCATTGGAACGGTTATTTCCAGACAGAGTTCGGTTGTGCAAATCAGAGCGGCCTCCGATACCTATCGGTCGGATCAGCGACCGCAGCTGATGGTTGCCGTATATAACGGCACCGATGCACCCTTCGATTTTTCAGTCGCCGACATAGCGGTCTTCGTGGACGGAAAGCGGATCAAGGTCTATAAATATGATGAACTCGCGGCGGAAATCCAGCGGGCGCAAGGAACGGCTGACTTAGCCGCCTTGCTGCTTGACGGTGCACAGGTGTCGGCTGCAGCCGCGGCGGGCAACGGATATTACGACGATGGTTCGTCGCAAGCTCAGTTCGACCGGGAAATGCGGGCAGCTGACATTAGAACGGCGCGGAAGCTAAGCAACCTGAGGGCCACTGCTGTCAGGCGCAATACGGTTTTTCCGCATACATGGTACGATGGAACCATAACGCTTGCCGCCATACCAGATTCTCAACCGCATAAACTCAAAGTGGTCGTCTTCGCGGGGGACGACATGCATGTGTTTCGATTGGACGATAGGTGCCTTGACCGGTAACTGCCGGTGGGTACACGCCCACCGCTTGTTGGCGCTCGCGCCCCCTGTCACCGCCCACGTTGGATTTGTTGGGCTTCGCCTTGCTCAGCCCAGCCTACCGCGCTGCCCGACCCGTCAGCGCGCGTAGATCAGATTAGCAAGCCCGGATGGAATGAAATGCAATCCGGGGTGTCTTTTCGAGGTCCCGGATTCCGCGCTGCTTCATCCGGGCTACTGGCTAATGGGGTCTGCATCGCAATATTTTGCGGTCACCCATCGCCCTCGCGGAAGCGGCCGTGCCACACCTCGGGTTCGATCTCTATCATGCCACTGTCGCTGGTCAGCATGAGATGGCGATCCTGCAGGGTGCATTGCAGTTGCATGGTGCGCGCGGTGAGGGCGGCGAGTGCCAGCGTGGTTTCGGTGGGCAGGTTGATCACGGTGAGGCGGTCGAGTTGAGCAAGCTTGCTGCGATTCTCGCTCCACCAGATCGGCGCCGTGCGGCCATAGCTGATGACGACAACCTGGGCGGCACGCCCGCAGGCTTTGCGGATGCTGCGTTCATCGGGCAGGCCGACCATGATCCAGCGCTCGATGGCGCCGGTGAGGTCTTTCTGCCACAGGTCGGGTTCATCGTCGCTGCTCAGTCCCTTGCCGAAGGTCAACGATTCATCGGCGTAGAGTGCGAAGGCGAGCAGGCGCACCATCATGCGTTCGTCGGTTTCCGATGGGTGTTGCGCCACGGTCAGGGTATGGTCGGCGTAGTAGTGCCGGTCCATGTCGGCGATCTGGAGGGTGGCTTTGAAGACAGTTGCCTTGAGGGCCATGGCGTTTGCATCCGTGAAATGTTCGGCGCGCATTCTAGCAGGGATGCGTATAACGGTTAAGGAGAGCTCGTAGGTTGGGCTGAATGTAATGAAGCCCAACATCCACGCCGGATTTGTTGGGCTTCGCCTTGCTCAGCCCAACCTACCGCGCTTCGTTGATGCCGCGTCTCGATGCGGGCCTATTGAGGCAATCTGCTGCGCAATATATCCCGATCGAACCACCATTTGTCCCCGACGATGGCATCCACCACCTGCGCCATGCGCGGCAGGAATATTTGCGGATCGCGCAGTTCCAGTCGGTCCAGCCAGTTGTCCATGCCGATCTGGTCCTGCACCTGGCTATGGCGCTTGGCAACCATGGAGATGAGGTTGTCTGCGAAGAAGCTCTGGCTTTCGTACTTGTCGTCGTCGGTGCGCAGGTCGATTACATAACGCGCGGTGATCGCAGCCGCTGCGGCGCCATCCGAATTGTAGGGCATGTCATCGATCGCGTGGACGAGCATGGCCACGGTCAGTTCCGGATCGACGGGAAAGGTAATGGATAGCCAGATGCCCATGCCCAGTGCGGCGAGGGAGTCTTCCTGCGCGGTCTGGTAGAGGACATTGCATGCCTCGACTGCGTCCTGCCAGGATTCTTGTTGCATGGCCAATGTGAATGCTTCACGCGCAATGCCCCAGGCTTCCTGCTTGCGCTCCAGGGCATTCAGGATTTCGGCAATATCCATTTGCAGGCGGGCGCGGTGTATATCGTCAGCTGCGGCCAGGGCATCCAGTTGCTGTAATTTCTCCAGCAGTTGTGTTTTCAGCGCGGCTTGTTCTTCGGCGGTCAGGCCTTCGGCCGCGTCCTTGACGAGCGAGCCGATGTTGATGAGTTCTTCAGTCATGATGGACATCATTTTACTTGCAAACCGGATGCGGGACGCAGGAAATAATGGGCGGGCTCGGCAGCGGTCCGGGGCAATGGACCGCGGAAATTTATGGGGAACTGGATTCCGGCCTTCGCCGGAATGACGCGCCCCGCAGGTGGCGGGGGATGAATTGCGGAACTGGATTCCGGCCTTCTCCGAATTAAAGGGGGCAGGCGCGAATCAGTATGCCGAGAAAAATGCGAGCCTGGGCCATTTAATTCCTTTATCCTGTGGGTTGGTGTGGCGATGTGGATGTGGACGCGCGGGGTGATGGATGACATGCGTCCGATTACGCTGCGCTAATCGGACCTACGGGGCTTCGCCTTGCCAGCCCAGCCTGCCGCGCCGCACGGTTGAATGACGTGGCCGCCTTATGGTGTATTTCCTCGGGATTGTTTCGACGAGTAATTCAAACCGCTTTATGTCACAGTGAAAAATATGCCTAAACACACCATCATGGCGTTGTCGGTTATCACGCTGTTGGCGCTTGTGCAATCGGTATTGGCTTCCCCCATATCGGTATGGGTTACCCCCATAATCGACAGCGTCCAGGCTTCGCCTTCCGTGCCTGCCAGCGCCACATATTCGTATAAACCTCAAAATTTGATCGACGGCAATTCCACCACGGCCTGGTGTACCCGGGCGCAACGTACCGGCAAAGCCTGGATCAAACTGTATGCCGTGAAGTCCGCCTATTGGAGTGGATTCGGCATATTTAACGGGTACGAGCGCAACGAACGCTCCTTCCTGAGCAATTCACGCGTTAAAGAAATGAAGGTGTATCTGGATGGAAAGTCCGTGGGGAACTTCACGGCGCGCGATTCGATGGGACCGCAATGGTTCGCCCTGAAGCGAACAAAGGCCAGAGAGCTCCAGATTGAAGTGATGAGCGAATACCAGGGTAATCGCGACGATGACCTGTGCGCAACCGAATTGATTGCCGACTCAAACGTTATCAAGGTATACGGGCTGCTGAATAAAATCGTCAAAGATGTCGGGGTGCGCGCGCTGGGTGCAGACGAGATCAAAAGAATTTATCACCCTCTGCTAAAATTTGTAACTAACGACACGCCCAGTGACGATGTGGCATTTGACGATGCAGTTGCTCTCGCCGTTGATGGCAAGGGAGAGGCACAGCTCAGAATGGCTATGAATCTATATTATCTCCTTGATTCACAATCAGTTGTGAAGGTTGAACGGGAAGAGGGAGTTGTAGACAGGCTGATTTATTTTTTTGGCAGCAATCCTAAGGCCGTCTTGCGGGTGTGGAATGACAAGAAACAAGTGGAGCGTGATCAGCTTGCTGGCGCATACGAAACATTTATCGATGGATTCGACGATGAAAGACTGAGGAAATACAGCCAAAAACACCCCGATTTCGGGAAAGTTTCTGCCTTGATTGAAGATCAATCCGGTATGCGGTAATGCGACCTATTGAGCCCGCGCAGGGGGCATTAATCGACGGGCAAAAATTAAAGGAGCTTGGCTCAACTTAATTCTTCTCCTCGCAAACTGCGAGCCTGGCCCTTTAACTCTTGATCACGAGGATAGACCATGAAGCATCTGCTCTTTTCCCTACTGCTTGTCGCGAGCGGCCATGCCGTGGCCGGATGCGGCGAGGGGATGCCGCTGCGCGGCACCGCCGCGCTTGCAAGCTGCGATCCGCGAGGCCCGAACTGCGTTTCTGCCCCGAGGATCGGGAACGGCTATCTGAAGAAGGCCAAGGAAGACAAGGCGCGGACCGATCCTGCGTCCATGCCCGTGTGGATAGATGCGAGCCCCTTGCATTTCTACGATTCCGACGCGCGCATTCTTTCGGTGGAGGATATTGCCGGGATGCTTCGTCCGCTGCTCGCCAAGAGGAAGACCGTAAAGCGTGTCGTTCTGTACGGTTCGTGGACCGGCGTCGCGCCAGCGCACGGTGGCAAGTCGCTGGCACAACGGCTTTCGCAGGCGCTCAATGGCATGCCGGTGACGGGCATGGATGGATACTTGTGGATTGCAGAGGACGGCAGCATGCACACCACGCAAGCAGCGGCATCGCCGACGCGCAGCGGGCCCTATGGCATTGTTCCCGGCACCGAGATCATGATGTCCTACGTCACCGGCTGGGTGGCCACGCTCTCCGACAGGCTCGTCGAGGCAGGTAACACGCAGGGCATATTGCTGGCCGGAGCGGGCTGGGATACGTTCTTCCTCTGCCCGGACCGGGCGCTGCAGACGTTCGAGGCTGCTGCGAAGTTATCCAGCCCGGTTGCCGCATACAATGCCGCTATCCTGCATTTGGAACGCGGCCGTTCGGGAGACAATGAGGCCGCGGCGGTGCTGCTTACCCAGGCGGCCGCCGAGGGAGATGAGAAGGCAAAGGCCCGCCTGGCGCAGTTGCGGGGGAATACTAATTAAAGCTCATGGCTTGGGCTGAAAAATCAACGGGGCAGACTCCATTGATTGTGTAAGCCGCATTTGGTGCGATGAGCCGAATCAGATGAATCCCACCATCCTGCCGGAGTTGTTGGGCTTCGCCTTGCTCAGGCTGCGTAGCCAGGCAGGATAGGCAAAGCCTGCCAAGCCGTGCCCACGCTCAGCCAATCGGTGGGCAGCGCTGCGATTTTGCCTCCCACGTGTCTTGCTACTCCGCGGGTTGCGAGAGCAATCGCGACCGATTGCATTGATACCCACACTTACGGGCAGGTGAAGGGTAAAGGTTTATAATAGACAAACCCGCCGGGGAGGGCGTGCGGGGGGCACGGGTGCTTGGGGGGAGCGGTGGGTAAGTTCGAGTTGTTGATCTTTGGCGGGGCGGAATTCAGCGAGGACGAGGATTTCCTGCGGTTCAGGTTCCGGCTGCTCTATGTGTTGCTGCTGATGGGGATCGCCGTTTGCGGTTTGATTATCGCTGCCGATGCGTTCAATCTGAACCGGCTCCCTGCGGCGCAGGTGTTCAATATCAAGCTGATGTCCGCAGCCTGTGTCGTGATGACCGTTGCGCTCTACGGACACAAGGAGCGTTTCGCGGTCATCTGCTGGCTTTACGTCGTCGCCAGTTTGCTGATCTATTTTTCCGCGCTGATGCTGGTCCCGAATGATTCCATGCGGGCGGCCTGGTATTTCGTGGTGTTGCCTGCCGTATATATCTTGCTGGGCAGCGCCGCCGGCATAGGGGTGACGTTGGTATCGCTGGCCAGCATCTATCTGGCGAACGCTTATCTCATTAAGCCTTTCTCGGGAAATGCCCTGGCCACGGTGACGCTCACGCTGGTGTTTTCCAGCGTCTTTTTCTATTTCTACAACCGCCGCGCCTACCGCTTCTATGTTGCGATGGTGGAGGCCAACCAGAAGTTTCGTGAATTGGCGGCGACCGATCCGCTGACCGGCCTGATGAATGCGCGCGCTTATTACTCCCTCTGCAACCAGTTGATCCCCGGCGCGTTGCGTGCGGACGCGCCGTTCGCTGTGCTTTTCATAGACATCGACCATTTCAAGCGCATCAACGATACCTATGGTCACGCTGCGGGCGATGAAGTTTTGCGGGAGGTGGCTGACTGCATCCGCAATTCCGTTCGCCAGAGCGATGTGTCGGCGCGCATCGGTGGCGAGGAGTTTTCCGTATTCCTGCCCGTTGCGGATCAAGCCGGAGCCAGCCGGTTGGCGGAAAAGCTCCGCGCCAATATTGAGGAGTTGAGGCCCGTGGTCGCCGGTGCGGAAAAGATCCGGGTCACCGCCAGCATCGGCCTCGCGAGCCGCGAGGCCCGCCATGTCGCCATCGAGCACATTCAGCGCGACGCAGACATTGCCATGTATCAGGCCAAGCAGCAGGGCAGGAACCGGGTCACGGTATTCGAACCGTCCGTCCAGCCCGCGTAATCAAAGGGGCCGGCTAGATGATTTTCAGGCTTCGCCTTCATGTTCCAGGGAAGCTGAGCGCGCGCCCCCTTCACGCCTCTATGCCGGCTTCGGAGCCGAGGGAAGTTTATTCACCAGACCTTGCAGCCACTCGACCACCTGGGGAATGTCGTGCGGCAGCAGCATGATGACCGCGTCGTCGCCGGTTTCGGCGGTTTGTCTCAGGCAGATGTATCCATCCTGTGTAAGGTAGGCTTCGGTCGCATCTCGGGCGGGCAATTTCATCTCGGTTTCCGGCATGGCTACTCCTGTGGTGGTCACGATAATCGCCGCTTGTGGGCGGCACGGGCACGGACAGTAGCAGTGCCCGTGCGCGATCAAGGGCACTGTTTCGCCGGCGCGGCTTTTTCGCGCTCGTTTTTCCGGCCGCCTTTCCTTGCCCCCGGCAGCACGTTGGCGCTGCCCTTGATGGGTATGGGTAACCGTAGTTTCGCCCGTTTCGTTCGGCGGAAGGGGTAGGGAATGGGCAAGAAACGGTTCAAGAATGCGAATGCGAAGCGCGACGGCGGTGCGTTTGTCACGGTGCCGCTCGCGGTGCTGAACAGTGCGGCCTATCTGGGGCTGGGGGCGCATGGGCGCATGCTGTTGTTCGATGTGGCGGCGCAGTATCGGGGCGATAACAACGGCGATCTCTCCGCGTCGTGGAAGGTGATGCGGGCGCGCGGCTGGAAGTCGGAGGATACGCTCAATCGCGCGAAGCGGGCGCTGCTGGATTCCTGCCTGATCGTGGAGACGCGCAAGGGCTGGCGGCCGAACAAGTGCTCGCTGTATGCGCTCACCTGGTTTGCGCTGGACGAGTGCGGCGGCAAGCTGGATTACGGGCCGGCCGCTTTTCCGCGCGGCGCTTACCGGCTGAAGGAGCACGCGCCTGCCATCGTGCAGGCTGTGGATAAAAACGCAAACCTTACTCCGGCTGACGTAGCAGGGGGGCGCAGGATAGCTACGGCAGGCGTAGCAGGGTAGGCGAAATGATGGCCTGATTGCTCCGGCTACCGTAGCTATGCGGGCCGGAATTTCGTCATGCCTGCTACGGGAGGCGTAGTCCTATCTAGAATTACCATCTACTCCGGTTTCGGGGCTGGCTGTTAAGCGCTTGAGGTTTCCATGATTGGCGACAGCATGTGCAATCCGTTACTGGGTCATTCCGGTCTGCGCCGGAATGACGGTGGTCGTTAATGGCGTTCAATACGGTCCAGCGCATCGCTCAGGTTGGCGACGGTGCGGTCGACGTTCTGCAATTTTTCCAGGCCGAACAAGCCCAGCCTGAAGGTGCGGAAGTCGGCTCTCTCATCGCATTGCAGCGGCACGCCGGCCGCGCTCTGCAAGCCCGTTTCGATGAATTTCTTCCCGTTCTGGATGTCGGGATCGGAGGTGTAGCTCACCACGACCCCGGGTGATTGAAATCCGGGTGCGGCGACGGAGGTGAAGTTTTTCGATTCGAGCAGGGCGCGCACTTTCTTGCCCAGGTCGATTTGCCTGGCCCGGGTTGTTTCCAAACCGAGCGCCTTCGTTTCCTGCATGTTGTCGCGCAATTGCTTCAGGCCATCGGTCGGCATGGTGGCGTGATAAAGATGGCCGCCGTTCTCATAGGTCTCGATGATTTGCAGCCACTTCTTCAGGTCCATGGCAAAGCTGTTGCTTTGCGTATGCTCAATCTTGGCGCGCGCGCGGTCTCCCAAGCCTATCATGGCGCAGCAGGGTGTGCTGCTCCAGCCCTTTTGCGGGGCCGAAATCAGCACATCGACCTTGCATTTTTTCATGTCTATCCACATCGCGCCCGAGGCGATGCAGTCCAGCACGAATATGCCACCGATGGATTCGACGGCTGCGCCGATGGCCTGCACATAGCCGTCCGGAAGGATGATGCCGGAGGATGTCTCCACATGGGGGACGAACACGAGCGCAGGTTTTTCGGTTTCGATGAAGGCGACAACTTCATCGATAGGCGGCGGTGCAAAGCAGCCGGTGGGGGTATTTTCGATCTGCCGTGCCTTCAACACGTGAACGTCCTGTGAGATGTTCCCCGTCTCCAGGATCTGGGTCCAGCGATAGCTGAACCAGCCGTTGCGTATGATGAGGCATTTCTCATTTTGCGCGAATTGGCGCGCAACCGATTCCATGCCGAATGTGCCGCTGCCGGGAACAATGATCGCCGCGCGGGCGTTGTAGGTTTCCTTGAGCAAGGCGGATATGTCTTTGACAACCTGCTGGAATTGCCTCGACATGTGGTTCAGCGAGCGATCGGTATAGACGACCGAATATTCGAGCAATCCATCGGGATCTAGATCGGGGAGCAAGCCGGGCATAATTATTCTTTCCTCTGCTGGTTGTGATTGCAGTTCGAATATACAATCAAAATGGCCGGGCGAGTCCTAAAATTTCGAGGAAAATGCGAGCCGGGCCTTTTAATTGCTGCTCACCCCGGCCTGCGAACCAGCCGCACGCCGCGTACGGCAGAACAACCGCGGGCACTGCACCGGATGTTTTAGCAAAAAACCATGTCAACCATAGTAGAAATTTTTGAAGCACTGGTCTTCAGCGCCCTGCTGCTCGGCGGGCTGGCGGTTTTCCTTGCCGCGCGTTATCAGGGCGATCTACGCAAGGCGCGCGAGCGTGTGCGGTCGGGGAGCCAGGTGCTACACACGCCCTGCGGGGAGATCGAATATGCCGAGTCGGGCGACGGACAGCCGGTGCTGGTGATCCATGGGGCCGGGGGCGGTTTCGACCAGGGGCTGGATATAGCCGCGCCGCTGATGGGGCAGGGCTTCCGCCTGATCGCGGTGTCGCGCTTCGGCTATCTGCGCTCGCCGCTGCCGGACGATGCCTCCGCCGAGGCGCAGGCGGATGCCTGTGCCTGCCTGCTCGACGCGCTGAAGGTGGAGCGCGCGGTGGTGGTGGGCGCTTCGGCGGGCGGCCCTTCGGCCATGCAGTTTGCGCTGCGCCACCCGGCGCGCACGCAGGCGCTGGTGCTGCTCGCCCCTGCGGCCTATGCGCCCGGGCAGGGTCGCGCGCCTGCGCTGCGGCTCTCATCCGGGCGGCGCAGGCTGCTGGAGCGGGCGATGGGTTCGGATTTTCTCTTCTGGCTGCTGGTGCGCTATGCGCCGCGCTTTTCAATGCGCGCAATCCTGGCGACGCCGCCGGAATCGGTGCGGCGCGCGGAGCCGGAGGAGCGCGCGGCGATATACGCCATGCTCAACCATGTCTTGCCGGTGAGCGCGCGCCGCGCCGGGCTGCTGAACGATGCGGCAGTGGTGTTCAGCCTGCCGCGCTATGAGCTGGAGCGCATTGGCGTGCCCACGCTGATTTTGGCGGTGGAGGACGACCTTTATGGCATCTATGCGGGGGCGCGTTACTGCGCGGAGCACATTCCGGAGGCGCACTTCGTGAGCTATGCCAGCGGCGGACATCTGGCCGCGGGCCACAGGCGCGAGATGGCGGCGGCAATCACGGCTTTTCTCGCCGAATTGCCGCGCGCCTGATCAGCCGTCCGGGCTTGCCGCGTCAGCAATCGGGGCTGGTAGGAAAGCAGACGACGACCTTGGGCTCGGCGGTGTCCTGGTCCAGACTGAGGTTCAGGGTGCGGATGACCTTGTCTCCCTCCAGAGCCTCTACGACGTGCTTGCCGAAGGGCACATCGCCATAACAGGCCTTGCCCGCAGTCGCGGTGCAAATGTGAACGCCGTCCACGGAGAATGTGACGTTTGCGTCACCCAAGTGGTTGATGAAGGTGACCCGGATCTTATCCTTTTCCTCGTGGGCCGGCTGCTTCGCAGGCTCCTCGGTGGCGTGTTCTTTCAGTATCGTGGGGGCGGGCTGCGTCGCCGGTGGCGGCGCTTCGGCGGGCCATAGCCAGTAGGCGATCAAGCCGATGACGATCACGCCAACGGCAACGGGAAGTTTCCTGTTCTTCTTCTTGTTCTTCTTCACCATCTTCTTCATCTTGTGTCCCTCATTGCTGTTTGCCTGCTGTGTTGCCGGAGATCCCTTGCTCTCCGGAGATTCCGGGACGGCAGTTTTATTATGCACTCGCATGACGCAAATGCAAACGGCGGCGGGACGGAATCAACCGGCCTGTGTCACGCGCCGTGCGGCAATTTCGCATGCCTGTCGCGGGACTTCCCTGGTCTGCCTTGGGCAAGGGCCTTCGCGGCGATCTTCCGGGCCCGTCGTCTTGCTGCCGTCTGATGCCGGAACGGCCCGGCGGGGATGGGAAATACCCCTGCCGCGACTATGCAAATATCCTGTCGAGTCAACTGGATGGCCGCCGTTCGTCGGGTTCCGCGGCGCCGACTTCCGGCGCGCTGTGGGCTCGCCGCAACATTTTCCCGCCATTTGTCCGATTTCACTTCCGTTCGTTGGCTGGGCGTTGAAAACGTTCGCGCGAAATCTCAATATGCGGGCACGGCCGCCGTGATTGGGCCCAGTTTCCCCGCTGGGGGGCGGCCGGCCGTTTTTCCTGGAGGACATGAAGCCATGTTTGCCCACTTGACGCTTATCAGTACCGTGTTGACCGCCCTGTTCATCAAATGGGACAAGGACACGCAGTTCACGCATCCCACCCTGCACGTACTCGCAATGGCCGGAATGGCCGGCGTGATGTATTCGCTGGTCGCCGCCGTCTGAGCGGATCAAGCTCCGCCTTGCGGCGGTCTTTTTGAGCGAGTGAGGCCGGCACGGCCTCACCATCCTCGCTTTCCTCCCTGTTGCGCGCCCGTCCGGTCGAAATGCAATGAAATCCGGGATGGTGTAATCTTGTCGCATTAACCACAATTAGCGCCTTTGTATTGGCGCGGAGTCGCATGGCATTGCGCGAGGACGTCCGAATTTCAGTGATTAATCATCAGGAAGAGGAGTCGTAACATGAGTGAGGTTGCAGATTACAGGGTGGTCGCCAATTCGGTAGTGGGCCAGGAGCTGTCGGACGACAAGGCGAAGCTGCTCGCCGCCAGGATGGGCGTGCGCCATCTGAACGTGGGCGAGTTTCTGGTGAAGGAGGGCGATGACGATTACAGCCTCTTTATCCTGGCGGCCGGGCAGGTGCAGGTACTGAGCCGCGATGCGGACGGCGTGGACCAGCCCGTGTACACCCTGCGCGAGGGCGAATGCGCCGGCACCCGCGCCTTCGTCGAGCAGACGAGCCGCAAGGCGACCCTGCGCGCGGTGGGCAAGACCACGGTCTACACCCTGAGCCCGCGTGATTTCGAGGCGCTGCTCGACGAGAGCCCGCGCGTGGCCTACCTGGTGATGCGCGCGCTGTTCCGCGTGACCCATGCCAACCTCGCGCGCATGAACCAGGAGCAGCGCGACCTGACCAACTACATCAGCAAGACGCACGACAACCTGGCGCGCATGAGCCAGGAGCAGCGCGAGCTGACCAACTACATCAACAAGACCCAGGGGCGGTACTGAGCGCGGTGGCCCCACGCCGGGCGGCGGGCCAGCCCGCCATCGCTCAGACACTGGCGCGGATGCTCAGCGCGGCCGGGTTGGCCGCGCGCGTCTCCGGCGACGGCGTCTCGCTGCCGTCCGGCCTGCGGCTGGAGGTGTCGCTGCTCGGCGGCGATAAGCCGGAAGCGGGCGAGTTCGAAGACGGGCGGGTGGTCAGCACCCTCCGCATCGTCGCCATTCACGACGAGTTGTTTCCGGAGGGCTTGCAGGAGGTGCAGCATGCCGCCGGCGTCAGCGCCGAAGCAGCGATGGCGGCCGGCTTTGCGGCATGGGCGCAGCGCACGCTGCCGGTGCTGGAGGACGCGCTACGGCCTGACGTGCAGGATTGCGACCTGATGAACATCAGGTTCAGGGCGCTTGGCGACGGGAAGGAGAGGGTTTATCAGGCCCTGTTCGGCCCCGTGATTCGCATTGGCGATCCCCCGCAAGCACGGGATGAAGAAGAGCCTTGCAGCTTCTGCATGGCCACGCGCATCCAGGATGCGCTCGGCGGGCGGCTGCGCGGCGATGGCTACAGCGGCGTCCGCCTCATGGCCGCCCGCGATGCCGAGGGCTATCTGCTGGCCGATTGTGCGGTGAACGGCGAAGCGGTTCCGGAAGCCGCGGCGCGGCTGATGGCCTATGCCCAGTCCTGGCCGGATCGCGGCTTCGAGGTGCGCGAGCAGTATGTCATCTTGCGGCCTGTGCCCATGTAGAGAGGCGAAAACAGATAGCATGAGCATAAGCAAAAGGGGGAGTTTTGGATACGCAGCAGCAGAAAGTCGCAAACGGGAAACCAGAAACAGGCAACAAGAAGCCGAGTAAATGGCTGGCAGCCATCCTCGGCTTTTTCTTTCCCACCATCAGCCAGCTCTATGTCGCGCAGCCGACCTGGGCTCTTGTATATTTCGTCGCGTCCTGGACGACATTGGTGGGATTCGCATCAGTTCATGGGGCGGCGCTGGCCAAGGGTTTCCTGACGCTGGCTATCAGCGTGGCGTGCACCGTGCAGGCATACCGCTTTGCGGTGCGCTATCCCGCCGAGAAGCTTCGCCCGCGTTACAGCCGGTGGTTCGGAGGGCTGGGCATCGTTTTGCTGAGCCTGATCCCTTTGGGCTTGACCGCCCGCACTTTTGTGGCCGAGCCCTTCCGCATTCCCAGTTCCTCCATGCGACCCACGCTGGCGCCGGGAAATTACATCATTGCCGCGAAGTGGGGCTACGGGCATTACAGCCTCTTTGGTGTGTCACTGGTACGGCGCAGCATGATGGCCGGCTTGCGCCGCGGCGACATCGTCGTATTCGACTATCCGAAGAATCCGCGTATGCGGTTCGTCATGCGGGTTATTGGCCTGCCTGGCGACAAATTGGCGTACCGCGATGACAAGACACTGGTCCTGAACGGCAAGGAGATCGCGCAACGGAAGCAGGGCGAATACCAGGGAACATCTGTTCGCGGTGAAGAGGAACGTTACTCCCGCGTTGCGGAAACGCTGGATGGCAAGACGCATTCCATCGTGGTGAAGGAAGATGCCCCCTGGGTCTATCGAGACGCGGCGGATTCATCGAGCGCTGGCTGTGTATACGGCAAGCATGCGCTGACCTGCACGATACCGCCCGGCCAGTACTTCGTGCTGGGCGATAATCGTGACAACAGCATGGACAGCCGTTACTGGGGTTTCGTGCCTGCCGCCAACATCGTGGGCCGGGTCGAGTATATCTGGTAGCGGCTTCGCGCCGCTCTGCGCATGGCGCGCATTGCGGCATGCGGCATGCGGCGGCGACGTTCAGGAAGAGACGCTGTACACCGGCTTGCTCGTCCCCACTTCGTAAAATTCCTCGGTGATGCCGGAAGGCGTGAGCGTGAGCACGGCGTAGCCGTTTTTCGCGCGCGGCTGGAACGCGCCGGGCGCGGCCGGCGCGGTATGCGCATACCAGGCAATGTTGCCGGCGCAGGCCAGCATGCCCGGCGGGTTGGCGAACGGGATGGCGCCGTGCCCGACGCAGCGGGTTTTTATGGGGCCGGAGTAAGCGTGCTCGCTGAAAGCCACGCCCAGGTGCCAGTGCCCCCAGTACCAGTAGTCCGGGAAGACGATGCCGGTGACCTGATTCCACAGCTTGGGCGAGGCGCTGGCGCCGTCAGTGCTGATCGCATTGTGGTGGGAGAGCAGGATGACCTTCTTGCCCAGCGCCTTTATCTTTCTGAGGAACTCGTATTGCGGGTCGCTTTCCTCGCCCAGGCTGCCGTCGAGGTAGAGCACGGAGGTGTCGAAATATGAGGAGTCTATGCCCGCGATGATCCAGTCGCCGAATTCCAGCGCGAAATAGCTGCAGCCGCGCTGCGCGCTGAACAGGCCGTCGGCGAGCACCTTCTGGTAGCCGTAGAGCCCGCCATACATCTCGTGGTTGCCGTTCAGCGCGAAGCAGTGGCCGGGCCTGGCGATGGCGGCGTATTGCTTCCAGACATCCAGCAGGTTTTGCCGCTCCTCGTGTTCGGGCATGCGACCCGCGCCGGTCCCGGAGTAGTAGGTGTCTCCGAGATGAATCAGATAGTCCGGCGGCTCGGGCAGCGCTGCCAGCGCGCGCATGATCTCCAGTGCGGGCCCATCCCTGCTGTCCATCCCGGTGAGCGTGTAGGGGCCGGTGCCCCAGTCGCCCATGAGGGCGATGCGCACCTTATTGTCCCGGCCCGGCGCGAGCGGCACCGGCCGGGTCCAGTCGGCGGTGACGAAGGGCGCGAGGCCGGTGGTCTTCTCGTCCAGCCAGCGCGGCAGAAAGTTGAGCACGTAGTTCATGATGGGCCATGCCCAGTCCGGGTCCAGCCGCTCGTAAGTCTCGAAGCTCAGGATCTCGCCCCATGCGGTGCACAGCACTTTTTCCCCATCTGTCACCCGCGCGCGCAGCTTTTCGACGTCGTCCGGGGTGAAAGGCGAGGCGGGCGCGACTTCCGCCATGGCCTCCCACGCGATCTTCAGCGCGGGGCGGGCGTCTATCGCGGCGCGCATCTGGCCGCTGGGGTGGTGCAGGTAATACAGCATGAAGGCCAGTTCGCCGGGGCCGCCCCAGGGTTCGGGCTGCTCTCCGGCCAGCAGGGCCTGCAGGTGCGGGCTCGCGCTCTGGTGGTGGGTTTCGAGTTCCGCCACCGCCCCGGCGAGGGCGCCGGCCAGCTTGTGGATTTCATCGCCGGAAAACATCTTGCCCGCCGCGCCCGCGAGGCGCCGGGACAGCAGGGCGTGTAGCTGGTCGTGATACTGCTGCTGCGTGGACATGACTCCCCCTTTATTTTGAGTTTGAGCGGAACGGAAAGGCTGCGCGCCGCTTCAGCCGCACAGTTTACCGGATGGAGCCTGCGCTGCGGAGCGCGGCGATGCGCCATTGCGCCGGCCCGTGAAAGGCGCATAATGAATCCACCCGCCATCCCGGCTCGCAGGCACGGCGGCGGCGAAAAACACGGATCAAGGAGACTGTCATGACCGAAGACCTGAAAAAATCCGATGCGCCGGACAGCAGGCGGCCGGTGTGGGTGCGCGGCTTTTACATGCTGCTGATGCTGGTGGTGTGGCAGGTGGCGGAGGCGGTGCTGCTCGGCGTCGCCGTCATCCAGTTCATCTTCGCCCTGCTGGGCGGGCCGAACCAGCGGCTGACCGCCTTCGGCGGCAGCCTGGCCCAATACCTGCGGCAGGTGGCGGCCTTCATTACCTACGCCACCGATGAGATGCCGTTTCCGTTCTCGGACTGGCCCGCAGCCTGAGCGCCTCGCGCTCAGTCGAAACTGACTTCGAGCAGCGGGTGCAGTTCGATCCCGTTCTTCGCCGCACCGGGCTGGCTGTGGGGCTTGTTGAAGAAGCCCACCCCCGTCAGCGTCACCGGCACATGCAGGTTCTGCTTGTCCTTGATGTCTCTGCCGATATGGCGGTCTATGGCGTCGCGCGCCATCCAGATCTGCGCCTCGAAGCGGCTGCCCGTCGCGCACGAGGGGTCGGGCGATTCGGCGATCATCGTCCGGCCCTTGCCGTCGGCGATCACGATATGGAGACCGTTATCCTTGCCGCGCGTGATGCGGGTAATGGTCGCATGGACGCGGTACACGGTGAGTTCGGCCGGCGCATAGCGCGAGTCTTCGCGGGGGGGCGCATCGGCAGGGGCGGGCAGGCGCGCGAGCGCCTCGACGCTGCTGTCGACAGGCGTCTGCGCGATCTTGGGGGCGTCGAGGTCGGCGCCCACCTTCACCTGCCAGCGCGCGTCGGCGCAGGCGCTGGCAGCGGTCGAGGCAAGCGACAGGGTCAGCCCGGCGGTACAGGCCAAAGCCAGTATGGATAAACGTTTCATGTATTACCTCCGGCCCCCGATGATACGCCACCTGCGCGCCGCTGGCGACAGTCAGCGCGCGTGATGGCCGGATCCCCTCACCCTGAGGCTGTTTCGCGGCCGTATCGCATGCGCGACGCGAGGCAGCCGCACCTTGCGTCGGGTTATAATGGCCGGATGCCCGCGTCCGGGCCAGTCCGGGCGTGCAGAAAGGCACCGTGCGGTGCTTTCGGTGTGCAGCAGGGCAGGCAACAGGGGGAAGGAACGCAGGTGGCCGGAGTGACAGAACTTAATTTCGCGACGCTATTTCAGCATGAAACCGATTTGCTGGAGTTGCCCGCCGGGCAGCCGCTGTTTCGCGAGGGTGATGATCTCAACAGTACGATGTATGTGCTGATGAGTGGCACCGCGGAGGTGACGGTGAAAGGCCGCGTGGTGGAAACCGCGCGGCCCGGCACGCCGCTGGGTGAACTGGCCATGATAGACAGCGGGGTGCGCTCCGCCACTGTCATGGCCAAGACCAACTGCAAATTCGTCGTCATTGGCCGCCAGCGTTTCAATTTCCTGGTGCAGCAGACTCCCAATTTCGCGCTGGGCATCATGCGCGTGATTGCGGACAGGCTGCGCCGGACCGACAGCATTCTATAAGAACGATACCGGCCCGACCGGGCGAGGCGAGGAGAGCAAGGGCAGGTTCCCGGCAGCAGGCGGGAGCCGGTGCATATTTGTCGAGCCGCTTGACGCGGCATCGCTCACGAAAAGGTAATTGAGAAGGTACAGCACGATGAAAATAACACTGCCTCCGTTCATGCGGAAACTTGCTCCGGTCTTCAGGTCCCGCGTGCTACGCATCCTTTTCCTGCTGCTGCTGCTGGCGCTCGCCGGCTACATCTGGTACCTGGATGCGACGATCCGCGAGGCATTCGACGGCCGCAAGTTTTCGCTGCCGGCCAAGGTCTATGGCCGCGCGATGGAGGTCTATGCGGGCAAGACCATGGGCCGCCAGCAGTTCATGGACGAACTCAACTCGCTCGGCTATCACGAAAACCCGGCGCCCAGGGACCCGGGGACCTACCATCTGACGATGAACGGCGTCCAGCTGACCACCCGTGATTTCGTGTTCAGCGACGGCGACCAGCCTTCGCAGCACATCCACCTGGAGTTTGCCGACGGCAAGGTGTCGCTGCTGCAGACGCAGGCGGCGGCGGATACCGATCTCGCGCTGCTGCGCATGGAGCCGCCGCTGATCGGAGGCATCTACCCAGGCCACAACGAGGACCGCGAGCTGGTGCAGCTCAAGGACGTGCCGAAGATGCTCACGGATACGCTGGTCGCGACGGAAGACCGCAAGTTCTACACCCACTGGGGCGTGGACCCGCGCGGCATTGCGCGCGCCTTGTTCCGGACGGTCACCGGCCAGCGCATCGAGGGCGGCAGCACGCTGACCCAGCAACTGGTGAAGAACATGTTCCTCAGCCCCAAGCGCACGCTCACGCGCAAGGGCACCGAGGCCATCATGGCGGTGCTGCTGGAAATGCACTACAGCAAGAACGAGATCCTGGAGACCTACCTCAACGAGGTGTTCCTGGGGCAGGATGCGAACCGCTCCATCCACGGTTTCGGCCTTGCCAGCTATTTCTATTTCGACAAGCCGCTTGACCGGCTGGAGCCGCAGGAGATCGCGCTGCTGGTCGGCCTGGTCAAAGGCCCCACCGTCTATGACCCGCGCAAGCACCCTGCCGCCGCACTCAAGCGCCGCAATGTGGTGCTGCAGGAAATGGCGGGGCAGGGCGTCATCACCCAGGAACAGGCCGCCGCCGCCATCCGCAAGTCGCTGGGCGTCGTGCCGCGCGCGCCGGCCGGCACCTCGCCCTATCCGGCCTTCATGCAGTATGTGTACCGCCAGCTCCAGCGCGATTACCGCGACGACGACCTGCGCAGCGAAGGCTTGCGCATCTTCACCACGCTCGATCCCTTCGTTCAGCACCAGGCCGAGACCGCCCTGCAGACCCGGCTCGACGCCATCGAGAAGGCGCGCCGCATCAAGCACGGCACGCTGGAAGGCGCGGTGGTGGTGAGCACCACGCAGACCGGCGAGATCCAGGCCATCGTGGGCGGACGCGATGCGCGCTTCGCGGGCTTCAACCGCGCGCTGGACAGCGAGCGCCCCATAGGCTCGACCATCAAGCCGCTGATCTACCTCACGGCGCTGGAAGATCCCGAACACTACACGCTGATCACGCCGCTGGACGATACGCCGCTGGCCTACAAGCAGCGCGGCTCGCCGGTATGGAAGCCGCACAATTACGAGCGCACCTTCAACGGCCAGGTGCAGTTGCGCATGGCGCTGGCCGACTCGCTCAACGTCGCCACCGCGCGCATGGGCATCGATCTCGGCGTGGAGCGCATACTCGACCGCCTGCCCGATTTCGGCGTGGATCATCCTGTGCCGGTGTTCCCGTCGTCGCTGCTCGGCGCCTTCGGCCTTTCGCCCATCGAGGTGACGCAGCTCTATCAGACCTTCGCGGACGGCGGATTCCGCACGCCGCTGCGGGCGATTCGCGCCATCGTCACTGCCGACGGCCGGACCCTGCAGCGCTACCCGCTTGAGGTGAAGGAGGTCGCCCAGCCCGGGCCGGTGTTCGTGCTGACCGCCGCGATGCAGGGCGTGGTGCGCTACGGCACGGCGCAGGGCCTCTCGCGTTACCTGCCTGCCGACCTCAACGTGGCGGGCAAGACCGGCACCACCGAGGATCTGCGCGATAGCTGGTTTGCGGGCTTCACCGGCGACCGCGTGGCCGTGGCATGGGTGGGCCGCGACGACAACAAGCCTACCGGGCTGACCGGCGCTTCGGGCGCGATGACGGTATGGGGACAAATGATGCAGAACATCAACCCCGAGCCGCTGCAGCCGGCCATGCCGGACGACGTGGAAATGGCCGATGTCGACCCCAAGACCGGCGTGCGCTATGATGACGGCTGCGCGCAGGGCATCATGCTGCCCTTCATCAAGGGCTCGGCGCCCACGCAGTTCGTTCCCTGCGGTGCAGCATCGGGCGTAGCGGCGGCCACTGTCGCGGCTGCGCGGACCCCTGTGGCGGCGGCGTCCGCCGTTGGCGCAGGGACATCAACTCGGCAGAAGGAACCTGAGAAGAAGAGCTGGTTCCAGAGGTTATTCAAGTGAAAAATGCACTGGGTCTGTATTCCGCCGCCGCCGCGCTGCTTCTGCTCGCGGGCTGCGCCACCGTCACCAAGCCGCCAGCGGGCGCGGTAACGCCCCCGCCCGGCGTTCAGCCGCCGCCACAGGCCGTGCAACCGGGCCAGCCGCAGCCGGTGCCGCCCCCCGCCGCGGTGGCGCCGCCGCCGATCGAGCCGGTGCAGCGGACCGACATGTCGCAAATCCCCGCAGTCGTGGCGCTGCTCGACCGCGCGCAGCGCGAGACCGATGCCGGCCGCAGCGAAGTCGCGGGCGCCTCGCTGGAGCGCGCCCTGCACATCCAGCCGCGCAATCCCTGGGTGTGGCAGCAACTGGCGCAGGTGCGGCTGGACCAGGGCCGCTATGACTCGGCCATTTCGCTGGCGCGCAAATCCAACAGTTTCTCCGGCGCCAATCACCGCCTGCAGGCGGTGAACTGGCAATTGATCGGCAAGGCGCGCGTCGCCAAGGGCGATGCGGCGGGTGCGGAAGCGGCCTTCAAGAAGGCGGCCGACCTCGCCGAGCTTGCCAGGGCCGAGGCGGGACAATCGGTGTCCGCACAATTCATGCGCGGCCAGACTGCACCGGCCCAGGCGCCCGTACCGGCCCAGGCGCCTGCACAGCCCGCGCCCCCAACCGCACATTGACGGCGCGCTGGCGCGCCGGGCCGCGCCCGTGGCGGGAGGTCCAACCATGGAAATGAAGAAGATCAGTTCCGGTAAGCTGCGCGGCATGGGCTACGATGCGCGCGGGCGCGTGCTGCAGGTGCAGCTCGCAGACGGGAGCATGCTGCAATACAGCGGCGTGGGCGCGGAAGCCTGGCGCGGGCTGAGCACAGCAAGCTCCCCATGGAGCTATTACCGCGACAATATCGAAGAGGAATACGCCGCGAAGCGGGTGGGTTCGGCCCATGCAGAAAGCGATGCCGCCGCCGACGCACCCGCAGGGAACAAGAACCCGCTGGACGACCTGTTTCGGCGCGACTGAGGCGCAAGAAAAGTCCGGGCCGAAAAAAGCCGGACCGCAAAAAAAACCGGGCTGGGCGGCGGAAAAAAAGCCGGACCTGCCTCGCGGCCAAGCCCCTCCTGAAACGTGTTGATGATGAAGGCGCATACTGTTGGGGGCGCATTTCCTGACGGCAAATCGCGCTTCTACATGGCAAAAGCGATTTCGCCGGCAGAACCCGGCAAGCCACCTGGCATTCCAATCCCCCGCAACGGTCGTTAATACAACGCTGCCTGATGCCGGAATGCTTCAGGATTGCAGCCGATCGCCCCCTCAAGTAGACTGGTCGAAAGCGGACGAACCAGAGGGACGGAGTTGTCCCAGGAGCCGACGTAACGTCGCAGTCCTGAATTGAGCCAATTTTCAAAGTCAGACGCCAGCAGCCCCCCGTGGGCCGTATTCGGGTGTGATACGCATTAGGTACCCATGAGCGACAGAACGTCTCTACGCGCGTACATAGAAAAGAGCATTCGCACCAGCTTTTCCGGCGTGCGCCTTGGTGATGGCATCAGCCTGCGACAGGCTGAAGTTATCGACAGATACGGGGAAGGTTGCTCGGATCCGGAATTTGAGGATCTTAAGCGTTCGGAGATTGTCGACGACTGGACACAGATTCCATTCGAGGAACTGGAACGTGACAATATCGCTCACTTGGACGATGCTGGGTTTCGTTACTACCTGCCCGCATTGATGCTCTCGCTTCTCGACCATTATGGGCCGGCGTCAATGCGTGTTATAGGAACCTTATATAACCTGCGTTGGCTTGAGGGCGTCGACCTTCTTAGCACCGAGCAAAATACCTCTGTTGCGCAATTCCTTATTGCCCTGCCTGAGTTGGTTCAAGTCAGCTCCGGCGATAACAAAATGATAAATGAGGCATTGGAAATCTACTGGGGGCGATTCCTGCCGCGCGACACGCAACGTGGCACCTGAACTGAAGCCAGGTAGGGTTGGCAAAGGCTGAAAGCCGTGCCCACCCGGAGCAATCGGTGGGCAACGCTGCGCTTTTGCCCACACTACGGAATGACCGCTTCCGCGATCGCGTCACGACCGCTATGGGCACGCTGCCGACCTGATACTCAGCCATTGAGCCCGCGCAAAGCGGCCACTCAGCAGAAAAAAGCCCCGCCATTTCTGGCAGGGCTATGGGCGGGCGGGCTTGACGCCTCAAAAATCAACACGATTTGAGAGGGGCTTGCATTGCGGCCAGTCCGGCCGGTGTTCCCCGGTTTGCGGCGAATTAGTTCTTGGCGTGCGGCGCGAACTGGATCACCTGGGCGCCGCCAGCAGGCTGCCGGGTGGAGCAGGCCCCTTCCGGATTGGTGCCGGCGATGATCTCGGCCTCATACAGCAGGTTGATGACCTGCACATAGTCCTTGTATTCCGCCATGGTGCGTGCCGTGAAGCCGCCTTCGTTCTTCGCCATGACATCCGCCCCGGCGGCGAGCAGAACCGCGATCACCTCGGCTTGTCCGTAACCGGCGGCGAGCATCAGCGGCCGCGTGCCGTAGGCGATCTGGTTTTCGAATTCCGCACCGGCAGCGATCAACGCGGAAATGATTTCGGGAAATCCGGTGTCCTGTTCGTAGTTGTAGATGGCCTTCATCAGCGCCGTCCAGCCCAGGGTATTCCGGGCGTTGACGTTCGCGCCCTGATCGAGCAGGGTTTCGACGATGTCCATGTGGCCCAGGCCGGCGGCCACCATCAGCGGGGTCATTTCCTCGGCATTGCGGGTATTGCTATCCGCGCCGGCCTGCAGCAGCGCGTTCACGGCTTGCAGATTGCCCTGCTCCACTGCGGTGAATAAGGTTGGGCTCGACATGGTGGCACCTCTTTCTGATATAAACGCCGCTCGATTTTAATTAAAGCTGACAGACTCAGTCAACTATTTTTGTCGCGAATGTGCCAATTTCCCCGATGAATGGTGGATTGCTATTTAACTCCATGAAATCGCATATCTATTTTATGCCGTTCACTTCCTCTCTGCTGCGGTTGCGGTCTGCGCCAACCCCGATTTGCCGCGTCATTCGTTTACAGCTCCAGTCCCCCGGATATTCGGGGATGGCGCCGTGCACGAGCGAATGAGGGCGGGGTGATCGCGATTGCCGCGGCCTGCCGGCGTCCGCCCGGCACATGGATAGCCGCAAGGCTTTTCGCCGCGGCCATATCCACATGGCGGGAACGGGTGGCCTGACATATACTTTCCGCCCATGCGGGAGGAACTGGCAGACGAGCAATTGATGGAGCGCTATCGCGATGGCGATGCGGCGGCATTCGATGTGCTGTATCGCCGCCACAAGAGCGGGCTGTACCGTTATCTCCTGCGTCTGTGCCGGCAACCCGGCGTGGCGGAGGAATTGTTCCAGGATGTGTGGGGCAATCTGATCCGCAGCCGCGAGCGCTACCACGCCAGCGCGAGGTTTTCCACCTACCTGTACCAGATCGCCCACAACCGCGCGGTCGACCATTTTCGCCGCAAGCCCGAGCTCGCCCTGGTGGGTATGCAATTTCAGGATGACGATCCGGACGGCGACCCGCCGGAAGCCGCCATTCCCGCGGATCCCGCGGCGGATCCGGAGGTCATGGTGTCGCGCAAGCGCCTGGCCGAACGCCTGCTGGACGAGATTGCCGGGCTTCCCGCGCCGCAGCGCGAGGCTTTCCTCCTGCGCGAAGAGGCGGGGCTGTCGCTGGACGAGATCGCCGCGGCAACCGGGGTGAGCGCGGAAACCGCGAAGAGCCGATTGCGCTACGCCGTGGCAAAATTGCGGGAAGGACTGAAAGGCCTGATATGACCGACGATCAGGATAGCGAATTCGAAAAGTATATGGCGGGCGACTCCAGCCTGTCCGATGCCTACGCCAAGCTGCCGGGGGCGGAGTCGCCGGCGTACCTCGACTACGCGATTCGCGATGAGGCGCACCGCGTCGCGGGCGCCGTTCCCGGCCGGGCCAGCGCCCGCGCGCGGATGCGCGCGGGGTCTTCGGGTTGGCGTGCGTGGCAGAAATGGACCCTGCCGCTGTCAGTCGCCGCCACGCTGGTCATCGTGGCCATGGTGGGGCTGCAACTGCCCTATATCACCGGGCAGGCGCCCGAGCCGTCCGCGCCCGCAAGCGCGCCGGAAGCAGCACCTGCCGCAGTGCCGCCTGCGGCCGCTGGGTTGGCCCCGCCGGAGGCGGGGGCGGCAATTGCCGACAAGCAACGGGCTGCCGCGGCCCCGTCCGAGTCCGTCTCCAAGCCGCAAGCGAACGCCGCCGCACAGCAGGACCGGGTGCGCGGAAATATCGTGAGGAAAGAAAACAAGGCGGCCGCGAAGGCGCCCCCGGCGGCGCCCGCCCCGGCCGTGCGGGAGGCTCCGGCAGTGCCTGCGGCGATGGAGGCCGCGCCTGCGACACAGGAGAGGGCGGCGGCGCCGCCGCCGCGCGAGCCTGCTCCGGCGGCTGCGACGACGGAGGCTGTGCCCCCGGCGCAGACGGCTGCCCCCGCCGCTATGCTGCAAGCGCCAGTCTCACCTGCGCCCGGGCCATGGCTGGCGCGCATCCGGCAACTGAAGAAGGAAGGCCGGCAGGAAGAGGCGAAGCAGGCGCTTGCCGCTTTCAGCAAGCGCTATCCGGCGTATCCGATCCCGGACGACTTGCGCGACCTGCGCTAGGGGCGGGGTGCGCCGCGCTACTACGCCGGGGGCGGCGAGTGTTCGACGAGGCCGTTGCGCAGCAGCAAGGCGAAGTCATCCGCGGGCAGCGGACGGCTGTAGTAATAGCCCTGTATCAGGTGGCAGCCGTGCGTGTGCAGAAAGTCGACCTGCTCTTTCACTTCCGCGCCTTCGGCCACCACTTCCAGATTCAGCCCGTGCGACATGCCGATGATGGCGCGGGCGATCTCGGCCGTCTGCGGATTGTGCTGCACGTCGGCGATGAAAGCGCGGTCTATCTTGAGGGTGGTGATGGGGAAGCGGCTGAGGTAGGAGAGGCTGGAATAACCCGTGCCGAAATCGTCGATGGAGAGCGAGACGCCGGTGCGCCGCAGGTCCTGCATGCGATTCGCGATCGCGCCGATGTCGCCCATCAGCATGCTCTCGGTGATCTCCAGTTCCAGCCACTCGGGGTCCAGGCCGGTGTGCGCCAGCACGTCCTCCACCAGCGGCACGAAATTGCTGTTGCGGAACTGGCGCGCCGAGACGTTGACCGAGGCGCGCACCGGCGGCAGGCCCGCCGCCTGCCAGCGCCGGGCCTGGGCGCAGGTTTCCTCCAGCACCCAGTGGCCGATCTGCTCGATCAGCCCGCTTTCCTCGGCGATGGGGATAAAATCCAGCGGCGAGACCAGGCCCCGCAGCGGATCCTGCCAGCGCACCAGGGCCTCCAGTCCGGCGACCTGGCGGGTGCTGACGTTGATCTTGGGCTGGTAGTACACGCGCAGCTCGCCGTTGGCGAGCGCGCGGCGGATGCCGCTCTCGATTTCCAGGCGCCGCCTCGCGCGCGCATTCATCTCGTTGGAGAAGAACTGGTAGCGGTTGGCGCCGCTGGTCTCAGCGTGGTGCAGCGCAATGGAAGCGTTCTTGATCAGCGCATCGGCCGCGGCGGCGTCATCCGGGAAGATGCTTGCCCCCACCGAACAGCTGACGGCGACGTCGCGTCCGGTGCTGAGTTCGAAGGTGCGGTCGAATGCCGCCAGGATTTTTTCCGGCAGCAGCACGCTGTCGCCCGAAGAGGCGAGCTGCATCACAAAGGCGAAGCGATCGCCCTCGAGCCGGGCCACGGCGTCGCTGGTGCGGGCGCACATGCGCAGGCGCGTGGTGATGTCCTGCATCAGTTGCGCGCTGGTGGCCTCGCCCAGCACGTCGCTGATCTCGCGGAAGCGGTCTATGCTGACCAGCATCACCAGCACCGCCTTTCCCGCGCGCTGGGCCTGGTTGACGGCCTGGCCGATGCGGTCGTAGATCAGGGCGCGGCTGGAGAGTCCGGGCGGTTCCGCGGTGTCGGCGGAGAGGTCCGCCGCCGGTGCGCGCAGGATGGAGACGCAGCACGCGACCTTGCCGTTTTCGCGCACCGGCTCGATATGGTATTCCCAGCGGTTGGGGTGATCGGCGAGCGCGCCGCGGCGGCATTCCCCCGATGCACACACCTCGCCGACCAGGCTGGAGAGCGCCGCGAATCCGTCCACGTGCTCCAGCCGCTCGGGGACGCTGTCATTCCGCGCGGGCAGGCGCAGGCCGGTGGTGGCCTCGAAGGCCTTGCTGGCTTTCACGATGCGCCGGTCCGGATCGATCACGAGGATCGCCTCTTCCGTCGTCATCATCAGCGTGTCCAGCAATGCCTTGCTAGCTTCCATCGTCCCCGGCCTGGTGTTGGATGCCGTAAGGATAGTGGGAAACCCCGCCTGCTACAACTGTTTTATCCCGCTGTCTGCGGGCCTGATACAATCCGCGCAATCCCGTAGACATTCCGCGACTCCTTAAGCGCCGCCATGCCTGATCAATTCACCTCGCTGGAACCGCGCCCCGTCTGGGCGCACTTCGCCACCCTGTGCGCCATTCCCCGCCCTTCGCTGCACGAGGCGGCGCTGCGCGCCCGCCTCGCCGAATGGGCGCAGGCGCGGGGCATCGCGGCGCGCGTGGACGGCGCGGGCAATCTCATCCTGGGCAAACCCGCCAGCGCGGGCTGCGAACACCTGCCGGGCGTGATTCTGCAGGGCCACCTCGACATGGTGTGCCAGGCAAACGCGGTCACGGCGCACGATTTCGAGCGCGACTCGATCGAGGCCGTGGTGCGCGAGGGCTGGGTGGTGGCCGAGAACACCACGCTCGGCGCGGATAACGGCATCGGCGTGGCGCTTGCGCTGGCCGCGCTGGAGGAGCCGGGGCTTGTGCACCCGCCGCTGGAAGTGCTGCTGACGGTGAACGAGGAATCCGGCATGGACGGGGCGCGTGACCTCGCCCCCGGCACGCTGCGGGGCGAGACGCTGATCAACCTCGATACCGAGGAATGGGGCCACTTCTATCTGGGCTGCGCGGGCGGGGTGGACGTGCACGTGCAGCGGACCTGCGCGCAGGAGGCGCTGCCGCCGGACTATGCGGCGGTGCGTTTCGACGTGAGCGGCCTGCGCGGCGGGCATTCCGGCATCGACATCCATCTGGTGCGCGGCAATGCCATCAAGCTGCTGGCCGAAGCCCTGCACGATCTTTCCTCGCACTGCGATTTGCGCCTGGTCGAGCTGGGCGGCGGCACCGCGCGCAATGCCATTCCGCGCGAGGCCTACGCGGTGTGCGCGCTTCCGGCCCAGATCGCCTCCACCGTCGACCCCTGGGTGCAGCACCGGCTGCAGTCGTGGCGCGAGCGCTACGGCGCGGACGAGCCGCATATCTCCCTGGCCTGCGCGCATTATGAATTGCTGCCCGAGCGGGCGCTGGCGAGGGTGGAGGGCGAGCGTGTGCTCGCCTTTCTCGATATTGCAATCAACGGCGTATCGCAGATGAGTGCGGATTTTCAGGGCGTGGTCGACACCTCGGACAATCTCGGCGTCGTGCGCCTGACGCAAGGGGCCTTCCACGCCACCTTCAAGGTGCGCTCGCTGGACAATACCCGTGCCGACGCGCTGGCAGGCAAGCTGGTGTCCTATGCCGCAAGTTATGAACTCGATGCCTGGAAGGACGGCGCCTACCCCGGCTGGACGCCAAATCCCTCTTCGCACCTGCTCGCGCTGTGCCAGCAGGTTTACACCGCCGAATTCGGCCACCCCGCGAGCCTGCAGGTGATACACGCGGGGCTGGAATGCGGGCTGCTTGCTGCGAGCCATCCGCATCTGGACATGATCTCCTTCGGCCCGGACATCCGGGGCGCCCACGCCCCGGGCGAGAGGGTGGAGATTGCCTCGGTGGCAAGGTGCTGGCAGCTCCTGAAGGCGGTATTGCGCAAGCTCGCCGAACAGGCGTAAGCTGTGCACAGCGATTCGGCCCTGTGCCGGAGGGCGCAGCAGGCCGCATGTTCTCCCCGGTACCGAAGAAAACGATGCTTACACTGGAAAAATCTCTCGCCGCATGGGAAACCCGTGAGTTCGACGCCGTGCTCAAGAGCGAACTTGCACAGCATGCGGCAGACTTGCCGCTGCAAAAGGCGCTGACGCAGGGCAGCACGGTGGCGGACACGCCGGTCACGGTGCTCATCCAGCGCACCATGGATACCGGCGGCGCCATCCGGGTGCGGGCGGGCATCTTCTACGAGGGGCTGCTCGGCGGCTGCGCCTGCGCCAATGACCCCACGCCGGAGAGCCCGCTTACCGAATACTGCGAAGTTGAGGTGGATATAGACAAGATGAGCGGGGAAGCGCAGGTCCGGCTGCTGGACGAGTAGCCGCGGTACAGCCGGGAAGAGCGCCCGCATCGAATGGACGTGGCAGACGCATGCCTGCGGCGCGCTGCCGTGCAAGGATAGCCATGCATGCCGCCAGACCGGAGAACGCTGCGCCGCCCAGGCCGGTATACACCGTCGGCCATTCGACGCATGCGATAGATGACTTCATCGCCATGCTGCAGGCGCACGGCGTTGAGCGAGTCGCGGACGTCCGCACCATACCGCGCTCGCGCCGCCATCCCCAGTTCGAAAAAGATGCCTTGCGAACCGCACTGGAAGCGGCGGGAATAGGCTATGTGCACCTTCCCGGTCTGGGCGGCCTGCGCCATGCGCGGCGCGATTCGCCCAATTCGGGCTGGCGCAACGAATCCTTCCGCGGCTACGCGGACTACATGCAGACGGCGGAGTACGCGCAGGCCCTCGAACAGCTCATCGCGCTGGCTGCGCGCCAGCGCACTGCCGTCATGTGCGCCGAGGCCGTGCCGTGGCGTTGTCACCGTTCGCTCATCGCCGATTCGCTCACGGTCCGCGGCATCCCCGTGGAACATATCACGAGCAAGACCCATCGCCAGCCGCATGCCCTGACAACCTTCGCCCGGGTGGAACACGGGCGCATCACCTATCCCGGCGGGGCCGCGAACGGCGCAGGCTGAGGCGCGCCTTGCCTGCCTGCGCTTTCACAAATGCGTAACAATTGCGCCATAGGATGGGCGTTTCGCATGTCTTCCCTGGAGACGCTCGATGAGCGCTTTGTACGACGCGGGCGCCGGCGCACTGCGCTGGCTCTATGATCGCCGCATCTCGGCGCCGGCGGTGCTCGATCCCGCATTCGATTTTCCCGCCGCCGGCGAGGTGGCGGCGCGCTGGAAGGCGCTGCGCGCTGAGGCGGAGCAGGTTGCCGCGGCCCTGGAGCGGGTGCCGCGCTTCCATGACCTCATGCCGGCGCAAGCGCCGATCTCGGCCAATGACCATCGCGACTGGCGGCTGTTCGTGCTCAAGGCCTATGGCGCGGATGTCTCCGACAACATGGCGCGTTGCCCGGTGCTCGCGGCGCTGTTGGCCTCCCATTCGGACATCCTGTCGGCGGCCTTCTCCTTCCTTGCGCCGAATAAGCACATCCCTCTGCATCGGGGACCGTTTCGCGGGGTGACGCGCTTCTACATGGGGCTGTCCGTGCCGATGCTGGCTGATGGATTGCCGGCGGCCGTGCTCACCATAGACGGCCGCGACCACCGCATCGGCGACGGCGAGTATCTGCTGTGGGACGACACCTATCCGCACGAGGTGTGGAACCGCAGCGACCGGATGCGCATCGCGTTGCTGCTCGACGTGCGCCGGCGCGGCATGCCCACGGACATGGCGCTGCTGTCGCACATGATAGTCGCGGCAGCAGGGCTGGCGATCCGCATCAAGGGGGTAAAGTGGCAAGTGTGACTGGCTGGCCTCCCCGGTGCGATGTCAGGCCTCAGCGGCGACGAAGAAATCCTGCGGGAGCGGGATGCGGTGCCGCAGCGTGAGCCGCGGGATACCTGCGATGCGCCGCTGCGCCGCCTCCGGGTTGGGCGGGTCGGCCAGCCATTCGGGTGTTTCGCCCCCAAGAATGCGGTTGATCTGGCGCAGCCGGCCTGATGTTTCGCTCAGATAGTAGGTGAAGCGGCGCTGCAGCCCCTTGTCCACCGCTTGCGCGGCATGGAAGCAAAGCCCCGGCAGTCCGCTCCCACGCAATATGCCATCTGCGGCGCCGAGGGAGGCGAGTGCGCGGCGCGCCTGCGGTACGCCGCACTGGAAGTGGCGGGAGACATAAGCGGCAAGTTGCTGTTCGTGGGTGCGCAGCAATTCGGAGGGGCGCCGGTATACGTGGCTGCCTACATAATGATCCATGGCGAATTCGGCGGCTGCATGCGTCAGCAGCGGGATGTTAGTCCACATTGTTTCATGCGCAGGCACGAAATGGTTATGGGCGATGATGTCCACCCAGAGATGGCAGGCGTAGCCGACGGCGATCGCGCGTTCCGCATCGCTGCCGGCGTTATTCCGGAGTTCGTGCGCGAGTTGCCAGTCATGCGAATCGGCGACGCGGTGCAGACCGAAGGCCTTGCCCATCAGCGCCAGGTCGGGCAAGCATGCGCCTGCCAGCGCGAGTCCGGGAAATTGCCTCACGGCCCGGTAATAGCGGGAATCGGTGAGCGGAATGGCCCAGAGCAGGTATTGCGCAAAGTATACGTGGGTATACAGGCCCCATGCGTGCGCGTCGGCGCTGTACAGGAACAGCAGCAGGACCCAGCGCCAGTGTGTGCGAAGATTTCTCATGCGGCGCAGTGTGCGCGGAGAATGCGACGGTTTGATGAACTTTGGATGATGTTCCTGTTAAGCAGGCCCGTCATATTGCCGCAACATTGGCCGGTTATTTTAACAAGACGTAATTCAGAAGACGGGCAGTGGCGGCGCGGCAGGCGCTGCATGTGTGATTCATGGAACAAAGCGAAGCTCAGCACCAGGCAAGCGGCATTCCGCGCCTGCATCACCCGACGCGCGTCTCGCGCATGCGTTTCCTGCGCAAAGCCATCCGGCTGGGCCTGCACATCATCGGCGGCCTCGGCCTTGCGGTTGTCTATCCCCTGTTCGGCGCGACAGCGCAGCACGCGATTCTGCGCTGGTGGTCAAAAGCCGTGCTGGCGATACTGGGCGTGCGCCTCGATGCGCAGGGCGCGCGGCCCGGAATGCTCGAAGGAGGCGTGCTGCTCGTCGCAAACCACGTCTCCTGGCTGGATGTATTTGCCGTCAACGCCGTCCGGCCGTCCTGCTTCGTCGCCAAGTCGGAAGTGCGCGACTGGCCCGCGATCGGAACATTGTGCAAACGGGCGCAGACCATCTTTATCTCCCGCGCCAGGCGCGGCGATGCCGCCGAGGCAAGCCGCCGGATGGCGGCGCGGATCGCGAGCGGCGAGTGCGTGGCCGTGTTTCCGGAAGGAACCTCGACCGACGGCACCGATGTCCGTCCCTTCCATTCGCCCCTGTTTCAGAGCGCAATCGAGGCGGCGCGCCCGGTCATTCCTGTGGCCATACATTACCGCGACGGGGCCGGGCATCCGGCCCGCGAAGCGGCGTTCATCGGCGAGATGACCTTCGTCCAGTCGCTCGTCAATATTCTTTCCTGCGAGTCGCTGCACGTCAGCCTCCTCTTTCTGCGCCCGATAGACTGCACGGGCAAGAATCGGCGCGGCGTTGCCGCCGAAGCCCATGCCGCCGTTTCGCCCGCGGTGCGGGAGCTCAATCGCGGCGGCTGGCCATGGCTGCGGGTCTCGCGCGGCGCTTCTTGCGCGGCGCGCCACGCCGCGGCGGGCTCCCGCCCGGGTGTAGCGCCGGTGACCAAGCCTGCGGCGCTCAAAACGGAAGAGTGAGCAAGGCCGGTTTAAATTTGCCGTAACTTTCCTGCAATCAGCGTGCAACACGGCGTCCCGATAATCCTTGCTCATCAGCTTACCCTGGGAGACACCAGAAATGTTGCCGGAACTGCATCGCCACCCTGAAAAGGCCCGCAATCGAATCATCACCTCGCTCGCAAGAAGCAAGGCGGAGGTGCACGAGGCGCAGCGCCTGAGGTTTCAGGTGTTTGGCGAGGAAATGGGGGCGCGGCTTGCCAGCGCGGCCGAGGAGATAGACCGCGACCGGTTCGACGATTACTGCGATCACCTGCTGGTGCGCGACGATGCCGATGGCAAGGTTGTCGGCACCTACCGCATACTCCCCCCTGCGCAGGCCGCGCATATGGGGGGTTACTATTCGGAGGGCGAATTCGATCTCGACCGCCTGGCGCATATCCGGGGCCAGCTGGTGGAGGTGGGCCGTTCCTGCGTGCACAAGGACTATCGCAAGGGGGCGGTCATCACCCAGCTATGGGGAGGCCTGGCCGGCTACATGATCAGGAACGGTCACGAGTACCTGATCGGGTGCGCCAGCATCGGCATGGGCGACGGCGGCCACTACGCCGCTAGCGTGTATCACAAGATTCATGCGCAACATGCCGCGCCGCCCGAATACCGCGTGTTTCCGCATTCACCGCTGCCGCTCGCCAAGCTGGACAATTCGCTGGATGCGGAGATTCCCCCTCTCATCAAGGGCTACCTGCGCCTGGGCGCTTATGTCTGTGGTGAACCTGCCTGGGACCCCGATTTCAACACGGCGGATCTGTTCATCCTGCTGCCGCTGTCGCACATCAGCCGCAAATATGCGCGGCATTTCCTCGGGGAGTAGGGTTGCGGGATGGCGCGGGCGCGGAGCAAGGTCAGCACATGACGTAGCAATTCTTGCCCGCGGCCTTCGCGCGGTACATCGCGCTGTCGGCCTCGTTGATGAGGCCGTCCTCGGTCAGGCTGTGCTGGGGGAAGATGGCGATGCCGATGCTGGCGCCGATCCGGGAGATGCGTTGTCCCTCGTATTCGACCGGCTGACCCAGCGCCGCAATCAGCTTCTGCGCGACGAGCGCCGCCTCGCCCGGTTCCTTGAGGTTGTTCAGGATGACAGTGAATTCGTCTCCGCCCATCCGTGCAACAATATCGGATTCCCGCACATCCTCCTGCAGGCGGCGCGCCACCTCCCTCAGCAGGTGGTCGCCGGCGGCGTGGCCCATGCGGTCGTTGACGGCCTTGAATCCGTCCAGGTCGATGAAGAGCAATCCGACCGCGAGCTTGTTGCGGCGCGCATGGGCGAGCGAGAATTCCAGCTTCTCGAAGAAGTTCGTGCGGTTGGGCAGGGCGGTCAGGCTGTCGTAAAGCGCCATCCGGGTCAGTTTTTCTTCGGCAAGCTTGCGCTCCGTGATGTCGCGCACCATGGCGACAAAATGGCGCTCGCCGCCCAGCATCGTTTCCGCAATGCTGATCTCGATCGGGAAATGGCTGCCGCGCCTGTTGACGGCGCTTAGTTCGGTGCGCCGCCCGTTCCCGTCTTTCAGCATGTCGGGCCTGAGTGCGCCCGGGCGATCCCGCTGCTGCGGTATCAGCACCTCGATCGACTGGCCGATCAATTCGTTCTGGCGGTATCCGAAAATGGCTTCGGTCGCGGGGTTGGTGGCTTCGATGACGCCGCTTGCATTGATGGAGATGATGCCCTCGCGGACGTTCTCGATCACGGCCTGCATGCGGACCTCGTTCTCGAGCAGTTCGCACTTCACCGACTGCAGCCTGGAGATCAGGTTCCAGAAAAAACCGGCTTCCGGTGCGCCGATGACGCTGCCGGCGCCGACGTGGCGTGCGAGCAAATCGCTCAGGCCGGCGTCCTCCGTCATGTTGAACACCATGCAGTGGCCGGCCTTCCGCAACGCCTCGTCCGCGTCGTCGAACACCGGAATGCCATGGCTGCGCGCGACCTCCACGCCGAGCGCGTCCGGATTGCGGTCGACGATGCCGATGATGTTGATGTTTTCTTCAAGCAGGAATATGTCCAGCAAGGCCGTCCCGCTCAGACCCGCGCCGACGATCATGATAGGCAGTGCTTTGACAGAATGCAATTGGCTTCCTCCCCCGAACGCGCATGCGCCTGCTCCCCAAGCAGCGGGAATCCTGAAGAGCGGTCAATCAGCCGGTCTTTGGTTTCGCTGTTTCCTGTGCGATGCGCCGGTGTCTGTGTTGCCCATTTCGGTTGTTTTGGAGAATTTTCGGAACAACATCCGGGCAATTATGCGCTTCGTACCCCCGTGTCCGCAATAGGGGCGTCAACGGCGGAAAATCCGCGTGCATCGCCGGTCCCCGCGCGATGTTCGCCGGCCTCCGGCGACTGGAGTACACTGCGGGCTTGTCTTTGCATGCGGTGAAACTGAATTTAAACCATGATGCCGTTGCATGAATTGCTCAGCCGCATCCGCTGGGATTCCGAATTCGGGCGCGGCGAGTTCAAGCTGGGCTACCTCGACCATGTGCGCGGCGGTCTGGTCTACGTGCCATTGCATGAGGCGCGCCAGGAAGCGGACAGTCTTTCCTGTTTCGAGATTACGGACGAGGGCGGGCATGTGCTGAGCATACCCTATCACCGGGTGAAGGAAGTGTGGAAGAACGGCGAACTGATCTGGCGGCGCGCGCGTTGAGCGCGGTTGGCCGCTGGCGTATCGAGGGCATCCCTGACACAGGAGGCAATCATGAACACGGATCCATATGCGGAATTCAAGGCCAGGCAAAAGGCGCTGTGGGCGCTGGGAAATTTCGGCGACATGGCGGTATTCACCACGCCGGTGGCCGGTCATCTGGTGCGCTTCGCGGATGTGAAGCCGGGGCAGGCGGTCCTGGACGTGGGCACCGGCACCGGCGTGGTGGCGATCACGGCGCGCAGCGCCGGGGCAACGGTGTCCGGACTGGACCTCACACCCTCACTGCTGGCGCAGGCCAGGGAAAATGCGGCCGTGGTCGGCCACCGCGATATTGTCTGGCATGAGGGCGATGCCGAGGCGCTGCCGTTCCATGACGGCGAGTTCGACGTGGTGCTGAGCCAGTTCGGCCACATGTTCGCGCCGCGCCCGGAAGTCGCGATCGGCGAGATGCTGCGGGTGCTCAAGCCGGGCGGGCTCATTGCCTTTGCGACCTGGCCGGGCGAGCAGCTCATCGGCCGCCAGTTCTCGATAAATGCAAAGTACGTTCCGCCCCCGCCGGGGGTGCCTTCGCCGGTGCAGTGGGGAGATGTGGCCGTGGTGCGCGAGCGGCTTGGCGAGCGGGTCGCGAGGCTGCACGTGGAGCGCGGCATCATGAACGCGCCGGCGCTGAGCGCCCGGCACCTGCGTCTGTTCCAGGAAGCGAAGGCGGGGCCCTTCATCCGCACCGTGCAGGCGCTGGAGGTGGAGCCGGCGAAACTGCAGGCGTGGCGCGACGAGATGGACGAAGTGGTGGCCGAATACCTTCGCGACAATATCGTGCGCCACGAATACCTGCTGACACGCGCGGTGAAGCGCTGAGCGGCAGCACGTCAGCGGCGGTGGAACAGGCTGACCAGCTGCGACGCTTCGGTGCGGTTATTGGCGTTCAGCGTTTTGAGAATCGCGGACACGTGCGACCGCACCGTGTTGTCGCTGAGCTTCAGCAGCGCGCCGATTTCCTTGTTTGTCTTCCCGGCGCGCAGGTATTCATACACCTGCATCTGGCGCGGCGTAAGCTTCGGGTTGCGTAACCTCAACTTCACGGGCGCGAGCAGGCTTCTGAGCGGTTTGCCGTCCGGGTAGGCGGCTTTTCCGGATAGGGCGTAGATAATCGTGGCGCCCAGGGACTCCACGTCATCCGATACCAGGAGGAAGCCGCAGGTGCGGCTCCCAGCCGCGCCCATGAGCAGGTATTCCTCCTTGCTGTCGCTCAGCGTGATGAGCGCGGCATCGGGAAACTTCGCCCGCAATGCCTGCAGATTGTCGATGCCCGAAAGATAGGGCGGGCTCAGCAAAAACAGGATGAGGTCGGCGCGGATGCGTTTCGGGTTGATCTGGTCCTCGGGGCTCGCGGTGAAGATCGTTGCGTTCGGCATCAATCTTGACACCACGAAAAACACACCTTCGCGAATCAGCTCATCGGCGCCGAGGATCAGTACGTAGATTTTCGAGGATAACGGGTTGTGCATTGCCAATTCCGGCCGGGAATTCAGGACCTTCCCGCCCCCAGGGATCGTCAGTGCGACAAATAGTGAATAGCACCAGGACTGCCGCGGGACTCAGATGCTACAGTGATTGCTTCGGAAGCCCATATACTACATTTGGACTATAACCCTTAGACGAAATGCGCCGGCACCGATTCACGGCGGCGCCACCGGCCGCGGGCGTGGGCTTGCTGCTGTCTTCATTGCATCCTCCTGAATTAATGGCAATTTCATCGGGCTTGTAGCCGCGCCGGTCGTTGCCTCCGCCCCGCCCGCGTCATGCCGCGCATCACCGCTCGCGCGGGATGAGCGGACCCCAATGCAGGAAAAACGCCAGGCAAAATGCGAGCGCGCCGTTTGTATGGGGAATGCGCCCAACGTATATGCGTATATATATCGCGTAATAGGGGATAACACTAGTATATTTGATGTTCTAGGATTCGCTGGAAAAGTACGGTACAGTGCGCACCCATCTGTTTTGGAGGAAAAAAGACTCCTGACAACCCGGCCACCAGGGATACAACCCGGCCACCAGGGATGTGGTTCACGGGGCGGATCTGCCGCAGAAGTGATTGCCCGCGCAGGCCTTATAACAACTAAACAAATCCTGAGAAGGGAGATTCCGATGCCGGAGAACCAAAACACCGATATGGCGCGGCAGGGGAAGAGTGAGAATCCTGACGCAATCTCGAACGATGAATCAGTCCTTGATTTCCTGTGGGGCTCCGAAGCCGCCGCTGTGCCGGATGGTCAAGCGGAAATGCCGGAGCAGGCAGCGCAGGAGGCCGTGGAAGGCGAAGACCTGACCGGTGCACTGGCCAGATACGGTTCATGGCTGAATTCGCTGGACGGCGCCTCATAGCGGCGCCAGTTCATCTCGTCGGGGGCGGCGGAACAGGCGTTCCGCCATCTTCCGCCCAATGGGGCCATCTACCGTGCCCCTTTCCTGAACACAGCGGCGATGACCGCGAACCCATAGACTTTGTCCACGCTTGGCGACCCAGCGCACCTGCCAGACCATCCCTGGAACATCGCGCCGTTAGCACAGCGCTCAGGCCGTCCATCGTGCAATGAGCCTGGGACCGGGCGGCGCGGGCGCAATGCCTTTGAAGCACAGCGGCCCGCGCGCGAGGGCGGCGGCTACTTGCGTCCGTAGCGGGCGACGAAGCGCGCCTTGGCCAGCATGTTGGCGTGGATCATGAAACCGGTGAGCGCCGGACTGGCGCCTGCCGGTACTTCCAGCTTGTCGGTTTTCAGCGCGTAGAGCGTGAAGATGTAGTGGTGCGGCTTGTCGCCCTTGGGCGGGCAGGTGCCGCCGAAGGCCTCGGCGCCATAGTCGTTGCGGATCTGCGTGGCGCCCTTGGGCAGGGTGGTGCTGTTGGCTGCGCCCGCGTCGGCCGCCAGTTCGTGCACGTCGGCGGGGATGTTGATCACCACCCAGTGCCACCAGCCGGAGCCGGTCGGTGCGTCGGGATCGTAGACCGTCAGCGCGAAGCTCTTGGCGCCCTTGGGCGCTCCGCTCCACTGGAGCGCAGGCGACTTGTTCTCGCCCGAGCAGCCGAAGCCGTTGAACTCGAAGCGCTGCGGGATCATCTTGCCGGGCTTGATGTCGGGGCTGGAAAGCTTGAAGCCGCCGGCCCAGGCGAGACTGGAAAGGCTGGCGATCAGGGCTGCAAATAGTATACGGCGCATAGGGTTTCTCCTCTTGTGATGGCGGTGCTCCGGGTTGGGCTGCATCGCCTATAGTGCAGAAGACGAGGCGCGCCCGTCAAGCGCTTGCACGCAAATACCCAATGCGCATCGCACGTGCGACGCGCATCAGCTGTGATGCTCGATGGGGTTGCCGTAAAGCGCCTTGATGCGGAAGCGGGTGCTGATTGCGTATGCGACACCGCACGCCAGCATCACATGCAGGGTGACCTGGAACTGCCCGGTCATTTCGAGCACCATCACGATCGCCATCAGCGGTGCGCGGGTGACCGCGGCAAGCACCGCGGCCATGCCGATGACGGCCATGATGACCTGGTCCCCGCCCATGTGCACGCCGCCGAGCGCGACGCCGAACAGATAGCCGCTGGTGGCGCCGACGAACAATGTAGGCGTGAAGATGCCGCCGATGGCGCCGGAGCTGGTGCTGGCGACGGTGGCTAGCAGCTTCGCGCAGAGCACGATCGCGACCCATTTCCAGCTCAGGCCGCCCGCCAGCACGTTGGAGACTGCGGTATAGCCGTTGCCCCACACTTCCGGCGCAACCATCGACAGGAGGCCGACGGCGATCCCGCCCAGCCCGAGGCGCAGCGCGCGCCGCCGGATGCGGCCGAAGCCGGCGTGCGCCCATTCGATCATCTTGAGCTGGAACAGGCCGAGCAGCCCGGACACGGCGCCTACGCACAGGGCGGCTGCCAGCCCTTGCCCGGTCACCGGCATCCTGGGCACGACCGGCAGGATGTAGAGCGGGCTGGGCTCCACTGTCCAGAAGATCAGGGCGCTGGTGGCGACGGCAGCGAGAATGAGCGGTGCAATGGCATGCCGCGAGAAGAATCCCAGCGCCAGTTCGAGCGCGAACACCACGCCGGCGATGGGCGCATGGTAAACGGCGGCTATGCCCGAGGTGATGCCGCAGATCAGGATCGCGTTGCGCTCCGCCGCGGGAACGGGGAACAGGCGCGCGAGCCAGGAGGCGAGCCAGGCCGAGATTTGCACCATCGGTCCTTCGCGGCCGATGGAGGCGCCCGAAGCGATGGAGAACAGCGAGGACAGCGTTCTCACAGCCGTGGTGCGGTCATTGAGTGCAGTTGCGCCCTCCCGCGCCGCGTCTATATAGTCGATGTGCGGCTTTCCGCCCGTCCAGCCCCTGCCGACATCCAGGATCAGGCCGGCCACGAGCCCGCCCATGGCGGGAACCAGCGCGCGGATCCAGAGCGGCAGCTTGCGCGCATCCTGCACCAGGCTGCCGGTGTGCTGCGTCAGCAGCCACTGGATGGCGTGGATCGCTGCGTGGTAGACGACCAGGGCGCCGGCCGTCAGCAGGCCCACGATCAGCGCGGCGAGCCACAGCTTCGCAATGTCACTCACACTGCCGTTCTCGTTATTCGATGTCATTTTTTCCCGGGTGCAGGGGCGGCCGGCGCATTGCGGGCCGTGGGCCAAGTTACCCCCAAGGGCAAACTAGCGCAAGATCGGGGTCCGCGCAAGCGCTATGCCGCGGATCTTCCGCCTGCCGGGTGGCAAGGGCCAGGGCCGCGCCATCCAGGCGCGAGGCCGCCAGGGGAGCCGGCGACAGGCTATTCAACGTTTACCCGGACGACGATGTCTTCCACCGACGGCACCGGTTTGCCGTCCTGGATCGCGGGCGAGAATTTCCAGCGCCTCAAGGCCTCCAGCAGGAAGCGGTTGAGACGCGGATTTTGCGTGGGCTGGATCAGTTCCACCACTACGCTGCCGTCGCTCGCGACGTGAAAGCGCGCGGTGGCGACTGCGTTCATGGCGTCTTCCCTCAGGTCGTCCGGAATGACCGGCATCGGGTGTGCGACGCTCTGCGCTCCGCGGTTGGGCGTCGCCGGGGCGGCGGGCTGTGCCGGGGCGGGGCGGGCGGGCGCCGCTGGCGCCGGGGCCGCATTTGCCTGCCGCGGCGGTGGCGCGGGCTGAGGCAAGGCCGGCTGTTTCGCCGCGGGCGGCGGGGGTGGCGGGGGTGGCGCCGGTTCGCGGTGTGCCGGTGCATGCGCTGCAGCAGGGCTGGGCAGTTCGATGATCTGCGCATCGACGGGCAGGGGCTTGGGCGCCGTCGGTGCGTCATGTTCCATGAAGTCCGAGAACAGGAACAGGCCGCTGGCGCAGATCAGCAGCGCCAGCGGCAGCGTCCAGTAAAGACGCTGCCACGGCGAATCGACGTGTTCGCCGGAGAACCAGGCTGGCGCGTCAATCAGCATGCTTGACCGCGATCAGGAAATGCTGCGCACCGGCCTGGCGTGCCCTGAGCATGGCCTGCACCGTGATGCCGTTGGGCGCGGCGCTGTCGGCCGCCACGATGATGCTGGCATCGGGGCCGGACAGCATGCCCTTGAGCGTCTGCGCCAGGTTGTCCAGCGTGACCGGCGTCTTGTCGAGGAATATGCGGCTGTCCGGCGTGATGGTGAGGGTCACCGGGGTCTTCGCCTGGATGGGCGCGGCGTGCCCCTGCGGCAGGTTGACCGGCAGCGAATGCAGGTTCTGCATCGACAGCGAGGCCAGCATGAAGGTGGCGAGCAGGAAGAACATCACGTCTATCATCGGGATGATCTCGATGCGGCCGCGCTTGTATTCGCGGGATTTGCGCAGTTTCATGCCGGGCTCCCGCTTTCCTGAAGCGCGCCGCTCTCATGGTGAGCCAGGCGCATGTTGTCCACGATGCGCGTGCCCAGGCGCTCCATGGCTTCCAGCGCGCGCGCCTGGCGGCGGGAAAAATAGTTGTAGCCGAACAGCGAGAAGATGGCGATGAAGATGCCGAAGGCGGTGGCGATGAGCGCCTGCGCCACGCCGCCGGTGACGCCGCTGGGATCCACCAGGCCGTTGCCGCCGATCAGGTTGAAGGCGTGCATCATGCCGGTGATCGTGCCCAGCAGGCCCAGCAGCGGCGCGCCGGTGACGATGGTCTCCAGCACCCACAGGCCGCGGTTCATGCCGGCTTCCAGCGCCTGCGCCTCGTCCCCGGCGCGCGATTCCACCCACCACACCGGCTTGTCGCGGTTTGCAAGCAGCACGCGGGAAAAGCGGGAGAAATAATTATCGGAAGCGCCGGCCGCCAGTTCCTGCTCCAGCTTTTCCCAGGTGAAGCCGTAGGTCTCGACCAGATTCACCAGCGCATGCGGCAGCCGGATGTAGCGCCAGTGCAGGTAGGCTTTGTCGATGATGATGACCAGCGCCAGCAGCGCCAGGGCGAGCAGCGGGTAGATCGTCACGCCGCCGTATTTCAGTGCATCCAGTGTCTGGTTGATGTCGTTCATGTCAGTGTCCTTGTGATATTCGGGTAGGCGGTCAGAATGACTTGGTTACGCCGGCGTACAGGCCGCGCCGCGCGCCGTACTGCGGGGCGAATACGCCGATGCCGGAGCCGTCGCGGATCTTGTACACGCGATCCAGCGCGTTGAGGATGGCGAGCCTTCCTTCCACCGGGCCGACGTCCGGCAGGCCGAAGGTGCGGGTCGCGCCCAGGTTCAGCACCGTGTACGAAGGCAGGGTGCCGATGTTGGCGAAACCGTTGCGCAGCCCGCTCTGGTAGACCACGTTGGCATTCCAGCGCGTGCCGGACCACAGATAGGAACCTCCCAGCGTGGCGGAAACGGCCTGCTCGTGGTCCACGTTGACCCAGTTGTTCGCCGCATAGGCGAGCGTGGCCGGGTCGAACAGGTACTGGCTGGAGATGATGCCCTTCGCCTTGCTGATGATGCGGGCCGCGTTGGCGTAGCCGGAGAAGTCACCTTTGCGGTAGTTGAGCGTCAGTTCCGCGCCGTAGATCTTGCCTTCCGCGTAGTTGTAAGGGGTCATGATCAGCGCCTGGCCGAACCGCCCTTCGTCGATCACGTTGGTGGAGCGCTTGTAGAAGGTGTCCAGCCCCAGGCTGGTGGCGGCTGTCAGCCGCTGCGTGACGCCCGCGTCGAAGTAGTTCGAGCGTTCGGACTTCACCGGGTCGTTGGTGGTCACCAGCGGCGCATTGGTGGTGTTCTGGAATGCCGCCACGGCGGTGGAGGGCACCAGTTCGGTGGGCGGCGGGGTGAAGTAGCGCGCGTATCCGGCATGCCACGCGGTCGCAGACGACTGCTTGAACACCACCCCCAGCCGCGGGCTGAACTGCTGTTCGTTGACGAAGAAAGTGTTCACGTGGTCGTAACGCCCGCCGTAGTTGACGGTCAGCCGGTCCGTGGCTTTCCATTCGTCCTGCAGATAGGCGCCGAGCAGCGTATTGCCGTTGTGCGTACTGTTGTCGACGATGGTGTAGGCCGGCCCCGATACCTGGCCGGTTGCATTGACCGGAAACACCGTCGAGGCATTGTCGTTCACCACGTTCTCGGTGCTTGCGAACAGGCCCATGCGCAGCGTGTGCAGGGTGTTCAGGTAATAGGTGCCATCTGTCTGCAGGCCGCTGCTGGCGCTGCTGCGGAACACGTCCGACGCCACGCCGTTGAATGCAAGGTCGCCGGTAACGTCGGGCATGTAATGCGCGCTGGAATAGCGCGTGAACAGCGCAGCCTGATAGTCGAAGCTGTCGCTCAGCGAGCTTTGCACCGCCGCGATTGCAAAGCGGTTCACCTCGCGCTGGTTGTCGTTCAGGGTGGCGGAATCGTAGCCGGTGAGCCCCATCTGGGCGAGGATGCCGAGGTTGTTGGGGTCCGGTGTCTGTCCGGGGATGTTCGGGATCTGGAACGTGCCGTCATAGGTCCCGGCCAGGAAGCTGACCTTGGTCGACGGATTGAGCAGGTAGGAGACATAGCCGAAGCCCTTTTGCTGCTGGGTGCGGTCGTGCAGCGGCGTCGCGGTGGGCGCCGGGTTCTGAATACCGATGTCGTTCGTAAGATAAGAGCCGTTCACGAAATACGAGACATTGCCTTTGGTGTTACCGTATTCGACGCTGGGGTTGAAGGTCCCGTAGCTGCCGCCGTAGAGGTCGACGTTGCCGCCGCCCTGGAAGCGCGTCTTGGTCTCGATGTCCACCACGCCGGCCGTGCGGAAGCCATACTCCGCCGGCAGTGCGCCCGTCAGCAGGTCGATGTGCTGGGCAAAGCGCGTATCCAGCGACTGGCCGAAGCCGCTGATCGCCTCGGGCAGCATGATGCCATTGATGCGGTACTGGATGTCGCCGTGGTCGCCCCGCACGTGGACCTGGCCGTAGGAGTCGTTGCTGACGCCGGGCGCCTGGAGCAGGACCTGGTTCAGCGGAGTGTTGTTGCCCTGCGGCAGCTTGGCGATGTCGCTCTTGCTGAACTGGTAGGCGCTGCCGCCGGTCTTGGGCGAAAGGCTGTTGCGCGCCTTCTCCAGCCGTGTGGCGACAATGGTGATTTCCTGCGTTTGCGTGGAGACCAGCGTAACGACCGCTTGCGCGGCGCCCGACGTGACGCTGACAGGGCTGGTTGCCGTCCTGAACCCGGCCTTGCCGCCGACTACCGAATAGCGGCCCGCGGGCACGGGGGCAAAGGCAAAGCTGCCGTCGGCTGCGCTGGCGGTCTTTGCTACGGTCTTGCCGTCGGCGGTCTGCAGGCTGAGTTGCGCTCCGCCTACCGGCTTGCCTGTCGCGTCGCGGACCACGCCGCTTATGCGATTCTGGCCGGCGGCCGGGGGCGCGGGATGCGCGGCGCCGGGCGCAGGGGTGGGCTGGCCGGCGTCAGCCGCGCGGGCGTATGGCGGCACGATGAGCGCCGCGCAAATGATTGCATGCTTGAACACGTGTTTCCTCCAAAAATTGCAGCCCCCTCGCGCCACGCGAGGGGGAGGTTATGCGATTTTGCGGGAGGAAACGGGCGGGCCGCGGGCGATGGCGGCCAGTGTATGTATGGTGTGGAAGGTAGCGGCAACGGAGACGGCCGCCTCGGTGCCGGCGGGCAGCAACGGCGGCAGGTAGCAGCCGACATTGAGCGCGCTGCCCAACTGCGCATAGTTCTCGCACTTCTCGCACACCGTCGAATGCGAGGAGTGCTTGTCCTTCTGCTGCGACTGTTCCAGCGCGTGATGTACGGCGTGCGCCGCCCCGACCTGTTGCGCAGACAGCAGGGACAGGGCGAAAAGCAGCGGCAGAAATAAGCGGATGGACCTCATGGCGGCGGACACCTTAGCAGACAATATATGCCTGTGCAAGTGAGGTGCCGGGGCAGTGAGTGGCCGCAATGCTGCGAATCGGCAGGAAAAAATATGATGTCCAGTTGCCGCGAGCGTTTAGGGTGGCAAGGAGCGTCCGGAACAAATAGAATGACCGGGCACGCCCTCCGTGCAGTACCCGGTGGGCCGGACAATCCTGAACGGGTGGGGCATGGCATTCAGACGAACAACAAGATTTGCCGTCGTTTCCTTGATTGCCGCAAGCGCGGCGGGCTGTGCCGTGGGGCCGGATTTCAAGCGTCCGCCGCCGCCCGCCGTCAAGGGCTACACTTCCGCGCCGCTGCCGCCGGCGCTTCCCGCCGCCGGCGGGCTGCCGGCCCAGACTTTTGTTCAGGGCCAGGACATTCCCGCCCAGTGGTGGACCCTGTTTCATTCGCCCGCGCTGAACCGCCTGGTCGAACGGGCCCTGAAAGCCAATCCCAACCTGCAGGCCGCGGAAGCCACCCTGCGCCAGGCGCAGGAGACCTACTATGCAGGCAGAGGGGAGCTCTTTCCCTCGGTGAATGCGAGCGGCACGGTCAATCACGAGAAGATCGTCGGCGCGCAGTTCGGCAATCCCAATTTTCCGGGCACGATGTTCACCCTGTACAACGCCTCGGTCGGGGTGTCCTACGGGCTGGATTTCTTCGGGCTTACGCGGCGCTCGCTGGAGGCGCTGGTCGCCCAGGAGGATTATCAGCGCTTCGAGCTGGAAAGCGCCTACCTCACCCTCACCTCCAACGTGGTCACGGCCGCGCTGCAGGAGGCCTCGCTGCGCGCCCAGATTGCGGCGACCAGCGACATCGTCGACGTGCAGAGCCAGCAGCTCGCCATCATGGAGCGCCAGCTCAGCGTAGGCGCGATTGCTGAGGTCGGGGTCGTGCAGCAGCGGACCGCGCTTGCGCAGACCCGCGCTACCCTGCCGGCGCTGCAAAAGCAGCTTGCCCAGGTGCGCAACCAGATCGCCGTGCTGGTCGGCGATTTTCCAGGCCAGGGCGAGCCGGAGACCTTTGATCTGGAGAGCCTGCAACTCCCGCAGGAACTGCCCGTCAGCCTGCCGTCCCGCCTGGTGGAGCAGCGGCCGGACATACGTGCCTCGGAAGCCTTGCTGCACGCCGCCAATGCCCAGATCGGCGTGGCGACCGCCGAGGAACTGCCGCAACTCACCCTCACCGGAAATGTCGGGTCAGTCGCGACGTCGGCGAACAGACTGTTCAAGGCGGGATCCGGCATCTGGAGCATAGGCGCAAATATCGTCCAGCCGCTGTTTCGCGGCGGCACGCTGCTGCACCAGAAGCGCGCCGCCGTCGCCGCCCACGACGCGGCAGTCGCGCACTACCGGGATACCGTGCTGGCCGCGTTCCAGGATGTCGCCAACGTGCTCGATGCACTGCAGTTTGACGGCCAGACACTCCAGTCACAGCTGCAGGCGTCCCAGTCTGCGGCCGAGGGGGTAGACATTGCGCGCAAGCAATACCAGGTGGGTGCGGCGAATTTTCTGGTGCTGCTGAACGCGCAGCAGGCCTATGCGCAGACGCGCATCGCGCTGGCGCAGGCGCGCGCCAGCCGCTACGCGGATACCGCCGCGCTGTTTCAGGCGCTGGGCGGTGGATGGTGGAACCGCGGCGCGGGCGGTCCTGACGGCAAGACCGCCAAGGCGGCCAATGACGCGGCGGGCGCGCAACAACGGAGTTCGCAACCATGACGAAACGAACCGCAATACGAATGGTAATCATGCTGGCGCTGACCGGACTGGTGTTCGGCGGCATCTTCGGATTCCAGGCCTTCAAGGGCAGGATGATCAAGAAATACATGGCCTCGCGCGGCAATATGCCGCAGACGGTTTCCACGACGAGCGCCGCCTTCCAGAACTGGCAGCCGCGAGTGGCCGCCGTTGGCGGCCTGCGCGCCATCGAAGGCGTGGAAGTGAGCCCCGAGGTGGCCGGCATCGTTGCGGCCGTGCGCTTCAGGCAGGGCCAGGACGTGAGGAAGGGGCAGGTGCTGGTGGAGCTGATCGCCGACGACGACATCGCGCGCCTGCACACGCTGGAAGCGGCCGCGGCGATCGCCAGGACCACCTATGACCGCGACAAGCTGCAATACGAGTTCAAGGCGGTGAGCCGGCAGACGCTGGACGTGGACCAGGCCAACCTGTCGCAAGCGAAGGCGGCGGTGGCCCAGCAGCAGGCGGTGGTGAACAAGAAATTCATCCGTGCGCTGTTCTCCGGGCGCGTCGGCATACGCGAAGTCAGCGTGGGACAGTACCTGAGCGCTGGCACGCCCGTGGTCTCGCTGCAGGCGCTGAACCCGATCTACCTGGACTTTTCCGTACCGCAGCGCGACATCAGCCTGATCCATGTCGGGCAGGCCGTCTCCGCGGGGACTGATGCCTATCCCGGCGAGCAGTTCAGCGGCGAAGTCGCGGTGATCAATCCCGAAGTGGACACCAGTACGCTCAACGTGAAAGTCCGCGTCAAACTGAAAAATCCGGAACGCAAGCTGCTTCCCGGCATGTATGCGACGGTCGAGATTTCCACCGGCAAGCCGGAGCGTTATATCACGCTGCCGCAGACCGCGATTATCTACAACCCGTACGGCAACGTCGTGTATCTCGCGGAACCAGAGGGGGTGGACGCGAACGGCAAGCGAAAATTCATCGCCAAGCAGGTGTTCGTGACCACGGGCGACACGCGCGGCGACCAGGTCGCCGTGCTCAAGGGTGTGAAGGAGGGAGACATCGTGGTGACGGCCGGCCAGATCAAGCTGCACAACGGCTCGCCGATCGAGGTCAACAACGAGATCGTGCCGACCGATGAGGCGCACCCCGAACCGCGGGACGAATAGGGCGGGCACACGATGAAATTCACCGACATTTTCATCCGTCGCCCGGTGCTGTCCATCGTGATCAGCCTGGTGCTGCTGGTGCTCGGGCTGCGCTCCTTCGGCATTCTGCCGGTGTTCCAGTTTCCGCGCACCCAGAATGCGGTGATCACCGTGACCACCACCTACTTCGGCGCCGATCCGGACCTGGTGGCGGGATTCATCACGACTCCGCTGGAAAATGCCATTGCCCAGGTCAACGGCATCGACTACATGAACTCGACCAGCACCAACAGCAGCAGCATCATCACGGTCACGCTCAAGCTCAATTACGATCCGGACAAGGCGCTCACCGAAATGAACGCCCAGATCACCTCCGTGCTCAATGCGCTGCCGCCGCAGACGCAAAAGCCGGTGATGACCATCAGCATCGGCCAGACCCTGGACGCCATGTATATCGGCTTCTACAGCAAGCAGTTGCCGCCCAACTACATCACCGATTATCTCCTGCGCGTGGTGCAGCCCAAGCTGCAGACGGTGCCCGGAGTGCAGACCGCCGAGCTGCTCGGCGCCAAGAACTTCGCATTGCGCGCCTGGCTGGACCCGAAGAAGCTTGCCGCCTATGGGCTGACGCCGGCAGATGTCAGCAATGCGATGATCCAGAACGACTTCCTCTCCGGCGTGGGAAACACCAAGGGCCTGATGGTGCAGACCAACCTCTCGGCCTCGACCAATCTCCACTCGCTGGATGAATTCCGCAACCTCATCATCCGCCAGTCGGGCAATGCGATGGTGCGCCTGCAGGATGTCGCCAACGTCACGCTGGGGGCGGACAACTATGACAGCGCGGTGGCTTTCGACGGCCAGAGCGCGGTATTCATCGGCATCCAGGTCGCGCCCACCGCCAACCTTCTCGACGTGGTCAAGCGCGTGCGTGAAGTCATGCCGGATATACA
>DATFUZ010000013.1:0-7680 GCA_035260545.1 Gallionellaceae bacterium | reverse complement strand
AAAGCGAATTACATATTCGTACTTCGACTTCGTGTGAGTCACTACATATATATCGAGTCACGCATCACAGCCATATAGACCATGACGCCCCAATACACATACCCACACTCGTCGGTTGTCTTAAACTTTTAAAGAACAGGCCGCTGTTGCTTGCTGCGTTGCACCGTAGCGGCGAAGAGGTGCGCATTATAAAGGCCGAAAAAAAACCGTCAAGCGTTTTGTGAAAATTTTATTAAGAAATGAAAATTTTTTACGCCGCTGGTGCGGCGCGCGGGTCGCGCAAACATGCACCCGGGGTTCCCGCTCGTGACTCCCGGAATGCCGTCACGCCTCCCAGAACGGCCGCTGACCGGCAAACCGTTTCCAGGCCCGGCCCAGCCGCATCAGGCTCTGCGCATGGTCGCGGTCCAGCCAGTCGTGCATGAGGTCTTGTGTCGCCGCATCCCCTGCCAGGTGCCCGTCCGCCAGCAGCCGGCGCGCCGTGGCGATGTCATTCAACACACCCAGCGCATTCTGCAGCCCGGACATGGCCTCAAGGTAATGGCGCGTGGCGCCCGCCTTGAACAGCGGCCGGAGCATTTCTCCGCTGTAGCGCAGTTTCTTGCAGGCGATGCGCAAGGCGTGCAGTTCTTCCGGCGCGCCATTTGCGATACGCTTGCCATGGCGCGCGACCTCCCTGGCCCGCTTGCGCAAGGTCTTCACGCCGAATTCGCCAAGCGCAACGGCCTCTCCCGCGTCCGCCCGCCAATAGTCGTTCTGCAGCCAGGCGCCCATGCGCAGCATCAAGCGCGGCAAATCGCTCGACCCGAGGCAGGTCCGCGTTCTGGCGTGGCAGTCCTGCCGCCGTGCCTCGCTGATGCGCATCACCGCCTCCAGGCCTGGATGGTTGGGAAACTGCTCGCGCATGGGAAGCAGCAATTGCGTGACGAATACGTCCCAGTCCCGGGCGACCCCCAGTCTCTCGCCCAACTCATTGGCCTGGCCACGCAGGGCATCGAGTTCCGAATCGCGCCGCCACGATTTTGCCATCGCCAGCACCACCCGCAGACGGCGCAATCCCACGCGCACCTGATGCAGGTATTCCGCCTCGCCGCCGGTCATCGCGCCCTGAACGTTGGCCTGCACATGCATCAGGCAGGCTGCGACCATGCTTTTCAGCGCGGAGGAAGTATCCTGCGTCTTATGCAGCGACGGGAAGCCGGCCTTGACCACGGCCTGTTCGCTGCCCAGGTAAAGCCGGTAGCCGTATTCCGCTTTGCTGAACAGCTCGATCTGCAGGGGCACGCGTTGGAGCAATTCCAGCGCCAGGGCAAAAAGCTGCCTGGGTTCCCCGCTTTTCAATTCCAGCTCGAGTTCGGATATGGGGCGGCTCTTGTTCCCCGCGCGGATCTCCCCGCTGTCCACACACAGCTCGATCTCGGCTCCGCCGTATTGCACCTGCCGCACAAACCGGGAAAAGTCGGTGGAAAAGATGGGCTGCAAGTGTTTGCCGGCGCCGGATGGCAGTTTGCCGCCGGCCGCCTTCAACGCGGGCAAGTCCAGGACTTCGCCCGCGACCGCCGTTTCCCATTCGTTCCGGCTGTGCAGCCCGGCCTCCATCCCCCCGCCGCCTTTCAGTGTCTGCAGCCAGCGATTTCCGGCGCGGCGCAAGCGCAGCGCCATCGCATGCGCGTGGAGGCTAAGCTCGGGTGTGTCGAAATAGACATTGCGCAGGGCGCGCGTGACGGCCCGTCCGGATGAAATCTGCTTCAGGAAAGAATGGCGGCGCAGCCGCTCCAGGTGCTCTGGCGCAATGTGCAGCTTCAGTTCTGTTTCGACGGCCATGTCGTTCCTGACCTTGTCTCGTTGCACGCCAGGCGGCGGACGCAAACCGCAGCCGCGAAGCAGGCGGGCCGGGGATTCATTGTACAGGTGTTTTCACCCTTGCCGCTGCCGCTCGCGCCGAAGCGCAGGCGGGCAGGCCGGGTCACAGTTTCAGGAAATTGTCGCGGTAGTGCCGCATCTCTTCGATGGATTCGTAGATGTCCGCCAGCGCCTCATGCTTGCCATGCTTCTTCACGCCACTGGCCACTTCGGGCTTCCAGCGTTTCGCCAGCTCCTTGAGGGTGCTGACATCCAGGTTGCGGTAGTGAAACCATGCTTCGAGTTGCGGCATCCAGCGCGCCATGAAGCGCCGGTCCTGGCAGATCGAATTGCCGCACATCGGGGACGAACTCTCCGCCACATGGTCCTGCATGAATGCCAGCAGCGTTGTCTCGGCCGCCGCCTCGTCCAATGTGGACGCACGGACCTTGTCGATCAGGCCGGACTTGCCGTGGGTGGATTTGTTCCAGGCATCCATCCCGTCCAGGATGCTGTCGGGCTGGTGCACCACTACGACGGGCGATTCCGCGATGGTTTCGAGGTTGGCATCGGTGACCACCATCGCGACCTCGATAATGCGGTCACTGTCCGGGTTCAGGCCGGTCATCTCCATGTCCAGCCAGACAAGATAATTCTGGTTTTGTGCCATAATTCCGCCCTGCGCAGATTTTCGTTTTTTATATTGTGTCACATATGCGCGGCATCCCGCCATTTTTTGATACTGAACCGTTCGCATAGCCACCATGACCGCATCCCTGTTTTCTGGCCTGTTCGTTGCGGCCCTCGTTTTGACCACGCTTGCCAAGCTTTGGCTGGCCCGGCGCCATCTCGCCCACATCGCCACGCACCGCGCCGAGGTTCCCGCCGCCTTCCGCGCACGCATAGATCTGGCCGCCCATCAGAAAGCCGCGGATTACACCGGCGCCAAGACCCGGCTTTCCATGCTCGACGACGTAGTGGAGGCCATCGTGCTGCTCGCCTTCACCCTGGGCGGCGGCATCGGATGGCTGGCCGGGGCGTGGGAGCATGTGTTCGGCGCGCCCATCCTGCAGGGCATTGCCCTGTTCGCCTCTGTGCTGCTGATCTCCGCCCTGCTGGAAATGCCGTTCTCCGTATACCAGACCTTCATCGTCGAGGCGCATTTCGGTTTCAACAAGATGACGCCGGGTCTGTTCCTCGTCGATGAGATCAAGAAGCTCCTGCTCGGCGCGCTGTTTGGTCTGCCGCTGCTGTATGGCGTGCTGTGGCTGATGGCACGCATGGGAACGTACTGGTGGCTGTATGTCTGGTCGGTCTGGGTGGGCTTCGTGCTGCTGCTGCAGTTCCTCTACCCTGCTTTCATCGCCCCGCTATTCAACAAATTCCAGCCCATGCAGGATGAGGCACTCAAGGCGCGGATCGAGGCCCTGCTGGCCCGGTGCGGCTTCACCGCCAGGGGCCTGTTCGTGATGGACGGGTCGCGCCGCAGCGCCCATGGCAACGCGTATTTCACCGGATTCGGCAAGACCAAGCGCATCGTGTTCTTCGACACTCTGCTGGAGCGCCTGAGCGGCAGCGAGATCGAGGCCGTGCTGGCGCACGAACTGGGCCATTTCAAGCACCGCCACGTGGCGAAGCGTCTTGCCGCTACCTTTGCCCTCAGCCTGGGCTTCCTGTGGCTGCTGGCGCAGCTCATGCATTCGGCCTGGTTCTTCCAGGGGCTGGGCGTCGCCATGCCGCAGGGCGGGCTGTCAACCGCCGTCGCATTGCTGCTGCTGTTCATGGTGATGCCCGTTTTCAGCTTCCTGCTGCATCCGCTGACCAGCTATTTCTCGCGCCGCCATGAATTCGAGGCCGACCGTTATGCCGCCGGCCAAACCGCGTCCGCCGACCTTGTCAGCGCACTGGTCAAGCTATACCAGGATAACGCCGCGACACTGACCCCCGATCCGCTGTATTCTACGTTCTATGACTCGCACCCGCCGGCTGCGCTGCGCATTGGCCGACTGCAAACATTGTGAGGATCCAACCATGAAATTGCTGCCTTTGACCCTTATTGCTTCACTGTTTTTGCTGGGCACGGCCCATGCCGAACCGTTCGCCAAAGGCAACACCGCAGCCGGGAAGAAATTCTTCCAGCAAAACCAGTGCAACAGCTGCCATGACCAGATCATGAACGGCGACGGCAATGCCATCTTCACCCGCTTCAACCGCAAGGTAAGGAGCCCCGACCAACTGCTGGCCCAACTGGGCCGGTGCACGGCCGGCGGGCATATCACCATGTCCGACAAGAATGAGCAGGACCTCGCCGCTTACCTGAACCGGACCTATTACCACTTCCGGTAATCCGGGCATCGCGATCGGGGCGTGGCACGCAAGCGGGAAATCGGATGCATCTGCATCGGGAAATGGAAACTTCGACGAGGAGAATGCCATGAACCAAGCCTGTGACTTGACCAACAAGAGCTGCAAGCCCTGCGAAGGCGGGGTGCCTCCGCTTGCCCTGGATGAAGCCGAGAAACTCATGCACGAGCTCGAAGGGTGGACGCTGCACCAGAGCAAAATCGAGAAGACATTCGATTTCAAGGACTATTACCAGACCATGGCCTTCGTCAACGCCGTAGCCTGGATCTCGCACCGTGAAGACCACCATCCGGACATGACAGTCGGCTATAACAAGTGCCGTGTGGAATATTCCACCCACGCCATCGGCGGCCTGTCCGAAAACGATTTCATCTGCGCTGCCAAGGTGGATGCGCTGCTGACCATCTGACCACTTGAAGCTGCAAGGCAAGATCATCGCGGCGTTTGGACGCCAGTATCTGGCGGAACTGCCGGATGGCACGCAACTCAGTTGCGTACCGCGCGGAAAGAAAAGCGAGGTCGCCTGCGGCGATGCCGTGGAACTGCAACGCACGTCCGGCGATCAGGCGGTGATCGAGGCGATCAGACCGCGCACCAGCCTGCTCTACCGCTCCGTCGCGCACCGCGAGAAACTCATCGCCGCCAACGTCACCCAGGTCATCGTCGTGGTGGCCGCAGAACCCAGCTTCGACGACGAACTGCTGGCACGCTGCCTGATCGCAGCCCATGCGCAGCATGCCCGAGCCCTCATCGTGCTGAACAAGTGCGACCTGACGGAGGCGGCCGCGCTGGCTCGCAAGCGCCTGGCGCCATACAGGGCCATCGGCTACCCGGTGCTGGAGGTTTCGGCGAAACAGAGCGCGGAACCGTTGCGCGAATACCTGCAGGGCCAGGCCAGCGTGCTGGTCGGCCAGTCCGGCATGGGCAAGTCCACCCTCATCAATGCCCTGCTGCCGGGCGCACAGGCCGCCACGCGCGAGATTTCCACTGCCCTGGATTCAGGCAAGCACACCACCACCCATGCCCGGCTCTATCAGCTCGATGCGGCAAGCCATTTGATAGACTGCCCGGGCGTGCAGGCATTCGGCTTGCATCACCTGGCTTATACCGACATCGAACAGGCGTTCCCGGAATTTTCCCCTTATCTGGGACGCTGCCGCTTCTACAATTGCCGCCATGCCCACGAACCGGATTGCGCGGTGCGCCAGGCCGCGGCTGAGGGCAAGATCAGCCCGCGCCGGCTGCAACTTTTCCAGCAGATCAGCCAGGCGAGCTGACGCGTTGCAGCGCCGGTTCCCGGCGCCACTCCTCAATGGAAGGTGTAGACGGCGCAGGCGACGACGATGAGGCTGGATACAAAGCTCACCTTGCCGGCATAAGACAGCATCTTGAAGGCGTTGTTGTCGGCACTCAGGCGCGCGCGATGCATCTGGAACATGCCGAAGATGCTCGCGGCCGCAATCGCGGCGACGAACACCATCTTGGTTCCGAACCACGCCAGTTCCTCGTGATGCGGCCAGTAGGGCCGGATGAGCATGCCGCCGGACAGGATGAGCAGCAGCAAGCCGACGTAGGAGATGTAGCGCAGGGGAAACAGCTTGATCAGCACATCGCGCTTGCCGGTGGCGGGAAAACCCGGCGCCAGATAGCCAATCACGAACACGGCGAAACCCGCTCCCGTGCCTATGATCAGCCCCAGAAAATGCAGCAGCAGCAACGCTTCCTTCATTTGGTAACCCCTGACGTGACAGACATGCGACGAGCGATGCTACCATGGGACTCGCGAAAAGGCGAAACGGTGCGGATAGGACAGGCGCACTGGCGGCAACCTGAAGAAATATTGCCGCACCAGCCGGGAGCAGGCGAGCCCGCCAAGCGATGCATCGACAGGCGTCAGGGGATATCGTTACGCCGCAAGCCAAGCGGCGAAGGACGGTTCCACCATCCTTCGCCCTCCGCCACTTCCCCTTGTAAAGCTGACTGCATACGTGTGCGTGAGCGCATCCACGGAGACAGATGCCGACCGTCGCCACGCGCAACGACCCGTCCGGCGCCCTCCCTCTGGCCCCGAACCCCCTGATTACAGCATCCTTGCATCACCCTGCCAACTGTCAACATTGACAGGGCATGCGCTTCGGGCGACCATGCGCCATCGGTAATACCCCGAACCCTATATCGGCCACAACCTATTATGCCTAATGAATATTTCGACCTTTGACTAGTGGCAGCCCCTATACCCATGCTAAGATAGTTGATATTTTGGAATTGTGACACCGATGAACGCCGCCCTCGCTCCGCTGCGGTCTGCCACCCAAGTCGCTGATCGTATTACGAACAATAACAATATCCATATGAATGCCAGCCTTGATAATTTCCTGTTCGAACGGGAGCCCGATAGCAGGCTCTCTGAATTGTTTCGCGCAGCGGCGGCGCATGTGCGCGACCTTGGTTTCGACCTGTGCGCCTACCATGTGCGGTTCCCGCTCCCGATCTCCAGTCCGAAAGCTGTGCAACTGGACAACTATCCGTGCGCGTGGAGCCAACGCTACCGCGCCCTGAACTACCAGGCGATAGACCCGACCCTGGCGCACGCGCAGCACTACGCTTCGCCGCTCGTGTGGTCGGAGCAGGTTTTCACCCATGCGCCGGCGCTCTGGGACGACATGCAGGCCAACGGAATCAAGGTGGGCTGGGCGCACCCGGTGCGCTGCGCGCGCAACCTCGTGGGCGTGCTTACCGCGGCGCGCAGCGAAGGGGAGATTTGTTCGCGGGAGCTTCGGGAAAAGCAGGCCATGCTGGCCTGGGCCGCGCAGACTGCGCACATGGAAATAAGCCGGTACCTCGCCCCCCGCTTTATGCCCTCCGTCGACACACCGCTGTCCCAGCGGGAAATCGATGTGCTGCGCTGGACTGCGGACGGCAAGACCGCCAGCGAGATCTCGGCGATACTCGCCATCAGCGAGCGCACCGTAAACTACCACGCCAACAACGCTGTAGTGAAACTCGGCGTCGCGAACAAGACCGCCGCCGCGGCGCACGCCGCCTTGCTGGGCCTGCTGTAAACGCGGCTTTGGCCCGTCTTACTGCGGTTTCTGGCTGCGTGTGAATTCCTCCAGCGCCTGGCGCGCCGGGGCGAATTGCTGGGCCGCCGCCTTGCGGTACCATTTCACCGCCTCGCCATTGTCCCTGGTCACGCCGCGACCCTGCGCATACATTGCACCCAGCCGGTATTGCGCATCCGCATCCCCCTGCGTCGCCGCCTCCGTATACCACTTCGCCGCCGCTGCATCATCCCTGGTAACTCCCTGTCCCTGCTCGTACATGCGCCCCAGGTTGCGCTGGGCGATGGCATCGCCCTGGTCGGCCGCCTTGCGGTACCATTGCAGCGCCTCGCCAACATCCTCGGCGACCCCTTGCCCTTGGGCATAGGCCGCGCCCAGATTGGATTGCGCGGGCGCGAAGCCCTGGTCGGCC
>DATFUZ010000012.1:0-5686 GCA_035260545.1 Gallionellaceae bacterium | reverse complement strand
GTCCTTCCCTACCGGGATGCTGATGCCGAGCTCCGGACACAGCTCCATGCCCACTGCCTTTACGGTGTCGAACAGGGCGGCATCCTCGCCGTGGTGGCCGGCGGCCGCCATCCAGTTGGCGGACAGCTTGATGTCGGAAATCTTCTCGATGCGCGCTGCGGCGATGTTGGTGATGGCTTCGCCCACCGCCATGCGGCCGGAGGCCGGCGCATCGAACACCGCCAGCGGCGTGCGTTCGCCCATGGCGAAGGCCTCGCCGACGCTGGTGTTGAAACCCAGCGTGGTCACGGCGACGTTGGACACCGGCACCTGCCACGGCCCCACCATCTGGTCGCGCGCGGTCATGCCGCCCACCGTGCGGTCGCCTATGGTGATGAGGAAATTCTTGCTGGCCACCGTGGGGCAGCTCAGCACGCGGGTGATCGCGTCGCGCAGGTCGATCTTGCCGGAATCGAGCACCGGCAGCTCCACCTTCTCGCGGCTGGCGATGCGCGTCATCTTCGGCGGCTTGCCCAGCAGCACGGACAGCGGCATGTCCACCGCGTTGTTGTCGAATTCGGCATCGTGCACCACCAGCCTGTCCTCGCTGACGGCCTGGCCCAGCACCGCGTACGGGCAGCGTTCGCGCGCGCATAGCGCGGAAAATTCATCGAGCCGCTCCGGCGCGATGGCGAGCACATAGCGCTCCTGCGCCTCGTTGCTCCATATCTGCATGGGAGACATGCCGCGCTCCTCGGAGGGCACGGCGCGCAACTCGAACCTGCCGCCCTTGCCGCCGCCATGCACCAGCTCGGGCAGGGCGTTGGAAATGCCGCCCGCGCCCACGTCGTGGATGGACACGATGGGGTTGTTGCCGCCCATCTGCCAGCAGCGGTCGATGACTTCCTGCGCGCGGCGCTGCATCTCGGGGTTGCCGCGTTGCACGGAATCGAAGTCGAGGTTCTCGGCGTTGGCGCCGGTGTCCATGCTGGAGGCCGCGCCCCCGCCCAGGCCGATCAGCATGCCGGGGCCGCCCAGCTGGATCAGCAGCGCGCCTTCGGGCAGCGCATGCTTGTGAGTGTGTTCGGCCTTGATGTTGCCCAGGCCGCCGGCGAGCATGATGGGCTTGTGGTAGCCGCGCATCTCGCCATCGACCCGCTGCTCGTAGGTGCGGAAGTAGCCGGCGAGATTGGGACGGCCGAATTCGTTGTTGAAGGCGGCGCCGCCGATGGGGCCGTCCAGCATGATCTGCAGGGCGGAGGCGATGCGCCCGGGCTTGCCGTAGGGATGCTTTTCCCACGGCTGCTCGAAACCGGGTATCTGCAGATTGGACACGGAAAATCCGGTAAGGCCCGCCTTGGGCTTGGAGCCGGAGCCGGTCGCGCCCTCGTCGCGGATCTCGCCGCCCGCCCCGGTCGCCGCGCCCGCAAACGGCGCGATGGCGGTGGGATGGTTGTGCGTCTCCACTTTCATCAGGGTGTGGGTCAACTCGTCGCTGAAGGCGTATTCGCCGCCCGCGCGCGGATAGAAGCGCTCGACCTTAGCCCCCTCGATGACGGAGGAGTTGTCCGAGTAGGCAACGATGGTTCCCTGCGGATTGCGCTGGTGGGTGTTGCGTATCATGGCGAACAGCGACAGCGGCTGCTTCTCCCCGTCCACCACCCAGTCGGCGTTGAATATCTTGTGGCGGCAGTGTTCGGAGTTGGCCTGCGCGAACATCATCAGTTCGACATCGGTGGGGTTGCGCTTGAGCTTGCCGAAGTTCTCCACCAGGTAGTCGATCTCGTCCGGCGACAGCGCCAGACCCAACTCGCGGTTGGCGGCTTCCAGCGCGGCACGGCCGCCCGCGAGAATGTCCACGCTGGACAGCGGCTGCGGCTCGCCGTGGCGGAAGATTTTTTCCGCCGCCCCTTCGATGCCGTCCAGCACCGACTCGGTCATGCGGTCGTGCAGCAGCGGCAGCACGGCACGGCGCGCCTCGGCATTCAGCGCCTTGCCGTCCTTCGTCTCGATGGAGTACATCACGCCGCGCTCGATGCGCCGCACCTGCGGCAACGCGCAGTGCTGCGCAATGTCGGTGGCCTTGGACGACCAGGGCGAGATGGTGCCCAGGCGCGGCACCACCAGCAACCGCTGCGATTCCTGCGCGGCCGGCGGGGCGCTTGCGTCGCCGGCGACGCCGAGCAGGCGACCGAGCAGCATGGCCTCTTCCGCCGAGAGATCGCGGTCCAGTTCCACGAAATACCAATGGCGCACGTCGGCCAGGTGTATGCCGGGTGCGGCGCTGTTGAGCGCGGTGCGAAGCTTATCCAGCCTGAAGGCGGAAAGTGCGGATTTGCCGATGAGAAGTCGAACCATGAAGGCTGCGGCGCTGGTATTCGTTATAATAGTTGCACATTATACCTGTCCTGTGCATATCGTGCCAGTTTCTCCAATGAATTCAGCCCGTAAGGTGGGGATTTTCGCGCCATGAGCCGGCCCGCCCCGGTCATTGCCCAGCAGGAGGTGGCAGCTTTCCTCCGGCCGCGCCCGCTCGACAGCCATAAGGGCATGTTCGGCAAGGCAGTTATCATCGGCGGTGCGGCCGGAATAGCGGGCGCCGCCCTGCTCGCGGGGCGCGCAGCGCTCAAGCTGGGGGCGGGGGCCGTGCATGTCCTGCTGCTGGCCGAAGCCGCACCGGCCGTTGACCCGGCACAACCGGAGCTGATGCTGCACCAGGCGAGCGAGTGGCCCCTGCCCGATCATGCCACTGTGTATGCCGCGGGCTGCGGCCTGGGCACCTCTATGGCAGCAAAGAGATTGCTGCAAGCCGTGCTGGCGCATGACGCGCCGCTGGTGCTTGATGCCGATGCGCTCAATCTGCTCGCGCTGCACCCCGATCTGCGCGAAACCCTGCGCGCGCGCAGCGCTCCTGCCGTGATCACCCCCCACCCCGCGGAGGCCGCCCGTCTCCTCGGTACGGATACCGCAGCCGTCCAGACAGACCGCCTGGGAGCCGCTACGCGGCTCGCCCGAGAGCTGCATTGCGCGGTGGCACTCAAGGGCGCGGGCACGGTGTGCGCCACCGGCGACGGGCGCCTGTTCGTCAACGCCACCGGCAACCCCGGCATGAGCGCGCCCGGCATGGGCGATGCGCTGACCGGCATCATCACGGCCCTCATCGCCCAGGGGCTGAGCGCCGACGAAGCGCTGCTGCTGGGGGTGCACCTGCACGGCGCGGCAGGCGATGCCCTGGCGCAAGAGGGCATTGCGCTCGGCATGACCGCCGGCGAACTGATCGACTGGGCGCGCTGGCTGCTGAACCGGTGGCTGCAGCAGCGGCTGGCGCGGCCGTAGCCAAGCGGCGCAAACTGATTTACTCTCTGCCCCCATGATGGAAGTCCTCCACCGCTACCTGCTCATCGTGCTGGCCTGCATGGCCATGCTTGCGGGCATACAGGTTCCCAACCTGGTCGACCAGTATGAAAAACGCGTGGACGCCCACCTGCGCGAGGCGGTGCTCGCGTTCCAGCCCTATCAGGCGCTGGCGAACAAGTATTTCGGCGGCGACATCGGGAAGCTGCTGCAGTTGCACCGCCAGAACGCGGCGCAGCCGATCCGCGACGAAGGCGATGTGATCGAGAACCTGATCAAGCGCAAGCAGCACCTGCAGCAAGCCTGGGATGACATGCAGGCCAGCCTGCCGGTGCAGATCTACCGCCTCGTGCTGCGCGGCGACCGCGACCTGATCCGGGAAACGCTGGCGCAATATACCTATTCCGTTCCGCTCAACCAGGATGCGCTCATGGCCGGCGCCGCGGCCGCGGCCATCGTGCTGGCGCTGACCGAACTGCTGCTGGCGCTGGCGCGCTGGGTGTCGGAAGCGGTGACATTCCGCCTGCGCGGGCGCTTCTCCTGATCGCAGCATCCATGGCCGCAGTCAATATCCGGGAAGAAGGCGGCGTGCGCACCCTGCACCTCGGGAGCGAATGGGTGCAGGGCGCGATGCGCATCGCGCGGCCGTGGAACCTGGAACTGGAATACACCCGCGACATGATGGTGAGCCTGCTGTTGCGGCCCGAGGCGCGGTTTCCGCGGCGGGTGCTGCTGATCGGCCTGGGCGCGGGCTCGCTGACCAAATTCCTCTACCGTCACTTCCCGCTGGCGCACCTCACCGCAGTCGAGATCAACCCCGAAGTGGTGGCGGTGGCGCGCCAGTTCTTCAAGCTGCCCGAAGACCCGAAGCGGCTGCGCATCGTGGTCGGCGACGGCGCGGATTTCATCGCTGAGAACCAAAAGCAGTACGACCTAATCCTGGTCGACGGCTTCGATGGGCGGGCACGCTCCGGCATGCTCAACACCCTGATGTTTTACGAAAATTGCCGGGCACGCCTGAACGAGAACGGCATCGCTGCGATCAACCTGCTGGGACAAAGCCGCGATTTCAAGGGCAACCTGGAGCGCATCGCCGCAGCTTTCGACGACCGGTCGCTCGCCGTGCCGCCGTGCGGCAGCGGCAATGTGATTGCGCTCGCGGCGGCAGGCGAACCGGTGCGGCTGGCGCTGGCGGATGTGCGCGAAAGCGCACAGGAGCTGAAAGCGCGCACCGGCCTTAACCTGATGCCGGCAATCTCCCGGCTGGAAGGCCGGCTCGGCGGCGCACATGGCATGCTGAGCCTGTGAATGCGCTACGCGCATGACATGCGAGGAAAAAATCGTTTAGAATAAAACGAAGAAGGAAAAAGGCGGGGAAGGAGGAAATTTTAACCTGACGTAAATTTCTGAAAGGAAAGACTCATGGTTACTTCCAGCAGCACCTCACGCACCAGGAAAGCCGGCGCCAAGCCGGCGGCGGCCAGCGCAAAATCCACGAGCGCAAAATCGGCCGGCACAAGATCGGCGACCGCAAAAGCGGGCTCAGCCAAATCCACCAGTGCCAAATCCACTGCCGCCAAACCAGCCACGGCAAAATCGACAGCCACCAGGTCAGCAGCAACTGCGGCGAAAAAAACTGCGCCTGCCCAGACGCCTGCATCCGCCGCCAAGGCTGCGCCGGCGAAAAAGCCGGTGACGCGCGCGAAGGGGTCTATCTCACCCGAGCAACGCTACCGGATGACGCAGGAAGCGGCCTACTTTCTCGCGGAGAAAAGCGGCTTCGCCGGCAATGCCGCCGATTACTGGATACGGGCCGAGGCTCAGCTCAGTATCCTGCTTGCCGCCAAGTAGGCGGGCACCGGCACACGCCGTCGGGCGTTGCACCGGAAAAACAAAGGCCGGGACAAGCCCGGCCGGTTGCTTCGCGTGATGGGTTCGGAACGTGACCTCAGGGCGCCGCGTAATGCGCCTGGGTCATGGTGTCGACGCCGCAGGGCAGCTGTTCGATCCAGTTCAGGAACTCATTCACCACCTTCTTGCCCTTGAACATGCGCCCATGCTGGGGAACGATGCTTTCCACGTCCATCTGGCGCACCATGTTCACCCAGAAACGGCAGATCTTGTTGGAAACCATGTAGCGGCGGTGAAAGCCGTCGATCAGCGGAATGTGCGAGTTGAAGTCCTCCACCGGGACATCGGCCTCGTCGTGGCGGACGATGGATGCGCCCATGTCGCCGGAGAACAGTATCTTGGACACCGGATCGTAGAACTGGAAGTTGCCCTCGGAGTGCATGAAGTGGGCGGGTATGGCCTTGAGCATGGTCTTGCCCAGCGGAATGTTTATGCCCTCGTC
>DATFUZ010000011.1:0-17409 GCA_035260545.1 Gallionellaceae bacterium | reverse complement strand
TGCTGGGATCCGGCTCCAGAGCCGTCACCTCCCACCCGTCCATGGCGAGCGCAAACGAGGCAATTCCCCGCCCCGCACCCAGGTCCAGCGCACGTCCCTTCTCGCCCGGCAGATACTCGCGCACTGCGGCCCACTCGCTGGATTGCCAGTAGCGTTTTGCCGCCTCAAGCAGCGGGTCGTCATAATAGCAGGCGCGCACCAGGTCCATCTGCCCGGGCTGCGCCTTGAGCCAGGCAACAGCGCCCTCCCACGTCTGCTTGCTATCGCTCATCTGGCGTAAGTTCCCTGATGATCCGCGCGGGGTTGCCCGCGGCAATGGTGTAGGGGGGGACGTCCCCGGTCACCACGCTGCCCGCGCCGATTACCGCGCCCCGCCCGATGGTCACGCCCTTGAGGATGACCGACATGCACCCTATCCACGCGTCATCTTCTATCGTGACCGGCTCCTCTGCAAGATCGATGGCGCGCGGCTGGCCGGAGGCGATGATCGCCCGGAACTGCTGATGGCGCATTTCCGGATTCAGCGGATGAGTCAGGCTGTCAAAGATGCTGACGTTATGGGAGATCAGCACGCGATTGCCGATCGTGATGTTCGCCGCAGACCAGATATGGCTCTGCTCGCCGACATAGCAGTACTCGCCCAGCGTGATGCGGCCGCCATGGCCGAAGGTAAGCAATTCACCCCTTATGTGGGAGTATGCCCCCACGTGAATCGCAGACCGGTCCGTCAGATTGTTCGCAATCCGTGCCGTATCGTGCAGAACGACACCCTGCGCGCATATGCAATGATGTCGACGCAGGCGCCGCATGACTTTGCCGATCCAGTTCACTTTGTCATCTCCAGGCAAACGATGGCGCGTGATGCAGCGGCAAAGTCCGGGTCATATGATCTCTGTACATTGATGTCGAAATAGGTGGCGTCTCTGGATTGCTCTCTCGAGGAAACCTTCCACCCATCCACCTCATAGCGGTAGTGAAACTCCTGCACCTGGCTTGGGCTGAAGGCTTCGATGACGCGATCCAGCATGGCCGCATCGAAGATCTGGAACCAGCCGTGGTTGCGGCGTTTCCCGAACGGGAAACTTAGATAAAGCTTGCCGCCTGGTTTGAGCATCCGCCGGTATTCCGCGACGGCCTGAAGGCAGGCCTCCCCCTCCTGTTCCTTTTTTGACGCGTCAGCTGTGTACAACAGCGTATTATCCAGCCCGATATGCTCAATAGTGGATAAACTGGCAATCCAGTCAAAATATCCGTCCCTGAAGCACGAGGCCCTCAGGTCTTCATACACGTATGAAACCCCCTGCTTCCAATAGCAGTGCCGCTCCGGCGCCAACGTCGAGATAAAGACCTGCTTGGATTTCAGCGCCGCCTGGCCCAACAGGTAGCCGTAATTCAGCACCGATCCGGCATCCAGCAGCTTGCCGCTTGCATCCTGCGGCAGCCGGGAAAAAAACCATGGATATTCAACAATTCGTTCATCGATCCGCAGCCCATAATGCCGGGGCACGCTGCCGGGATCGAATGACGCTTGCTCAAGAACTCGCCTGATGCGCCTGACCTTGTGCTCATGATAGCCCCTGCGCCAGGGTTTCCTGCCGGTCATGAGGTACAGGCACTCGTTCAGGAGGTGATAAAGGTTCATTACCCACGCCATGACAATAATTCCTTCATCAGATTACGTAGCGCTCCGGGCCGGTTTTTCCGCAAATATCTCGTCACGGCATCCAGATTTTCCACGGAAACAGCGACCCGATCGGGAAATTCGATTGCATCGCCCGTAGTGTCGACACCTGGTCCGATTGCCCTATTTCTCCCGTGCGTTCCGCTGCCATCGAAGCCTATGTTCTGAACCAGCGACCTCGCGGGATAGAGAACCAGACCATCACGGAGGAACACGCTCAACCACCAGAGAATCGCCCAGGAATCCAGCTTTCCCCCCAGTTGTGCCGCCAGCATCTCGAAATAGGGGTAGGCGCCTCCCAGATCGAACGCCTTCCGCTTTACCGGGTCTTGCTCCAACGTCGCATAGCCCTTGGCCTCCTGATCGAAATGGCGCCATGCGCGCTGCCAGGTTGCCCACCCCCATGACGTCGTGAGCGGCAAAAAGAATGCCTTGCTGCCCTGTCCGCCAGCCAGGGTGTAGCCCGACACCTGCATAACCTTTTCACTTTCCGCATAGTTCTCGAGAGAGCGATTCATGTATTCCAGAAACCCCCTGGAAACCACCAGATCATCCTCCAGCACGATGACTTTACCGTACCGTGCGCATAGATCGGTCACGCCGCTTATGATGGACTTGGCCAGCCCCCAGTTTGTATCCCTTTCCACCAGCGTGATCGACCGAAATCCGTCCAGCCCCCTGGCCCACTTCCTCACCGCCTGCACGGCCGAGTCTGCCGCGGGGCTCTTCGGCGCATCCGAAAACACAAATAGTTCGCTCTCCGGCGCGAGGGTATTCTCCTTGAGCGCCGCTACAGTTCGCCTGGCATGTTCCGGCCGGTTATAGACAAACAGTGCAATGGGCGCTAGCACGGCCTGCCTCCCGGGGCGACCATGGCCCTGAAGATGTTGCGGGCCGCACCTGCCCATATCCGGGCGAGGTTCAGCACGATCCACAGAGGACTGCACGTCAGCATCACGAATGACGACCAATAGACCGGATTCCCGGGCGATTTCTTGGAGAAATACCTCCCCATATAGGCCCGGAACGGCCGTTCAGCAATGCTGTGATAGCCAGTCGTCTCCTGATTGGCCTCGATTACAAGCTCGGCGCTGGTTTCACAGCTGAATCCCTTGCGCCGCGCGCGCATCGTGTACTCGTAATCGGACAGATAATGCGGCAACAGCCGGGGATAAAAGTCACCAATGGCCTGCACGTCCCCCCAGTGTATGAACAATCCGCGCGTGGATAGGCAGTTGATGTCTTGGGCCGAGCGCGCCACCTCGAACCGCAAACGCTTCATGTCGGCGGTGATGCCCGACTCGCCGATGTTTCCGTTCTCCAGGCTGCGAAGCCTGGACAACATAAGCACATGCCGCCGCCCGGCCATGACCTTTTCAGCGCGCGCGAGGTAGTCCGGATGAAAACGCACGTCGTCGTTGATGAAGAGAATAAGCGCGTCGCGGTCGGTGACGTTTTCCTTCAGCCAGTCGAGTCCCCGCTGCAGACTGCCCGCCCACCACCAGTCTCCGTTCCCGCGCAATACTGTCGCATCCGGGATATTCTCCCGGACCATGTCCGCCGTTCCGTCTGTCGAACCATCGTCCATCAACACGAGATGAAAGTCCCCAGCGGTCTGGGCTTTCAGGCATGCTACAAAGTCGCGCGTGACTTCCCTGCGGTTATGGACGGGCAGCAGGATGTATATCTTCGCCATCACGGTTTCCTCAGAACAAAGACCCGGCTGTCGCCCCGGCCCAGCGCATCGAACAGGCGCGTAACCACATGGTTGACTTTGCAGCGATGCAGGAGCTGGAGAGCCCCGAGCGCCAGCTTCTGTGGGAGGGTCCACGGGCCGCCGGATGCCCAGAAGACCGACGACCGCCCTTCGGCGGGATAGGACAGGAGGTGTATCCACTGGTAGTGGAGCCAGGCCGAGGGGGTGACGGTGACTGCCCGCTGCACGGTCAGCCCGACCTGCTCCGCCGCCAGTTCCATCGAACGGTGCGTGAAGAACTGCAGATGATACGGCGCGTGCCAGTTGATCCAGCGCCTGCCGAATACCGTCGCACCCCAGCCATTGGCGTTGGGCGTGCTCAAGATTGCCTTCCCCCCGGACCTCAGGATGCGGGCGACCCCGCGCAGGGTCTGAACCGGGTCCACGACATGCTCAATGACCTGGCTCATTGTCACATAGTCGAAATAGTCCCGCGCGTACACATCCGGATCGAACAGGCCAACGTGAACCTGGTACCCGAAGGCATCCGCGACGCGGCGTATGTTCTCATCCACCTCGACGCCATACACATCGCATCCGCGCGCCCGGTGATAACCCAGCGATTCGCCGAAGCCGCAGCCGATGTCGAGCACGCGGACATCGCGCGGCACCCAGCGGAAGGGGGATGCCCGGTCGCCATCCAGCCAGGCTCCGATGCCCTTGCGCTCGGTATATGGCCTGTGGTCTTCCAGACTGAAGTTCCGGCGGGGATAATGGTTTGTATACAGTTCGCCGAGTGCGGTTGCCGTAAAGTTCACGCCTAGAAATCCATGCCCGCAATCTGCGCACTGCAGCAATGGGTAGCTTCCAGGATACCCGTAACGGTCATCCCGCAACAGCATCCTGCGGCCGATTGACGCCCCAGAGCAGATCGGGCAACGATGGAACCGATCGGTCATGTCAACACCACCAGCGCGTGATCCGCGCCGAGCGACGGCAAACCCGTATAAGGGCGCCGTCGCACCGCGCTTTTGAGCATGCTCACAGCGGCTCTGTATACCGGCAATTTATATCCCCTGGAGGCATAGGTTGGAAGCCATGCGTCAAGGCGGAACCCGGAAAATTCGGCAAAGAACTTTTTCGACGGAAACACGATATGCTCCGGGTATTGGGCATACCACCAGTTGATTCCAGCCACTCTTGCGCTCACTGAACCGACGTTTCCCGTCAGGATGGCCAGCTTTCCCCCGCTGGCCAGCCTTGACCGGCACGCAGCGAGGAAACCCCGCACATCGTACAGGTGCTCAAACAGATCAAATGCCGTGATCAGCTCATAGGTTCCGCTCACATCGTCGAGTGATGCGTACGATTTGTGCCGCTTGAACTCAAGCACGCTGCGGCTTTCGGCCGACAGCTCCACGCCCGCTGTTTCACATCCCAGGTCGCGCGCGTAGTCCAGCAGCTCCCCGGTGTTGCAGCCCACATCCAGCACATGCCCACCTTGCTTGAACAGCTGCGTCATCACATTCACGGCTTCCGGGGTTTTCGCCTCTGAAAATTTTTCTGCAGACCAGCGCTCTCCTGCCCGCCCATCCGCATAGAGTTGCCGTGCCGCTTCCTCTGTCACCGCATGCTGAACGAAGCGGGACGTGCATTGGCCGCAGAACCACAGCTCAGGCACATATTCGAGTTCAATCATGCCGGAAGAAAATTCAATCTGCCCGCGGTAGGCCAGCGGCCCCACGAGCGTGATGGAACCAGCACCACACAGCGGGCAGCGGTCACGCAACAGGCTATTGCTCACCCGCATGCAGTCACCCGGCTCGTCCTCATCGACCGCCGCGAGATTCGGACCCAGCCATGGGCCGCGTCCACACGGGAGTCCGGCATTTGTATCCTGGTCACACTCATCAGCCTCAGCCCTGCTCCAGCTTCCTCACCGATGCCAGGATATTGAAGCCGCCCTCCGATGGAAGGGCCGCAATCCTCTCGGACAGGTTGTCGATCGGTCGGAAGTCCCCCTCCTGATAAAACGCATAACCCAGAGTTTGCAGCATTTTCAGTATATCCCTGACATCGTCGCCCCGCATTTCGGTCCATGCAGGCGCCACCTCCATGATGATGTCCGGCAGGAATCGCTTTAGCGTCTGGAGACCGCCGCGAATCACCTTGCCCTCAAAGCCATCCACGTCGAGCTTGATAAGATCAAGGCGGTTGATTTCGTGGCTCGCGACGTAGTCATCCAGTTTTTCCAGACGGACCCTGACCTGCTCGCACTCATCCCACCAACTGCCGTCTATCTTGCCATCTTTCCCAACTCCGGACTTCGAGCCAATCTTGAAACTGACCCTGAACTTCATCTCCTTTTCTTCGTTCACGTCGCTGAGTGCGATTGGCTCGAGCACCAGGTTCGCGAACGTATTCAATTCAACATTCCGGCTCATCCTGTTAATGGCCCACGGGACAGGCTCGAAGGCGTAGACTTTTCCGTCGCTTCCGACATAGCTCGCAATTGGCAGGGTGTGGCTACCGACATTGGCGCCAATGTCGAACACGACGTCCCCGGGCTTGCATAACCGCTTCAAGGCGCGGGTGGTTTCCGGTTCTCGCGATCCGGAAACGTACATCGCATAGTCAATCGCCTCGCGCAGATCCAGCTCGTAGTTAATTCCGTCAATGTTCTTGATGACGAGGCTGTGTCCATTTCCGGAATTGAGATACTCGCGGTACGCACGTGCGAGCCATTTGTTCAGGGGCTTGACCGGCATGCGCCGATAGAGGGTGGCAAGCCATACGACCAGTCTTGCGCCCATTCCACGTTTCATTAGTACCATCGGACGGCCCTTGCCCCTTTAACCCATATCACTAGAAACGGAACGCGCGGTTAACCTGCGCCCGCAACTGCTTATTGCCGACGGCGAATCCGATGAATGGCACCAACTGCCCGAACAGGGCTGCCATGGCCGCCCCATTGACCCCCCAGTGCGGAATCATGACCAGGCACCCGGTTACGGTCGACACGATGGCCACCAGTGAAAAGGCGGGCGTGAGACGCTGCAGGTTTTCCGTCAGCAGCCATTTGCCGAATACGCTCGAGAAACATATCACCAGCAGGTTCCACACGTAGATTCTCAGGACCGTGGCCGACTCGTCAAAACGATGCCCATAAAGGAGGCCGATGATTTCCGGCGCAAGGAGCGAGACGAATGCGCTCGCAATTGCACCGAACACCAGCAGGTACTTGTAGAGCATGGAAATCCGCCTGTTGTATTCGTCTTCCGAACGCTGCTTGGCATTAACCATGGCCGGGTAGACTGAATTTGTGATGAGCCGAGGCACCAGATAGAGAGGAAGCACCAGGGCCGTGGCTGCCGTATATATTCCCACCGCGCGGACGTCAGTCATTTCCTTGAGAAGAATGCGGTCGATGTTTACATAGACTGCAACCAGGATGCTCGACACGAGCAGAGGCCCGGCGCCGCGCAACAGGTGTTTCGCAATTTCCACATCAAACACTGCCAGAAAACTGCTGTTCTTCTGGCTGAGGTATGCGTAGAGCAGCGCGGCGGCCAAGGTTGCCTGGTCGACGACGCTGACCGCCACAAACCAGACCAGATCGGCGCCGGTCGCCACGAAATACAATTTCAGCAGCGACGAAATCGATAATTGGATGATCTTGCAGATCGAGACATAGCGGGCCTGCACCTGAGATTGGAAGTAGAAATCCACCACTTCCATGGATTGAAATATCAGCCCGCCCGCAATGATGGAGATATAGAGCTTCGTGCTGTTTGGGTTGTCGATTCCGGCCAAAGCGACAGCGACACACGCCCCCGCCAGCAGTGCACCCATCGCTTTTAGCCAGAATGCCGTCCCCAGATAGGCGTCCTGGCGTCCAGGATTCTTGACCAGATCCCTGACGACGATACCATCCAGCCCCAGTTTGGCGACCGACGCAAACAGCGCAACAAACGCGATCGCGTAACTGAATACACCGTACTTGTCCGGCCCCAGGTAGCGTGTAACATAAACCCCGACCAGAAGTCCGGCAACGATGCGCAGTATCTGCTCCCCAAAGAGCCAGGCAGTGTTCGTGAAATATCTGCGAAATCCCGGGTGGATGATCGCCCTGTGTAGTGAATCACGCACGTCGGCCAGCTTGCGTGGTGTATTTCTCTGTCTTGTGTACATTATGGCGCCCTGTCCGCCCGGGATTTGTCCCGCGTCGCGATAGCGGTTAGCGTGGCCGTCCTCAGAAGGCCCGATGTCAAAGATCAGCACACTGAGCTCGAAGTGCCCGGATCCGATCGCGCGACCACCAGGGCAGGTGGTCAGGAAGGCGCGCTTCAATGCTGCGGGTGCGCGGCATTGCACCCATCACTTTCCCCAGTTCGCGCCCGCGTCATGCGGGTGCAGGCGTGCGCGCTCAACGACATACCGGAAGATGACACTGGCGCCATCCTCCGGGTTCACCTTCCCCGTTTCAACGTGAAGCTCTGGCGCGCTCGGTGGCTCATATGCGCTGTCTATTCCCGTCATATTCGGCAACTGGCCCGCACGGGCCTTCTTGTATAGCCCCTTGGGGTCGCGCGCTTCGCACAACGCCAGCGGCGCGTCGATAAACACCTCGGCGAAACGCCCGTCCTCGAACAGGCTGCGCGCCATCTCGCGGTCCTTGCGGAAAGGGGAGATAAACGCGGTAATGACGATCAGCCCGGCATCGACCATCAGCTTCGCCACCTCGGCGGCGCGACGGATGTTTTCGATCCGGTCGGCGTCGGTAAACGCCAGATTCTTGTTCAGGCCGTGCCGGAGGTTATCCCCGTCAAGGATATAGGTGCGATAGCCTTCGGCATGCAGCGCCAGTTCCAGGCAGTTGGCGACGCTGGACTTGCCCGCGCCGGAATAGCCGGTGAACCAGAGCACCATGCCTTTGTGGCCGTTCAGTTGCTCGCGTTCGGCGCGCGTAATGTCATGCGCATGGTGATGGATATTTTGCGCACGCTGCAGGGTATGGGGGATGGCAGTCCCCCCTTCGGCGTTCAGTATGCCCGGTTCCACGTTCTGGTTACTCACGGTTCCTCCTCCAATGTTCCCTGCCGCGCCGCCTCGCGCGTCAGTTCGTCGATTTCCGCCTTCAGGCGTTCGTATTCCTGTACCTTGTATTTCAGGAACTGCACCGTCATTTTGGCGCGCATCTCAATCCCGCGCGGTGTCAGCACATAGGCATAGGCCAGCTTGTTGTTGCTGTTGCGGAAGTTGTTGATTTTGAGGAAGCCTTTCTCAACCAGCGCATTCAGGCAGAAATTGACCTTGCCCAGGCTGATCCCCAAGCGCTTGGCAAGATCGCGCTGCGATAGGCTGGGGTTGTCCTCCAGCGTCTTGAGCAAGGTGTAATGTGTGGAATCGTCGGCCATATGAGTGCGTTCAACGGTTGAACAGTGTGCATTACACCAGCCGCCAAGGGCGTATGTCAAGGCGAAATGGGGACGGTTGTGGGCACAAAACAGCGAAACGGGCGCCATGCCGCTTTCACTCGCCCGGCGACATCCGATAAGATGCGCCATTACCCTGCTCCACTCATACGACACAATCTATGGCGCTTTCCCTGGCCGGCCTGGCCGCTCCGCGTATATTGCTGGTAAAGACCTCTTCCATGGGGGATGTACTGCATAACCTGCCCGTGGTAACCGACATCCGGCGGCATTTCCCCGCGGCCCGGATAGACTGGGTGGTGGAGGAGACCTTTGCCCTGTTGCCTGGCCTGCACCCAGATGTGAAGCAAACGCTCACTGTGGCGCTACGCCGTTGGCGCAAGGGCTGGTGGAGATCGCGCGGGGAGATCCGGGCAGCCTGCGCCGCCTTGGGCGCAGCACCCTACGATGCCGTGGTCGACACCCAGGGCCTGCTGAAAAGCGCGCTGGCCGCCCGTTGCGCACGCGGGCCGCGCTGCGGCTTCGACCGCAACAGCGCGCGTGAGCCCTTGGCCAGCCTGCTCTACGGCCACACTTTCCCGGTCGCCCGGGCGCAGCATGCGGTGGAGCGCAATCGGCAGCTCGCCGCACTGGCGCTGGGCTACGCGCCGGAGAGCGCCCCGGCGGACTATGGCATACGCGCGCCAGAGCTTGCGCTGCCCTGGCTGCCCGACGCTCCGTATGTGGTCTTACTGCACGCCACGAGCCGCGACGACAAGCTGTGGGCGGAGGAAAACTGGGTTGCGCTGGGGCGCGATTTGCGCGAAGGCTGCCTGCGCGCCGTGTTGCCGTGGGGCAGCGAAGCGGAAAGGGCGCGCGCCGAGCGGCTTGCGGCAGCCATTCCGGACGCGCTGTGCGCACCCCGCCTGGCGCTCACCGAGGCTGGCGCCCTGCTGGCGCGGTCACGGGGCGCTGTCGGCGTGGACACCGGCCTGAGCCACCTTGCCGTCGCGCTGGGCGTCCCGACCATAGGCCTGTATACCGCCACCGACCCCGGCCTTACCGGACTTTATGGCGGCGAACGCGCCATCAACCTCGGCGGCAAGGACCGCAGCCCCACGGTCGAGGAAGTGCTGGCGGCGCTGGGCAAGGCAGGTGTGCATGGCTAGGCTGCTCTACAATATGGGCCTTTGGCTGCTGCTGCCGCTGGTGTTTCTGCACCTGTTGCGGCGCGCGCTGAAGCAACCGGAATATCTGCAGCATGTGGGCGAGCGTTTCGGATTTTACCCACCGCATGGCGGGCAACCGCTGATCTGGCTGCACACGGTGTCGGTGGGCGAGACGCGCGCGGCCGCGACTCTGGTGCAGCGCTTGCGCGGCGCCTATCCCGGCCACCGCCTGCTGCTCACCCACACCACGCCCACCGGACGCGCCGCCAGCGAGCAACTGTTCGGCGACGATGTGTTGCGCGTATACCTGCCTTACGACTATCCCTTTGCCGTGCGGCGCTTTCTGCGCCATTTCCGGCCCCAATTGGGGGTACTCATGGAAACCGAGATCTGGTTTAACCTGATCGGGCAGTGCCATGCCGGCGGCATTCCGCTGCTGCTGCTTAACGCGCGGCTTTCTGAGAAATCCGCGCGCGGCTACGGGCGCTTTCCCGTGCTGACGCGCGCCTGCCTGAAAGGGCTGGCGGTGATTGCGGCGCAGACCCGCGAAGACGCGGCTCGGCTGACGAAACTCGGCGCACCGAATGTGCAGGTGATGGGCAACCTGAAATTCGACATCGAGCCGCCGCAGGCCATGCTCACGCTGGGGGCCCAACTGCGCATCTCGTTCGGGCAGGACCGCAAGGTGTTCCTCGCCGCCAGCACGCGGGATGGCGAGGAGGCGATGCTGCTGGACGCGATGCAGGGGCGCATGATTCCGGGCCTGCTGATGGTGATCGTGCCGCGCCATCCGCAGCGCTTTGACGAAGTGGCCGCTTTGATTGAAAGGCGCGGCCTGCGGGCGCAGCGCCGCAGCGAAAACTGCAAGATAGACGGCGCGACCCAGGTCGTGCTGGGCGACAGCATGGGCGAGATGTTCGCCTACTATGCGGCATGCGATGTGGCCTTCATCGGCGGCAGCCTGTTGCCGCTGGGCGGGCAGAACCTGATCGAGGCCTGCGCAGTAGGCAAGCCGGTCCTGATCGGCCCGCATACTTTCAATTTTGCGCAGGCCGCAGAGGATGCGGTGCATGCAGGCGCGGCGCGGCGGGTGCAGGATGCAAGGGAATTGGGGTGGAATGTCGAGCACCTGTTCGCGCATCCTGAGGCAATGGAGGAGATGGCGCAGGCCGGCACACGCTTCGTGGCCAGTCATCGCGGTGCGACAGGGGTTGCACTGGAGATTATCCGCCGCCACCTGCCCGGCTGACGGTCGCCGCTAGCCGCGCGGCACGCCCTCCATACACAGGCGCAGGTTGTCTTTCCAGTCGCCTGCGCCCAACCCGAACACGCGCGCCAGTTTCTCATTGGAGAGCACGGAATTCTTGGGCCGCTGTGCCGGGGTCGGATAGCCGCTGGAGGGGATGGGCAGCAAGGCGGGCAGCGGGTCTATGCCGCTGGCGGCGAGGATCTCGGCCGCGAAGCCGTGCCAGGACACGCTGCCGGAAGAGGTCATGTGGTATACGCCGCTCACCTCGCCTGCGTCCACGCCCGGGCGGTGCATCTGCGACAGAATCTGCGCCGTCATCTCCGCGAGCGAACGGCACCAGGTCGGCGCGCCGATCTGGTCGTCCACCACCTTCAGTTCCTTGCGCTCGCGCGCCAGCCGCAGCATGGTGAGCAAGAAATTGTGTCCGCGGCTGCCATACACCCAACTGGTGCGGAAGATCAGGTGCCGGCCGCCCGCGGCGCGGATCGCTTCTTCGCCCGCCAGCTTGGTGCGGCCATAGACGCTCTGCGGGTTGGGGGCATCGTCTTCAACATAGGCGCCCTGCTTTTCCCCGTCGAACACATAGTCGGTCGAATAATGCACCATCCAGGCGCCCAGCGCCTTGGCTTCTTCGGCCAGCACGCCGGGGGCGTCGCCGTTCACGGCCTGCACCAGATCTTTCTCAGCCTCGGCCTTGTCCACGGCGGTGTACGCCGCAGGGTTGACGATGATGTCGGGACGGATGGATCGCACCGCGTCCCGGATGGCAGCCGGTCTGGCGAGGTCGAGTTCCGCCGCGTCCAGTGCGACGACGCGACCCAGGGGCGCCAGCGTGCGGCACAGCTCCCAGCCCACTTGCCCGTTCTTTCCGGTCAGCAGGATGGTTTTCACTCAAACACCTCGGCGTCGGCGAAGGGTTTGCCCGCGGCATCCTTGGCCGACAGCAGCGGCTCGGCGTGCAGAGGCCAGGCGATCGCCAGTTGAGGGTCGTTCCAGACAATGCAGCGTTCGTGTTCAGGCGCCCAGTAGTCGGTGGTCTTGTACAGGAATTCGGCATGGTCGCTCAGCACCACAAAGCCATGAGCGAAGCCCGCCGGAATCCACAGCATTTTCTTGTTTTCTGCCGAAAGGCGGAGGCCGAACCATTGCCCGAAAGTCGGCGAGGCGCGCCGGATGTCCACGGCGACGTCGTATACCTCGCCGGCCACGACGCGCACCAGCTTGCCCTGCGGCTGCTTGATCTGGTAATGCAGGCCGCGCAGCACGTTGCGCGCGGAGCGCGAGTGGTTGTCCTGCACGAAAGCGTCGTTTACGCCGGTGAGTTCCGCAAAGCGCCGTTGATTGAAGCTTTCGAAGAAGAAGCCGCGCGCGTCCCCGAACACCTTGGGTTCCAGCACCAGCAGACCGGGTATCCCGGTTTCCGCCGCCTGCATCAGTACACCCGCTCGGTGAGCAGGCCCAGCAGATACTTGCCGTAGGCGTTCTTAGCCAGCGGCTGCGCCAGCATTTCCAGCCGGGTCGCGTCGATGTACTGCTTGCGGTATGCGATCTCCTCCGGGCAGGCGATCTTCAAGCCCTGGCGCTTTTCCAGGGTCTGGATGAACAGGGAGGCCTCGAGCAGCGATTCATGGGTGCCGGTATCCAACCAGGCGTAACCCCTCCCCATGACCTGGACGTCGAGCAGCCCGCGCTGCAGATAGATCTCGTTGACCGTGGTGATCTCCAACTCCCCGCGCGCCGAGGGCTTGATGGATTTGGCGATTTCCACCACATCATTGTCGTAGAAATACAGGCCGGTCACGGCATAGTTCGACTTGGGGTTGACCGGCTTTTCCTCCAGGCTGATGGCGCGTCCACCGGCATCGAATTCCACCACGCCGTAGCGCTCGGGATCGTGCACGTGGTAGGCGAACACGGTGCCGCCGGCCTGCTTTTGCGCCGCGGCGCCGAGCAAATACTCGAAGTCATTGCCGTAGAAGATGTTGTCGCCCAGCACGAGCGCACAGCCGTCGCCGCCGATGAATTCTTCGCCGATGATGAAGGCCTGCGCAAGTCCGTCAGGCGAGGGCTGCACCGCGTAGGAGAAATTCATGCCCCACTGCGAGCCGTCGCCGAGGAGCTGCTCGAAGCGCGGGGTGTCCTGCGGAGTGGAGATGATCAAAATGTCGCGGATGCCGGCCAGCATGAGGGCCGACAGCGGGTAGTACACCATGGGCTTGTCGTACACCGGGAGCAGCTGCTTCGAGACCGGCTGCGTCACCGGATACAGGCGCGTACCGGAGCCGCCCGCCAGAATAATGCCTTTCATTTTGTTCCCCGCTTCCCGTAGTTCTGGCTGATCCAGTTTTGATAGTCGCCGCTGGTGACACCCTTTACCCAGCGCTCATTTGTAAGGAACCACTCTACCGTCTTGCGCAGGCCGGTTTCGAAGGTTTCCTGCGGCTTCCAGCCCAATTCGCGCTCTATCTTGCCGGCGTCTATGGCATAGCGCTGATCGTGGCCGGGACGGTCGGGAACGTAGGTGATAAGGCGGTCGTGCGGCTTGCCCGCGGGGTGCAGTTCGTCAAGGATCGCGCAAATGGCCTTCACGACCTGGAGGTTCGTCTTTTCGTTCCAGCCACCAATGTTGTAGGTTTCACCAACCCGGCCCTTTTCCAGCACCAGCCGCAGGGCGCGCGCGTGGTCGTCAACGTATAGCCAGTCACGGATGTTGTCGCCCTTGCCGTAGATCGGCAGGGGCTTGCCATTGACCGCGTTGAGGATCATCAGCGGGATGAGTTTTTCGGGAAAATGATACGGTCCGTAGTTGTTGGAGCAGTTTGTCGTCACCACGGGCAGGCCATAGGTGTGATGCCAAGCGCGCACCAGATGGTCGGACGAGGCCTTGCTCGCCGAATAGGGCGAGTTCGGCTCGTAAGCGGTGTCTTCGGTGAAAAAGCCGCTCTCGCCCAGCGAGCCGTACACCTCGTCTGTCGAGACGTGGTGAAAACGGAAGCCGGCCTCTTTTGGGCCGTCCATGCTGTGCCAATAGGCGCGCGCAGCTTCCAGCAAGGTGTAGGTGCCGACGATATTGGTTTCGATGAACGCCGCCGGGCCGCTGATGGAGCGATCGACATGCGACTCCGCCGCGAGGTGCATTACAGCATCGGGCTGGTGCTCGCGGAAAACCCGCTCAATCTCCGCGGCATTGCAGATGTCCACATGTTCGAACGCATAACGCGGATTGTCCGCAACCATCGCGAGCGATTGCAGATTACCCGCGTAGGTCAGCTTGTCGACATTGACCACCTCATCCGTGGTGTTGCCGATCAAGTGGCGAATGAGCGCGGAGCCGATGAATCCGGCTCCGCCAGTGACGAGAATTTTTTTCATAGCGCGCGCATTATAAAGCCCACGCGCGAATGTTCAAAATCGCCGCGCTAGGGATGGGCGGTGGCCGGAACCGCGGACGCCGGCGCCGCCGGGGGAACCGCCGAGGCGGGCGTAGCCGCCGCGGGGGCCGGTTGTGGCTTTGCCGCAGCCGGAGCTGCCGGAGCTGCCGGAGCTGCCGGAGCTGCCGGAGCTGCCGGAGCTGCCGGAGCTGCCGGAGCTGCCGGAGTTGCCGGAGTTGCCGGACTAGACGAGTGCAGCGCACGGTTGACGGCGGCGACGTCGTCTTCGCCCACCACGCCGGCCGCAGCCTTCAGCTGCAGCTGGCTGACGAGGTAGCTATACTCCGCCTGGTAAAGGTCGCGGCGCGTCGAATAAAGCTGCTGTTGCGCATTCAGCACGTCGAGGTTGGTGCGCACGCCGACCTCTTCGCCCAGCTTCGTTGAATCCAGCAGGCTCTTGCTCGAGGTAAGCGCGGCCTGCAAGGCCTTGACTTGTGCAATACCGTTGACGACACCCAGATAGGCCTGGCGCGTCTGCAGGGCAACGGTGCGGTCGGTGTTAACCAGTTCGCTCTGGGCGCGATCGCGGTTGGCGGAGGCTTCGCGCCACCTGGAAAGACCGGCGCCGCCCTCAAAAATCGGCACGTTGAGCTGGACGCCCACCGTCTTCATCGCAGACTGGGTGCCGATATAGCCGAACATGCCGCCATTGGCGTAGCTCTTATTGTATGTCGCCACCAAATCAAGGGTGGGGTAGTTTCCCCCCCGGTTACGGTCCACTTCCTTGTCGGCCATTTCCGCGCCCGCCTGTGCGGCCGCGATCTGCAGGTTGCCCTGCTGGGCGGCATCGACCCATTTTTCCATATCGGCGGGCTGGGGCATTTCCAGCTTGAAGTCGTCACCCAGGCGGAACAGGTTGTCCGCGCTGGCCCCAGTCAACTGCTGCAGCATGCGCTTCTTGATCTCGAGGTTGCTGCGCGCGGCGATCTCCTGCGCGCTCACCAGGTCGTAGCGCGACTGCGCCTCGTGCGTATCGGTAATGGTAGCGGTACCCACCTCGAAATTGCGCTTGGCCTGTTGCAGTTGCTGCGAAATGGCGGCTTCTTGCGCCTCGGCGAGTTCCACGTCATCCTGCGCCATCAGCACGTCGAAGTAGGCGCGCGCCACGCGCAGCGCAAGGTCGTTCTGGGCAAGCTTGAACTGAGCATCGCCCTGGACGACCTGCAATTCTGATTCGCTGTAGAGCGCCCAGTTCTGCTCGCGATAGAGCGGCTGCACCAGCGTTGCTCCATAGCCATGGCTGTTGTAATTGAACTGGCCCTGGGGGAGCGGCAGTCCGGGCGGAACGTTGAGGTACTGGACGTTGTACTGGTTGTACGTCGTGTTGGCGGTTGCGCTGATGGTGGGCAGCATCAGCGAGCGGCCCTGGGTCAGCTTTTCCTGGCTGGCCTCGTGCTGTGCAATCGCGGCCGCGAAAATCGCGTCGTTTGCCTGTGCCGCATGAAAGCTCTCCAGCAGGTCGCTGCCATACGCCGGGAAGCAAGCTCCCAGCGCGGCTGCCAGCGCAAGCCCGGATGGACGCATCATTTTCATCGTCATGCCTCGCATATTCATATATTAGAGGTTGCTAATATACATCCTTATGCGCATAAATTCAAGCGCCCATCAAAATACAAAACGTTCCGGCTGTTCGGCATTCTGCAGGGAAGCGATGTTGGTCTCGAACAAGTTAGCGCTCACCACTGCGCCCGAGGCGTCTTTGGTCAGCAACCGGGCTTCCATCACGGGCGCATCGCCGACCACGGCGAACAGCCGTCCGCCGGGTTTCAGCGTATGCAGGAATGCATCTGGCAGCACGGGCACAGAGCCCGTGAGCACGATGACATCGTAGGTCCCCGTCCAGCCGCAGGCGGCATCGCCCAGTTCCACGGTCACATTGCTCATCTGGTGCGCCTCCAGGTTTTTCGAGGCAAAAGCGTGCAGCTCCGGCACGATTTCCACCGTCGTGACACGCGCGGCCTGCCTGGACAGCAGCGCCGCGAAGTAGCCGCTTCCCGAACCGACTTCCAACACCTGATCGCCGCCCCTTACCTTCAGAACCTGCAGGACGCGCGCTTCCACCTTCGGCTGCCACATGAATGCGCCGTGACCCAGCGGGACTTCCACATCCATGAGCGCCATCGCCTGCAGCGCAGGCGGGACAAACTGCTCGCGCCTCACCTTTTTCAGCAGCTCCAGCACCCGCTGATCCAGCACATCCCATGGCCGGATTTGCTGCTCTATCATGTTGTTGCGTGCCAGTTCCATATTGCCGTTCATCATTTACGCGCCCCCAGCCTATTATCTATCGTGATTATCTGGTGATTCTTATTGAGACAGAACGCCCAGTATAACAAGACCCTGCATTCCCCTCAAACGGTGCAGGCGGCTTGCCTGCACCGTCAAGCCGGCAGGTTTTTCCGGAAACTGTTTGACGCCACACATTTGCTTTGCTATAGTTGCGGTCTTCGCTGACGCGGGGTGGAGCAGTCTGGCAGCTCGTCGGGCTCATAACCCGAAGGTCGTAGGTTCAAATCCTGCCCCCGCAACCAACCGAAGCACGTAGAGTTCAAGTCAGTCAGTTGTGCAAAAACTGGTTGACGCGCAAAATGCAATCTGTATAATGCGCCCCTCTTCGCTGCTGACGCAGCCTGTTCTTTAAAAGTTTAAGACAACCGACGAGTGTGGGTATGTGTATTGGGGCGTCATGGTCTATATGGCTGTGATGCGTGACTCGATATATATGTAGTGACTCACACGAAGTCGAAGTACGAATATGTAATTCGCTTT
>DATFUZ010000010.1:0-12070 GCA_035260545.1 Gallionellaceae bacterium | reverse complement strand
GGCGGGGGCGCTGGGTGGCGTGCAGTGCCATGAATCACCTTGACAAAAGGGCGGTTTCCCAGTGTAATGACGGGTTCTACGGATTACCACCAAAGGCTGAAAATCATGAAACGCACTTATCAACCGTCGGTTACGAAACGCAAGCGCACCCATGGCTTCCTGGTTCGCATGAAAACCAAGGGTGGCCGCGCGGTGATCCGCGCGCGCCGCGCCAAGGGCCGCGCTCGCTTGGGCCTGTAACCGGGCCCTTTACGCAGGCAATGGACCGCCCCGGGGAGCGTGCAGCACCAGCCCCGGGCGAGGGGGCTTTTCCGGCAGGTGGCAATGCGGGAAAGCGCCCGGGGCGGGAGGGTTTGCCCCGCTACCGCCGCATCGGCCGGCGCGAAGGCTTCGATCTCGCGCCCGGGCCGGGTGTGTCGAGCAATGAGTGGTTTGTCGTTTACGCCCGCCCCAACCGCCTTGGGGTTTCCCGGCTGGGGGTGACGGTGCCCAAACGGATCGCGCCGCGCGCAAACGCCCGCAACTTCGCCAAGCGCCTGGTGCGCGACGGTTTCAGGCGCACCTTTCCGGCGGCGTGCGCGGTGAATGTCATCGTCCGGGTGCGCAAGCGGCTGGACAGGGATACAGCTCAACAAGGCGCCGAGGCCCTGGCCCGGCTATTACGTGGCGTTCAGGAAAAATGCGGCAAATACTAATTTCGTTGATCAGGGGATACCAGTACTTCATCAGCCCCCTGTTTCCGCCGTCCTGCCGTTATCATCCTACGTGTTCGCAATACGCCAGCGAGGCGATTACGCGCCATGGGGCGCTCGCCGGCGGCTGGATGAGCATCAAAAGAATCCTTCGGTGTAACCCCTGGAGTCGGGGGGGCTATGATCCCGTTCCCTGAATTTGGCCATTAAATATTTGCAGGTAGAACCTCGTGGACTTTCAACGCTTACTTCTATTGCTGATCTTTTCCACCTCTGTGTTCATGCTTTGGACCCAGTGGGACCACGCCCAACACCCGACGGTGCAGGCGGCGGCCGGCGCCGCTTCAGGCGTAGCGGCGGTGCCGACGGCGGGCTCTGCCCCGGTGCCGGCTGGGGCCGCGAAGGCCGGCAACGGGCCGGCACAGGTGCCCGGTGACACGGCCGCGGGCAAGACGGGCAAGCTGATCGTGGTGACCACCGACGTGGTGCGCGCCGAGATCAACACGCTGGGCGGCAACCTGCAGGGGCTGGAATTGCTGACGCAGCAAGGGGTGGAAAAGGGCTCGCATTTTGCCCTGCTGGAGCGGCAGCGCGATCGCGTCTACATGGCGCAATCCGGACTGCTCGGCAACGGGCTGCCGAACCACTATGCGGCGTACACGTCGTCGGTTGACGGCGCGCAGCTTGCCGAGGGCAAGGATACCGTGCAGGTGAACCTGGAAACCACCACCGCCGACGGGGTGAAGGTGACCAAGACCTACACCTTCCATCGTGGCAGCTACCTGATCGATGTGGATTACACGATAGACAACACGACGCAAGCGCCGATCAGCGGTGATGCCTACTTCCGCCTGAAGCGCGCGGACTTCAAGCCGGAGGGCGAAGCACGCTTCCTGCCCGTGTACACGGGACCGGCTGTATACAGCGCCGAGGAGAAGTTGCAGAAGGTGAGCTTCAGCGACGTGGAGAAGGGCAAACACGATTTCGTGCAGAACGCGAAGGACGGTTGGGTAGGTATCCTTCAGCATTATTTTGTGGCCGCCTGGGTGCCCAAGGCAGGCGAGGAACGGCAGAACTTTACCCAAGCGCTGGATCACAAGGAATATTCGGTAGGGGTGCGCGTGCACCTGCCCGTGGTCGAGCCGGGGAAGACGGCGACGACCGCGATGCAGTTCTATGCCGGTCCTGCGGTGACTGCGCTGGACAAGATTACGCCGGGACTGGGGCTGTCCGTGGACTACGGGCTGATGACTCCCATCTCCAAGCCGATGTTCTGGGTGATGGAGAAGCTGCACGGCTGGGTGGGGAACTGGGGCCTGGCGATCATTTTGCTTACGCTGATGTTGAAGCTGCTGCTGTTCCCGGTTTCGGCGGCAGGCTTCCGTTCGATGGCGAAGATGCGCGTGGTGGCGCCCAAGCTGCAGCGCATCAAGGAGCAATACGCGGACGATCGCGAGCGCCAGCACAAGGCGATGATGGAGTTGTACAAAACGGAGAAGATCAATCCGGTGGGCGGGTGTTTGCCGCTGCTGATCCAGATGCCGCTGTTCCTGTCGCTGTACGATGCGATTCTCGCAAGCGTGGAGTTGCGCCATGCGCCATTCGTTGGCTGGATCACGGACTTGAGTTCGCCTGATCCGTGGTATGTGCTGCCGGCGCTGATGGCGGCCACCATGCTGTTGCAGACGCGGCTGAACCCGGCGCCTGCGGATCCCATGCAGGCCAAAATCATGAAGACCATGCCGATTGCCTTTGGCGTGATGTTCTTCTTCTTCCCGGCCGGTCTGGTGCTATATTCGGTGGTGAACAGCAGTCTTTCCATCGTGCAGCAGTGGGTGATCACGCGCAGCCTGGAGAAGGTTAAGGCGTAAGCCGGCGCGTGTGGCTGCGAAACCGCTCACCCATACCATTGCTGCGGTAGCTACGGCGCCAGGCCGCGGCGGTATCGGAATCGTACGCGTGTCAGGGCAAGACCTCAGGGGTCTTGCCCTTTCCATTTTGGGCAAGGCGCCACCGCCGCGCGTGGCCACGCTGGCCAGTTTTCTCGATGCGGAGGGGCAGGCGATAGACAGCGGGATTGCGCTGTACTTTCCCGCACCGCATTCCTACACCGGGGAAGACGTACTTGAATTGCAGGGCCACGGGGGCATTGCGGTCACGCAACTGGTGCTGGCGCGCTGCCTGGAGCTGGGCGCGGTGCCCGCGCAGCCGGGTGAATTCACGCAACGCGCCTTCCTCAACGACAAGCTGGACCTCGCGCAGGCGGAAAGCGTGGCCGACCTCATAGATGCCACCACGCGGCAGGCGGCGAAGTCCGCCATGCGCTCGCTGGAGGGCGAGTTTTCGCGGGTGGTGCACGGGCTGGTGGAAAGGCTCATCCGCCTGCGCATGCTGACCGAAGCGATGCTGGACTTCCCCGAGGAGGAGATAGATGCGCATACCCATGAGATGCGTCGCGCTGACATGGCGGCGCTGGAAGCCGATCTGGAGGAGACGCTGCGGGTAGCGGGCCAGGGTGCGCTGTTGCGCGAGGGCGCGCATATCGTGCTGGTGGGCCAGCCCAACGTGGGTAAGTCCAGCCTGCTGAACCAGCTAAGCGGCGAGGAAGTGGCGCTGGTGAGCGAAATTCCCGGCACTACGCGCGACGTGATTCGCCAGACAATCCAGATCAGGGGCGTGCCGCTGCACATCGTGGACACCGCGGGGCTGCGGGAGGCGCAGGACAGGGTGGAGCTGATGGGGATTGCGCGCACCCACGGGGCAGTGCAGAAGGCGGACGTGGTGCTGCTGGTGGCGGACGCGGCTGCCGTCAAGGCGCAAGGGGGCCTGGGGCCGGAAGTGCAGAAGATACTGGAGGTGCTGCCTGCGGGCGTGCCCTGCGTGCGCGTGTTCAACAAGATAGACCTGACAGGTGAGCCGCCGCATGTCGAGGACGCGAGCCACGGTTACAACGTTTTTCTGTCGGCGCGGACCGGGGCGGGGGTGGAGTTGCTGCGCAACACGCTGTTGGCGGTCTTCGGGTGGCAGCAGGAGGCCGGGGTGTTCATGGCGCGGGAGCGCCACCTGCAGGCGCTGCTCGCCGCGCAACGTCATGTGCAGCAAGCGGCCGGGGTGATGGCGCAGATGGAGGTGTTCGCGGAGGAGCTGCGGCTGGCGCAGGAGGCGCTTAATTCCATCACCGGGGAATTCACGCCGGACGATTTGCTGGGCAGGATCTTCAGCAGTTTCTGTATCGGCAAATAGCGCTCGAGGAGCGGCCTAGTGGCCCTGTTGACCGGGCTGCACCCGGAACAGGGGCTGCCAGTGCAGGCGGCGCAGGAGGGCGCTCTTCTTCAGTTGGTGCGACTGCATGCGGTGCAGCAGGTCGTTCAGGGTGGCCATGGCGTCAAGGATGTGTGGGCCCTTGTTGAGCATGACGCATTCGGCGCGCACGCCCATGGCGGCGTCGGTGATTTCGGCGCGACTGGGTTTGCCCCTTTTGGAAAGGCCCTCCAGCACCTGGGTGGCCCAGATCGCGGGGAGATGAGCGGCCTCGGTGATCCAGAGGATTTCTTCCTGCAGTTCCGCTAGGCGCTCGTAGCCCGATTCCACTGCCAGATCGCCGCGCGCGATCATCACGCCTACGTTGGGCGAATGCATGAGGGTAAACAGCATCTGGGGCAGGTTTTCGAAGCCAGCGCGCGTTTCGACCTTTAGCACGATGCCGAATTCCGGGGTGTTCAGGCGCCTGAGGTGTCTTTGCAGGGTGGCGACGTCTTCCGCCGTGCGGGCGAAGGACAGGCCCGCGATGTCCGCGTGCTGGACGATGAATTGGAGGTCTTCGAGGTCCTGAGGAGTGATGGCCTTGACTTCGAGGTGGGTGTCCGGAAGATTGATGCCCTTGCAGGACAGCAGCTTTTCCCCCTCTTCGCGCGCCTTGGTAATCTCCACGAGGATCTTGTTCTTGCCGACGCCGCGGATCACGCCGCCTATGCGGCCGTCGTCGATAAGGATACGCTCGCCTGGCTTCGCGCAGGTAAAGACTTCCGGCAGAGAGCAGGCTATGGTGGCGGTGTTGAGGAGCCTGCCTTTCTTGTCGTATTGCGCAGACTGCCCGGGGGACTGATCGCGCGTGAGGGTTAGATGGTCGCCGCGGTGGAGGCGGATTGCGCCGGGCAGCGGCGGCACGGTGCCCGCAATGCCCGTGGCTACGATTTGGCGCTTGTGGCGGTGGGCGCCAGGGCGCAGCAGCGTGAGTTTCACTCCGGGCGCGAGATAGGCGGTCTGGTCCGCTTCGCCCCAGAAGCAGTTGCCCGCCTTGCCCACGATGCGGAGCTTGCGGGTGGCCCCGCGGGTGTCGATGAATTCGATGACGTCGTCCGCTCGCGCCGATGCCAGCCATTCTGCCTGTACCGGCAGGCAGGCGTCTGCCGGCGCGGGGGCCGCGGGACCGTCGCCGTCGGGATAAATCCAGATGCGCGCGGGCTCGAGCACATTGCCGTAGGTGTCGCGGTGCGGCCGCCACTTCAATACCGCGGGGCCGGGCGCGATCTCGCCGGTGCGCAGCTTGGGCCCGCCGAGGTCCATCAGGATGCGGCAGCGGCGGCCCGTTTCGCGCCGCGCGTGCTTGATTTGGGCGATCATGCGCGCCCAGACTTCTGCGCCATCATGCGCGCAGTTGATGCGGGCGCAGTCCATGCCGGCATCCAGCAGGTTCTTGATCAGGGCATAGTCGTCCGCTGCCTCCGCCGGCAAGGTCACCATGATGCGTGAGCGCCGGTTGAGGGGTTGCTTGCCGAAGAGCGCATTGGTATTGGCTTCCAGCGGGTTGGGGTCGGGGGCGGGGGTGGCGGCGGGGAGTTCGCCCGGCTCGCTTTGGCCGAGTGCGCAACGCAGCAGGTCGACGATGGCGTTGATGTTGGCGAGGACATTGGATTCCATACGCCCGAGGGAAGAGAGTCCCGCGGCGGCCAGACGTTTCTGCAGGGGGCGCATGTCGCGCTGGCGCAGGCCGAGGTAGTGCGCCATATTCATGGCGCCCGTCCGGTGCTGGGGATGCACGGCTTGCAGGGCGGCGGCGGAGCGTGTTTCGAACTCCCTTAATTCGGTCTGCAGCGCTTCGAGGTCGCGCAGGAGCTCGGCATAGGGGTGGCGCACCGGGGTACGGCGTGCCGGCGTGTCGTGCGAGGTCGATCCCTTTTTCTTGCCCATGGCCGCGGTGGTGGTGGACGTGGTCGACGACAAGGTACCACAAGCGCTGGGGTTGGTGAAATGGCGCGCCGCCGCCGCCTGGCGGAAGCGGGTACAAGACTAGTGGTTTTCCTGTATTTGAAGGCGGGCGGCAATCTGATACGGTTAAGGGTGCCGGCACGGGGCGCGAGTAAGGGAAGGTGGCGCGTGCCGGTGGCCAGTCCTGTTCACCTGTCCAACGTTCACGCTCTGCGCGTGGTGTGGGCATGCCACCCGCGGGCATACGCCAAGGAGGCTAGATGATGAGGGTATCCAGCAAGGTGCAGGCGGCGGGCATCGCCTTGGGCTTGGGTCTGTTTGTCGCCGTCGGGCTGTTCGTGTCGCTGGGGGCGAAATCGGGGCGCGAGCTGAAGCCGTCGGAGCCGCTTTCGGCCGAGGTTACGGCGCCTGCGGAAAAGCTCAGTCAGTCGTTTGCGGCCATTGCGGCGCATGTTGCGCCGGCGGTGGTCAGCGTGTATTCGGAAAAGACGGTGCGTTTCCATCATCCCGATATGGGGTCGCCGTTCGGCGACGATTTCTTCCGGCAATTCTTCGGCGGTCAGTTCCAGCCTGGACCGCAGCGCGAATACAGTATGCCGCAGCAGAGCGAGGGCACCGGGATGATCCTCGATGAGCAGGGCCACATCCTGACCAACTACCACGTAGTGGCCGGCGAGGATTCAATCAAGGTGCAACTGGTGAACAAGCAGTCGTTCGATGCGAAGATTCTGGGCGCCGATCCGAAGACGGATGTGGCCGTGCTCGAACTCAGGGGGTCGGTGCCGTCCAACTTGCCGACGGTGACGCTCGGCGATTCGGATGCCCTGCAGGTGGGCTCGCTGGTGATGGCGATCGGGTCGCCGTTCGGCCTGACCCAGACGGTCACGTCGGGGATTGTCAGCGCCAAGGGGCGCTCCAATGTCGGCATCGCGGACTATGAGGATTTCCTGCAGACCGATGCCCCTATCAATCCCGGCAACTCGGGCGGGCCGTTGATCAACATGCGCGGCGAGGTAGTGGGCATGAACAGCGCAATCGAAACCCAGGTGGGGCAGTTCGGCGGGGTGGGCTTTGCCATCCCTTCGAACATGATCAAGGCGATGCTGCCTTCGTTGCTCAAGGGGGAGCATATTCAGCGCGGCGTGCTGGGCGTGGTGATTCAGAAGGTGACGCCTGAACTGGCCGAAGAATTCCACGTGCCGCCCCGCGGCGCCCTGGTTGCGGAGGTGCGCAAGGGGTCTCCTGCGGAGAAGGCTGGAATCATGCCCGGGGATGTGATCGTGAGCTATGACGGGACGACAATCGAAAGTACCGGGCAGTTGCGCAACCTCGTGGCGACCAGTGCACCGGGCGCGCGAGTCCAGGTCGGGGTGGTCCGCAAAGGCGCCTCGAAGACGCTTACGGTGACCATAGGCAAGCTGTCGGCGGCAAGCTTCGCAGAGGCTGGTCCCGGCGCTGGCGTGGGCGAGGTAGGGAAGCTGGGGCTGAGCGTGGAAACGCTTAACGCCCAACTGGCGCGACGATACGGAATCGAGGCGCGGCGGGGGGTAGTGATTACCGGCGTGGCGCCGGGCAGCCCCGGGGCAAACTATGGTTTGCAGGCGGGCGACCTCGTGGTGGAGGCTGACCAGCAGCCCGTAAGCACGGTCGCTCAACTGCAGAAGATACTCAATGCGCAAAAGGACCAGGTACTGCTGTTGATCGACCGGAAGGGTACCAGTGTGTTTCTTGTGCTGAAGTTCAGGTAGGTGCGGCGCGGACGTGACGTGACGGTACGGCGATGCCAGTGTTTTTGCGTACCGGTTTCGATCGCCCGCGTTAAGCCGCCGCCGCATGGCGTGCAGTAGGCCGTGATGCCTATATACATTGGCCTATTTACTTTCTGAGGCGCGCTCCGTAGAGTGACCCATGTTGGCGGGTGCAATCTGCCGCCGCATATCGACCAAGCTGGTGCGTGCCCGGCCTATCGAGGGAGACGCCCAGAGTCGAAGGGAGGTGGTCATGATCAAGATCCATGCCGTTCCTGATGCTGCGACGCCGTCCGCGCGACCGGCCTGTCGCGTATACCGGGTTGATTCGTGCAATGCGGTGTGCATGGTGCACGATCCAGCCTGCCTTTGGGCTACCCCCTACGGGAACTACTGCGAGCATCCGGTTGTGGACCGTATTGCCGAGTACGATCCCAAGAATGTGGCAGAAGGCGGCAGGTCGTTCCTGCACTGATTCCGGATGGAGTTGTAGCTTGCCGCGGGAGTCCGGCGGCAAGCACGTGCCGGCGGCCTGGCATACGGGGAGGCGCGTGCGCGGTATGATGTGCGCTGCATGTATCGTCTTCCGGAGAGTTCAATAATGAAATGGTGGTGGGGCGCGCTCGTGTTGTGGGCGCTAGCGGGATCTGGCGCTTGGGCCGGCGAGGCGCCGGTGTCCGGCGTTGGCGCAGGCGAGGGCAAGGCTGGTGCAGTATGGGCCCAGAAGCTGGCGCTGGCGAAGGCGATCTATGGACCGGTGTTCGCAAAGATCAGCTACGCAGATGCGAAAGCGGAATATGAGGCGGCGCGCAAAAGGAACGGGCGGGCCCAAGGGACGTTGAGCGAGGCGCAGTTCGCGGCGGCGAAGGCGCTGATATACGAAAGCTTCGCCGATGCGCTGACGCTCGAGGATTTGCAGTTGCAGCAGCTGGTGGCCGGCACCGCAGTGGGGCAGCGGGTGTTGGGGAACATTCCGCGCAGCTTTAGCGGGCTGCCGCCGCTGCCGCTTACGCGTGACCAGTTTACGGAGGCGGACTGGCAAGCCTTCCAGACCATTGTGCATGCGAACCAAAAGCAGTTCGTTGCCATGAATCGACGCATGCGCGATTTCCCTGCGCTGTTCCGCAAGCGCCTCCAGGAGAGGCAAGCGCAGGCGGCGGTGCAGCGCGGGGAGGGCGGGCAAGAATAAAGGCGGCCTGTGCCGCCTTTATTGCTGTTTCTTAATAATCGCAACCGTGACACGGTTGCGGCTGGATGACGGCCCGTTAGCTTCCCAGCGCCATTGCAATGAGCGTTACGGCAGCCGCGAAGATAGCGGATACGCCGAGTTCTTCGGCGAAGACGATGTCGTCATGGCTAAGGGGTTCACCAGGTTTGAGAGACATGATAGCGCCCTCCTCTAGTAGTGAAACAACGGAACAGCTTGCGCCGTTCGGGGTGGGCATTTCGCCTCGTGGCGTGAAGCCGGTAGGGATCGAAATGTCGCTGCCATTAGATCATATCCGAGTGGACAAGTCAAGATTGGGTCATTCCGCGGCGGCAACGCGGTCTTGGGGCCGACGGCTGCGTCTGCGCGCCAGACCAGAGGGACACTGGGAAAGAAGATCGCCCCTTGGGGGCGATCAGGATTCGCGGGTCGGAACTGTCCGGCCCGGGAAGAACCGCACGCCTTACAGAGTGGGCTGGTGCGAAGTATGATCCTTTTGTTCCTTTTCGACTTTATCAACGTACATCGCCTCGTCAAACCACATGATCAAAGCAGGGAGAATCATGCCAAAGAAGATGAGGATGGCCGTGATCAGGATCGTGTTGCCGTGAAAGGCAGGTATCATATTGAGTTGCATTTTGGCCTCCGTTAATCAAGTGGCGGCGAGGAAGCAACTGGGGAGGATGGGAATTCGACACGCAGGCAATGCGCAAAATTGATTCGCTTGCTGGCTCATCCTCTCCACTGTTAGAACAGGCGACTTGTAGTGCTTTCGTCCGCCGGGTTGAGCCCCCTTGCGGGGGCTTACTGAATGGATGATCAGTTGAGTCGACTATCTACCTCCTGGCGCCGAATGTCAATAAGCAATATTCGTTAAGGCAGTCGGGGTCGCAAAGCAGGGGCTCGGGCTACGCGGTCAACACATCGCGCTGCAGATATTGCGGAATATCGCAGTTCCACTTCAGTTCTTCCTCGATTCGCTTTCTGAGTGCGTCGGCGGCATCCGGTTCGCCATGGGTGATGAAGGTGCGACGGGGCGGCGCCTTGAAACCATGCAACCAGTCCATGATTTCATCCGCGTCGGCATGGGCGGAAAGATTTTCCATCTGGTGAACCTCCGCGCGCACGGGCACATATTCGCCATGGATCTTGATCGTTTCCGCACCCTGCACGATGCTGGCGCCGCGCGTGCCGCCGGCCTGAAAGCCGGCAAACAGGATGCTGTTGCGCGCATCGGGGGCAAATGCCTTGAGATGGTGCACCACTCGCCCGCCGGTCGCCATGCCGCTCGCGGCGAGGATGATCATGGGCCCTTGTTTTTCGTTGAGCCGCTTCGATTCTTCCACGCTGTTGACGATGTGGGCGCTCCCCGCCAGTGCTTCGCACTCGGCGGTATTCAGGCGGTGCTCGCCGGGGTGGGCGAGAAAGATGCGGGTCGCGTCCACTGCCATTGGGCTGTTGAGATAGACCGGCAGGTCGGGAATGGCGCCGCGCTGCTTGAGCAGGGTGATTGCATAGAGCAGCGTTTGGGCGCGGCCGATGGCGAAGGTAGGAATGAGCACGACGCCATGGCGTTTGGCGGTCTTGTTGATGACGCTGGTGAGCAGGTCCAGCGGGTGGCTGGGGTCGTGGCGGCGGTTGCCATAGGTGGATTCGACGATGAGGTAGTCGGCGGCGTCGATGCGCGTGGGTGGGGACATCACCAGATCATGGGGGCGGCCGAGGTCGCCGGAAAACAGGACGGATAGGTGCTCGGACTTGAGGGAGACGAAGGCCGATCCGAGGATATGGCCGGAGGGCAGCAGGCGCAGCTTCAGGCCCTGGCCCAAGTCCAGTTCGCGGTCGTAATCCATAGGGCGCAATTGCGCGAGGCAACGCTCGCCGTCCTCGCGGGTATAGAGCGGCAGCGCTGGGCTGTGCCTGGAGTAGCCGCGCTTGTTCGCATACAGCGCTTCTTCCTCCTGCAGGTGGCCGGAATCCGGCAGCAGGATTTCGCATAGTTCCCGGGTGGCTTCGCTGCAATGGACGCTGCCCCTAAAGCCGTTCTTTGCCAGTAGCGGCAGGTAGCCGGTATGGTCGAGGTGGGCATGGGTGAGTACGACATGGTCTATGCGTGCAGGGTCCACAGGGAGGGGTGCCCAGTTACGGAGGCGCAGTGGTTTGTAGCCCTGAAACAGGCCACAATCCACCAGAATACGCAGGCCGGCGTGTTCCACAAGATATTTGGATCCGGTGACGGTGCCCGTGGCTCCGAGAAACTGGATTGCGGTCATGCGCTCTCCTCGGTGTTGGTGTTTTGTATGTAGAGCGCGATTATAAGTCAGGGGCGCGGTGCGGCCAATGCCTGTTGCCGGTCCGGGATGGCACCGGGCGCGGTGGGAGGCGGCGGCAGGCAAAAGGTGTAAGATAGGTTTGTCCGCGATTTGCGGGGATGAAGCGTCCTGGGTATCTCCACGGAAATTCGCCTAAGCGGCGACCTTGAGAAGGGGAGCGACATGTCATACAGCGAGACTTTAGTTCAGCAGGTTTGGGAAAAGGCACGCGCTTACGCCGAAATAGACAGCGGGACATGGCGCGAGGACGAGTGCGGTGCGTGGATACGGCGCGAGGAATACGGGCGGACGGATTCAGAGTTCGGCTGGAAGATCGTGAACGTGTCCGGTGGCGGCCCGGACACCCCGGACAATCTGCGGCCGCTGCACTGCCTCAATGGCTACGATATCGCCAACCGAAGGCATATCCGCCATATGGCGGCCGATCGTATCAGCATGCCGGTGTTCGAGCATAATTTCGAGCCGCGTAACCGTAAGGTATCGAGTTAGCCGGGTCTGGAAGGTGGGCCCGTGGTTGGTTAAGCAGGTGTTTCACGTGAAACATGGAGGGTGGAAGGAGTTGGCGCGGGCGCAGCGGGCCACCATCGGCTTCCTCTCGTCCCGCAGTCCTCTAGTCCCACCCCGCTGCCCGCGGCTTTTTTGTCCATGGCGAACATCGCTCCCGAAGGACTATCCTGTTGGCGAGGAGGGCTCGCCTGTGGATAGCGCTGTGGATTATTGGTCGGCGGGCATGCTGGGGCAGTGAGAGGGGGCGACACTGGCCCCGCAATGGCGACTAGGCGATCGAGTCTTGGAATAGTGTATTCGGCGTATACGTAACTGCTTGTATACGCCGTTGGAACTGTCCAGGGCGGCAACGTCGGTTTCTCTGGGGGGGGGGGG
>DATFUZ010000009.1:0-19790 GCA_035260545.1 Gallionellaceae bacterium | reverse complement strand
CTAAGGCGCGATTGTAGCAAACCCCACGCGCTATCGCGGAATTGGGTAAAATTGCGCCCGAACGAAATCCCCAAGGAAGTGCAATGAGCATCAAGTCAGACAAATGGATACGCCGCATGGCGGAGCAGCACAACATGATCGAGCCGTTCGAGCCGGACCAGGTTAAGGAAGTGGACGGGCGGCGCATCGTGTCCTATGGCACGTCGAGCTACGGCTACGACATCCGCTGCTCCGACGAATTCAAGCTGTTCACCAACATCAACAGCACCATCGTCGACCCGAAGAATTTCGATCCGAGTTCCTTCGTCGAGGTGAATGCCGATTACTGCATCATCCCGCCCAATTCGTTCGCGCTGGCTCGCACCGTCGAATATTTCCGCATCCCGCGCAGCGTGCTGACCATCTGCCTCGGAAAATCCACCTATGCCCGTTGCGGCATCATCGTCAATGTCACGCCATTCGAACCGGAATGGGAAGGCTACGTGACGCTGGAGTTTTCCAACACCACGCCGCTGCCGGCGAAAATCTACGCCAACGAAGGCGTGGCGCAGGTGCTGTTCTTCGAGAGCGACGAGGTGTGCGACACCTCCTACAAGGATCGCGGCGGCAAGTATCAGGGGCAGGTCGGCGTGACCTTGCCCAAGATCTGATGGCGCTGCTCCGCGCCCCGTCACCGGCATCGCCTGGAAAGACCCCAAAACTTCCCACGCTTTTCCCTAAATCTGCGACAATCCGCGCCTGTTAGACCCACTCCATCAAGGAGACCTGCATGAAATTCCGCTTCCCAATCATCATCATCGATGAAGACTTCCGTTCGGAGAATGCCAGCGGCCTCGGCATACGCGCGCTGGCGGAGGCCATCGAGCAGGAGGGCATGCAGGTGCTGGGCGTCACCAGCTATGGCGACCTGAGTTCCTTCGCGCAGCAGCAGAGCCGGGCGTCGGCCTTCCTGCTGTCGATAGACGACGAGGAATTCGGCGGCGGCAGCCCCGAGGAGACGGAGGCTGCGCTGAGGAATCTGCGCGCCTTCGTGGAGGAGATACGCTTCCGCAATGCGGACATTCCCATCTATCTGTACGGCGAGACGCGCACCTCGCGCCACATTCCGAACGACATCCTGCGCGAGCTGCATGGCTTCATCCACATGCACGAGGACACGCCCGAGTTCGTCGCGCGCCACATCATCCGCGAGGCGCGCTCCTATCTGGATTCGCTCGCCCCGCCGTTCTTCCGCGCCCTGCTGCACTATGCGCAGGACGGCTCCTATTCCTGGCACTGTCCTGGGCATTCGGGCGGCGTGGCCTTCCTGAAATCCCCCGTGGGACAGATGTTCCACCAGTTCTTCGGCGAGAACATGCTGCGCGCCGACGTGTGCAACGCCGTGGACGAGTTGGGGCAGCTGCTGGATCACACCGGGCCCGTCGCGGCTTCCGAGCGCAACGCGGCGCGCATCTTCAACGCGGATCACCTGTTCTTCGTCACCAACGGCACGTCCACCTCGAACAAGGTGGTGTGGCACTCCACCGTGGCGCCGGACGATATCGTGGTGGTGGACCGCAACTGCCACAAGTCCATCCTGCATTCGATCATGATGACCGGTGCGGTGCCGGTGTTTCTCACGCCCACGCGCAACCATTACGGCATCATCGGGCCCATTCCGAAATCGGAATTCGAGATGGCGAGCATCCAGAAGAAGATAGACGCCAACCCGTTCATCAAGGACAAGACCAAGAAGCCGCGCATCCTCACCATCACGCAGAGCACCTACGACGGCGTGGTGTACAACGTGGAAACCCTCAAGCAGATTCTGGACGGCAAGATCGACGCGCTGCATTTCGACGAGGACTGGCTGCCGCACGCGGCGTTCCACCCCTTCTACAAGGACATGCACGCCATCGGTCGCAACCGCCCGCGCGCCAAGGAGTCGATGATCTTCTCCACCCAGTCCACGCACAAGCTGCTGGCGGGCCTGTCGCAGGCGTCGCAGATTCTCGTGCGCGAGCCCGAATCGCGCAAGCTGAACAGCCACATGTTCAACGAAGCCTACCTGATGCACACGTCCACCAGCCCGCAATACGCCATCATCGCCTCGTGCGACGTGGCGGCGGCCATGATGGAGCCGCCGGGCGGCACCGCGCTGGTCGAGGAAAGCATCGCCGAGGCGCTGGACTTCCGCCGCGCCATGCGCAAGGTGGAGGAGGAATTCGGCAAGGACTGGTGGTTCAAGGTGTGGGGCCCGGAGAACATCGCCGACGAGGGCATAGGCTCGCGCGACGACTGGATGCTGAAGACCACAGACAAGTGGCATGGCTTCGGCAAGCTGGCCTCAGGCTTCAACATGCTGGATCCGATCAAGGCCACCGTCATTACCCCCGGGCTCAACCTGAACGGCAACTTCGACCAGACCGGCATTCCCGCCGCGATGGTCACCAAGTATCTCGCCGAGCATGGCGTGATCGTGGAAAAGTGCGGCCTGTATTCCTTCTTCATCATGTTCACCATCGGCATTACCAAGGGCCGCTGGAACACGTTGCTGACCGCCTTGCAGCAGTTCAAGGACGATTACGACAAGAACCAGCCGATCTGGCGCATCCTGCCGGAGTTTTCGGCGGCGCATCCCAAGTATGAGCGTGTCGGCCTGCGCGACCTGTGCCAGCAGATACACGACATGTACAAGGCGCACAACGTGGCGAAGATGACCACCGAGATGTATCTGTCCGACATGCAGCCCGCGATGAAGCCTTCGCAGGCCTTTGCGCGCATGGCACATGACGAGATCGACCGCGTGCCCATCGATGAACTGGAAGGCCGCGTCACCGCCGTGCTGCTGACGCCCTATCCGCCGGGCATCCCGCTGCTGATCCCCGGCGAGCGCTTCAACAGGGCAATTGTCGACTACCTCAAGTTTGCGCGCGACTTCAACGCGAAGTTTCCCGGCTTCGAGACCGACATCCACGGACTGGTCGCCGATGAAAACGGCGAAAAACACTACTACGTGGATTGCGTGAGCCAGAATTGAACGGCCGCTGCATGCCGCATTACAGGATTTGACAGGAGAGAAGCTGCATGAAATTCCCGCTGATAATTGTGTATATGATCGTTGCGCTCAATATCACCATGTTCACCATATTTCTTCAGGCGGACCTGCTGATCCTGCATTCGATGGTCCTGAAGGTGATCTGCTGGATTGCGACCGTGGCCTCGTGGGCGCTGGCCTATTACAAGCGCCATACTTTCATCCAGCTATTCTGATTTCCGGGCACGCCGTCGCGCAACCGTACGCCTAGCGGCCAGCCTGCGTGCGGCGATAGGTGACGAAGGCGTAGTCCAGCGGCTGCGGTGCGTCCTGGTGATGCGGCTCACGTGAGACTTCGCGCCATTCCGCCGTGTCGAATGCGGGGAAATGCGCATCGCCGTCCACGTCCATGTGGACCTCCGTAATGTGCAGCGTGTCTACCAGTGGCAGCGCCTGCGCATACAACTCCGCCCCGCCGACGATGAAAACTTCGCTGTCGCCCGCGCAGGCGGCGATCGCCTCCTGCAGCGAATGCACCACCGTGCAGCCCGCTATTTTCAGTTCGCGGTTGCGCGTCACCACGATCGTGGTCCGTCCGGGCAGCGGCTTGCCGATGGAGTCGAAGGTCTTGCGCCCCATGATCATGCCATGGCCCATGGTGAGGGCCTTGAAGCGCTTGAGGTCCCCGGGGCAGCGCCAGGGCAGGGTGTTCTTCACGCCTATGGTGCCGTTGCTGGCGACCGCGGCGAGGATGGAAAGCGGCGGCCGCGTCATACCGCGACCGGCGCCTTGATCGCCGGATACGGGTCGTAGCCCTCCAGCGTGAAATCCTCGTACTTGAATCCGAAAATGTCGGTGACGGCAGGATTGATGCGCATGGCCGGCAGCGCGCGCGGCGTGCGCGACAACTGCTCGCGCACCTGGTTCATGTGATTGGAATAGATGTGTGCATCGCCGAAGGTGTGCACGAAGTCCCCCGGCTCGAGACCGCACACCTGCGCCATCATCATGGTCAGCAGCGCATAGCTGGCGATGTTGAACGGCACGCCGAGGAAAATGTCCGCGCTGCGCTGATAGAGCTGGCAGGAAAGCTTGCCGTCCGCCACGTAGAACTGGAAGAAGGCATGGCAGGGGGCGAGCGCCATCTGTTCGAGATCCGCCACGTTCCACGCAGAAACGATGATCCGCCGCGAATCCGGGTTGTTGCGAATCTGGTCCACTGCGATCCGGATCTGGTCTATGCTGCGCCCGTCCGGCGCGGCCCATGAGCGCCATTGCTTGCCATATACCGGCCCCAGCTCGCCCTGTTCGTTGGCCCACTCGTCCCAGATCGAAACCCCATTGTCCCTGAGGTATTTGATGTTGGTGTCGCCTTGCAGGAACCACAGCAGTTCGTGGATGATGGACTTGAGATGGCACTTCTTGGTGGTGACCAGGGGAAAGCCCTGCGCCAGGTCGAAGCGCATCTGGTAGCCGAACACGCTCAGGGTGCCGGTGCCGGTGCGGTCGGATTTGGAGGTGCCATGATCGAGCACGTGTTGCATGAGGTCCAGATAGGCGCGCATAATTTCCCGGGCCGAATGGCCGTATAATTCAGGCGTTGATACACTTTTCGAGGATGCAATGCTAGCACAACTTGTTGTCTCCAAAACCGTGCCCGCGAAACCCGCAGCCGCGCACGTGCTCATCATGCTGCCCAAGGCGAGGACGGTGCCCAGGGATGCGCCGCACGCGGAGCTGCTGGCCGCCGTCCTCAAGCGCCGGGCCCTGAAACCGGAGGCGCTGGCGAAATCGCCGGTGAGCGCAAATGCGCCGGATGGTGCGCTCGTTTCCTGGGCCATGCTGGACCCCGCCGCGGATACCTTCGCGCAGCAGGTGCAGGTGCGTCAGGCGCTCGCGCCGCTGCTGGCGGAATATCCATCCGCTCTGGACATCATCGTGCTGGGCGGCGAGCCGGCGCGCCGCCGCGCCGCCGAGCTGGCGGTGTATGGCGTGTGGGTGAACGGCACGCTGTTGCCGTTGCACAAGAAGGCAGACGAACGCCGGCCGCTGCGCAAGATCAGCCTGTTTGGCGTCGCCGAACGCAAGGGCTTCGATGCACTCAAGGCGCAGGCCATGGGCAGCTTGCTGTGCCGCGAACTGACTGCGCTGCCGCCGAACGAGCTGACGCCGGCCGCCTACCGCGCACGGGCGAAAAGACTGGCGCGCGAGCATCGCTGGAAGCATGAAGAATTCGACATGAAGGCGCTGCGCCGGATGGGCGCCGGGGCATTCGTCGCCGTCGCCCAGGGCAGCGATCCGGAAGACGCGGCCATCGTGCACCTGAGCTACCGCCATCCCAAGGCGAAAAAGACCGTAGCCCTGGTCGGCAAGGGCATCTGCTTCGACACCGGCGGCCACAATCTCAAGCCTTCGCGCTTCATGCACAACATGCATGAGGATATGAACGGCTCGGCCGTCGCGCTCGGCATCCTGCTCGCCGCGAGCGAGCAGAAGCTGCCGGTCAACATCGACTGCTGGCTGGCCCTGGCGCAGAACCACATCAGCCCCAAGGCTTACAAGCAGAACGATGTGGTCAAGGCGCTCAACGGCACCACCATCGAGATCATACATACCGACGCCGAGGGGCGCATGGTGCTGGCGGATACGCTTACCCTGGCCTCGCGCGCGAAGCCGGACATGATGATGGATTTCGCCACGCTTACCGGCAGCATGGCCACGGCGTTGGGCGCGCGCTACTCCGGCATATTCGGCACGCGCGAGGCCCTGGTTGAGCGCGCTGTGGCGACCGGGCGCGAAACCGGCGAGCGGGTGTGCGCGTTCCCGATGGACGCGGATTACGAGGCCGACCTCGATTCCAAAGTCGCCGACATCAAGCAATGCAGCCTGGCCGGAGACGCCGACCACATTCTGGCGACCCGTTTCCTCAGGCGCTTTCTGGAACACGACATCCCCTGGCTGCATATGGATCTGTCCGCCAGCCGCTGTGAAGGGGGCCTCGGCATCGTGACCAGCGAGGTCACCGGATTCGGCGTAGCATGGGGGCTGGCCATGCTTGCGGGCTGAGGATTTTCCGCCCGGGAAGGTAGACGTGGAGGGGCTGGGCGTATTCTGGGTGCTGGTGCTCTGCGCGCAAGTTGCCGCCGCCGGGTGAATAGCGGGGCTGCATCAAGGGCCGCCTGTACATCGCGCAGTGACGGTCAAACATGGAACATGGGGAATGGCTGAATGGCGCGTAAACTGACGATCTCAATCATGGTGTTGGTCCTGTCCGGCATGGTCGCGGGCTGCGGCAGCAATAGCACGGCGGACAAGGAGCAGGCTGTGCTGAAGGCCGCGGAAGCGGCATATTACCGCAAGGATTTCGCCACCGCGGCGCGCGGTTTTCAGCTTCTGGCGGACCGGGGCAATGCCCGCGCCCAGTTCTTCCTGGGCGAAATGTACCTGGCCGGCACCGGCGTCAAGCAGGATGACGCCCAGGCGCTGAAGCTGGAACGCGCGGCCGCGGAGAAGGGCAGCGAGGGCGCCCAATACACCCTGGGCGGCATGTATGAGCGCGGCCAGGGCGTGCCCAAGGATATCGTGCAGGCCCATGTCTGGTACGGTCTTAGCGCCCAATCGGGGGACGAGCAGGCCTTACGCAAGAAAGCGGCGCTGGAGAACGTCATGTCGGCCAGCCAGTTGCAGCAGGCGCAAGAGCAGGAAAAGGCGTGGATTAAGAGCCACGGAAGTTAGACAGGCGTAATACTTGACTTAATCCATATATTAGCATATTCTAATATGCATCAACTTCTGTGGATGGGTGAGGTCTATGAAAATACGCATGTTTTTGATGCTGGCAGCAGTGCTGGCAGCGGTTGGTACTGTGCCCGCGGCCCGGGCTGCGGGTGCGCTGGCTACCGTCAAGGTGCAATATCGCGAGGTTCCCGACACCTACAGTGTCGAGGGCGTGGTCGAGGCGACCCGCCAATCCACCGTATCCGCGCAAATCAGCGGCCGGGTAAAACAGATCCTGTTCGATGTGGGCGACACGGTCAAGAAGGGCCAGGTGATCGTGCGCATCGACCAGCGCGAAGCCGCCCAGGCGCTTTCCGGCGCCCAGGCGCAGGTCATGCAGGCCCAGGCCGCGCTGCAGGAAGCCAAGTCCAACTATGAACGCTCGCGCCAGCTGTTCGCGCAGAAATTCATCAGCCAGTCCGCGCTCGACAAGGCGCAGGCCGATTATCAGGTCGCCCTTGCGCGCGCCGCGGCCAGCGAGGCCGGCGCCGGACAATCCCGCATCGCAAAGGGCTATACCGACGTGATCGCGCCCTACAGCGGTCTGGTTGCCCAGCGCCTGGTGGAAGTGGGCGAGATGGTCAATGTGGGTACGCCGCTGATGGTCGGCTTTGATCCCACCCAGATGCGCGTGATCGTGAGCATCCCCCAGTACAAACTGGCCGCCATCGGCAAGCACCCGGACGTTTCCATCGAGCTGCCCTCCCTTGACCGCTGGACCGAAGCCAAGTCGGTCACGGTGCAGCCGATTGCCGACCCGCGCACCCACAGCACCCAGGTGCGCATCAATCTGTCTGCAAACGAAGCAGGTGTCTACCCCGGCATGTTTGTGCGTGCTTACTTTACTGTGGGCAAGACCAAGAAGCTCCTGGTGCCGACCAGCGCGGTGCTGCATCGCGGCGAGGTGGTGGCCGTGTATGTGGTGGGGGACAAGGGCCGGCTGGAACTCCGCCAGGTGCGCTTGGGCGAGCCCAACGGTCACAATGAGATCGAGGTGGCGGCGGGCCTGAATCCGGGCGAGACCGTGGCCGTGGATGCCGTGAAGGCCGGCATGGTCGAGGCGGAGCAGAACAAATGATGGGTATCTCCGGGCGCATCGCCAGAATCTTCCTGCATTCGCAGATGACGCCACTGCTGGCGCTGGTGGCGGTATTGCTTGCGGTCTTCGCCATTGCGGTCACGCCGCGCGAGGAAGAGCCGCAGATCAACGTGACCATGGCCAATGTGATGATCGCCTATCCGGGCGCATCGGCAGAGGACGTGGCCAACACCGTATCCACCCCCGCGGAGCAGGTGCTGTCGCAGATCTCCGGGGTTGATCACGTGTATTCCGTGTCCGAGCCCGGGATGTCCATCCTTACCGTGCAGTTCAAGGTGGGCCAGCAGCATATTCCGTCCCTGGTCAAACTCTACGACGTGATCAACTCACACGCCGACTGGCTGCCGCCGACGCTGGGCGTGATGAAGCCCATCATCAAGGCCAAGGGCATCGACGATGTGCCGGTGATGGCTTTCACCCTGTGGCGCGACAAGCCGGCCGCGAGCGGCCTGGCCCTTACCCAGGTGGCGCATGCCATCGAGGCCGAACTCAAGCGCGTGCCGGGCACGCGCGAGGTGAACACCGTCGGCGGCACGCCGCGCATGGTGCGCGTGCAACTGGTGCCCGAGGCGCTGAATGCCTACCAGCTCACCGTGGAAGACGTGGCCGGCGCACTGCAGGCATCCAATGTCTCGGCAAATTCCGGCAACCTGGTGCAGGGAAACCGCGTCATCCAGGTGCAGACCGGCCAGTTTCTCACCAATGCCAACGATGTCGCGCAACTGGTGATCGGCGTGTTCAACGGCAAGCCGGTCTATCTGCGCGACGTGGCCCAGGTGCAGGACGGCACGGATCAGCCCTCCAGCTACGTGTGGCTGGGCACGGGGCCTGCCGCCAAGGAAAAGGACATCAAGGCCAAGGGCGAATTCAGCGCGGTGACGCTGGAGATCAGCAAGAAGCCCGGCGTCAATGCCGTGGATGTGACGCGCGAACTGAGCGCGCGCATCAATGAGCTGAAGAATAGTGTAATTCCCGCCGACGTCCATGTCACCGTAACGCGCGACTATGGCGTGACGGCAGAAGACAAGGCGATGAAGCTGATCCACAAGCTGATCTTCGCCACGTCCGCCGTGGTGCTGCTGGTTTGGCTGGCGCTCGGCCGGCGCGAAGCATTCATTGTGGGCTCCGCCGTGCTGCTCACCCTGGCGGTGACGCTGTTCGCCTCCTGGGCCTGGGGCTTCACGCTCAACCGCGTGTCGCTGTTCGCGCTGATTTTCTCCATCGGCATCCTGGTGGACGACGCCATCGTGGTGGTGGAAAACATCCACCGAAGGCGCGAGCTCGCCCAGCATCAGGCGTTGTCCGAGATCATCCCCGAAGCGGTGGATGAGGTCGGCAGTCCGACCATCCTGGCCACCCTGACCGTGATCGCCGCCCTGCTGCCGATGGCCTTCGTCAGCGGCCTGATGGGCCCGTACATGAGCCCGATCCCGATCAACGCCTCCATGGGCATGCTGATCTCGCTGGCCGTGGCCTTCGTCATCACGCCGTGGCTGGCGCTCAAGTTCTCCGCCGCGCATCACGCGCACGTGAAGGACGAGCGCGACACCAAGCTGGCGACATTCTTCCGCACGCGGCTGTCGCCCTTCCTCAACGGCGCGCATGGCAAGCCAATGCGGCGCAAGCTGTGGATTGCCATCGGCGTGGGCCTGCTGCTGGCCGTCTCGCTGGTGCTGGTCAAGCTGGTGGTGCTGAAAATGCTGCCGTTCGACAACAAGTCCGAGTTCCAGGTGATCGTGGACATGCCGAGCGGCACGGCACTGGAAGAAACCGCCGCCGCACTGCACGACATGGGTGCTTATCTCTCCACCGTACCCGAAGTGACCGACTACGAGGGGTACGCGGGAACGGCTTCGCCCATCAACTTCAACGGCCTGGTGCGCCAGTACTATCTGCGTTCCAAGCCCGAGCAGGGCGACCTGCAGGTGAACCTGCTGGACAAGCACGACCGCAGCCGCACCAGCCACGAAATCGCCGACAGCGTGCTGGCGCCGCTGCAGAAGATTGCCGCGAAGTGGGGCGCCAAAGTCAAGGTGGTGGAAGTGCCGCCCGGTCCGCCGGTGTTGTCCCCCATCGTCGCGGAGATCTACGGCCCCGACTATAACGGCGCACGCCGCGTGGCCGGCCTGGTCAAAACGGCATTCGCCAAGACCCCGGACATCGTCGGCATAGACGACACCGTGGGCGAGGATGCGCCCAAGCTGACCTTGCACGTGCTGCAGAGCAAGGCGGCGATGGTGGGTGTTGCCCAGCGCGACATCGTGGACACGGTACAGGTCGCGCTGTCTGGTCTGGATGTCACGTCGCTGCATGACGCCACCGCGAAGTATGCGCCGCCGCTGCATCTTTCCCTGCCGGTGGCGCAGCGCAGCCGCATCGACGACGTGCTCAAGCTCCGGGTGCGCGCGCGCGACGGCACGCTCATTCCCTTGTCGGATCTGGTGCAGGTCGTTTCCGGTCAGCGCGACCAGGCGATCTATCACAAGGACCTGATGCCCGTGGTTTACGTCACTGGCGACATGGCCGGCAAGCTGGACAGCCCGCTGTACGGGATGTTCAAGATCGATTCGCGGATCAGCGGCATGAAGCTGCCCGAGGGCGGCACGCTGCGCACCTACTTCTTCAGCCAGCCGTCCGATCCTTATGCCGGTTATTCCGTGCGCTGGGATGGCGAGTGGAAGGTCACCTACGAGACCTTCCGCGACATGGGCCTGGCCTATGCCGTCGGGCTGGTGCTGATCTACCTGCTGGTGGTGGCGCAGTTCAAGAGCTATCTGGTGCCGCTCATCATCATGGCGCCGATTCCGCTGACCGTCATCGGCGTGATGCCGGGCCACGCCCTGCTGGGGGCGCAGTTCACGGCGACCTCGATGATCGGAATGATCGCGCTTGCGGGTATCATCGTGCGCAACTCGATCCTGCTGGTGGATTTCGTCAACCAGCAATTGCGCGACGGCATCGACCTGCAGCATGCGGTGATCGCGGCGGCCAGCGCGCGCGCCAAGCCCATCCTGCTGACCGGGCTGGCTGCGATGCTGGGGGCGTTCTTCATCCTCAGCGACCCTATCTTCCAGGGCCTGGCCATCGCCTTGATTTTCGGCATCTTCGTTTCCACCTTGCTGACGCTGGTGGTGATCCCGGTGTTGTACTATGCCGCGTTATACAAGAAGTATCCGTAAGCGGCAGTTGTTTGTTTTAATTTAGGAGAGTAGCAATGACTCAAGAGCGTATCGTGCGGATTGTGGCTGGATTTTTCGTGATGGCGTCCCTGGCGCTGGGCGCGAAAGGCAGCCCCCTGTTCGTCAATTCGTACTTCCTGTTCTTCACCGCGTTTGTGGGCCTGAACCTGTTCCAGAGCGGCTTCACCCGCCTCTGCCCGCTGAACACCATACTCGGCAAGTTCGGCGTCAAGGGCGGCTGCTGCTGATTCCGGCACGCTGAGCCGCGTGCCCTGGCGGCACGCGGGCGAAACCGGGGCGCAGCCGTAAACGGCCGCGTCCCGGTTTCGTGCATTCCTAAAAAAGGGCTTCTGGGCGGCGCTACAGTCCATGTAAACTTGCCCCTTTTCAACCCGTTCGATGCCGTCGCCATGCCGATTCCCGCGCAATCGATGAACAGCCCGCCCGCCGCAGCGCGCTATGCCTGGTTCAGCCTGGCGCTGATCGGGGTGATGTGCGTCTATTCCTTCCTGAACTACTATCACCAGTACCCTTGGACCACCTTCTACCAGGAATGGGGCACGGCCGCGCTGGGCCTGGTTGCGGCGACGCTGCTGCTCGGCGGGCGCTACTGGCGGCAGTCGGAGATTCCGCGCATCGTGCTGCTGCCCATCGGCATGATGCTGCTGGCGGTGCTCCAGTACCTGTTCGGCATGCTGCCCTATTTCGGACAGATGCTGATGTTTGCGCTCTACCTGATGTGGGCCGCGCTGCTCATCATGCTGGGTGCGCGCCTGCGCGAGCTGCTGGGCCTGCCGGCCGTGGCGACGGTGCTGGCGGCGTTCCTGCTGGCCGGGGCGGAACTGGGCGCGCTCATCGGCGTGCATCAGCATTACCAGTGGAACACCCCCCTCAGCCAGCACATCATCATGAAGGTGTCGGCGGCCGTTTTCGGCAACGTCGCCCAGGCCAACCATTACGCCGACTACGAGACGCTGGGCCTGATCTCGCTGGGGCTGCTCTATGCGCGCGGCGGCCTGCCCGGATGGGCGGCCGGCTTGCTGGCGCTGCCCATCCTGTTCGTGCTGCCCCTTACCGGGTCGCGGGAACTCTGGGCCTACCTGGTGTGGCCGCCGGTACTCGCCTGGCTGTGGCAGCGCAAGCACCCGGAGCAGCGGCGGCTGTTGATATACGCCGTGCTGGCACTGGCCGGCTTTGCCCTGATGCACGTGGTGGTTGCCTTGCCGTGGCTGCAGCCCGCCTCAGGCGGCAGCACCACCACCGTTGCGCGCATGTTCGGTGCAGATGTCCATAGCGGCGCCATCCACTTCCGCCTGCTGCCCGAGGCGGTGCGCATCTTCCTCCATCACCCCCTGCTGGGTGCAGGCTTCGGCGAATATGCCTGGCAGCACTACCAGCTGACAGCGGTCGAGCGGAGCGCCGGCATTCCGGGGCTGTACAACAACGCGCACGACCTCGTGCTGCAGGTCGCGGCCGAAGCCGGCGCCCTCGGGCTGGCGGTGCTGTTCGGCACCTTGCTGCCCTGGCTGCGCCAGGCGTTTCGCGCGGAACGCACCGTCTACCACTGGTGGGGCTACGGCCTCCTCGGCGTGCTGGGCATCCACAGCATGCTGGAATATCCGCTGTGGTACACCTATTTCCTGGGCATTGCCGCCTTCCTGCTGGGCCTGCTGGACGGGACACGTTTTCGCCTCGAACTGGGCTTCGTGGGACGGCTATTCATGGTCCTCGCCATGCTGCTTGGCGCTCTCTCCCTGCAGCAACTGTATAGCGGTTACCGGGTGCTGGAAGACGTATCCTCTCTGCGGGTCGAGGGGGGCAACGCAGCGGGCTATTACGCCGGGCTTAGGAGCGGTATTGCCCAATTGCACGGGCAGTTGCTGCTCCAGCCGTACACCGACCTGCTGACCAGCACGATGATCGAGGTCGACGAGAAGAATCTGGATTACAAGCTGGCGCTCAACGGCAGGCTGGAACGCTATCTGCCGGTTGCGGCGGTGGTATACCGCCAAGCCCTGCTGCTGGCGCAGGACGGCCGGCTCGCGGCCGCCCAGGCGGAGATGGAACGCGCCATCTGGGCCTATCCGCGGGACTATCCGTCCGCTGACCGCCTGCTCCGCGAACTGGCCGTCCGCGACCCCACACGCTTCAATGCTCTGTTAGAATTCACTGTTCGAAAACATGAGGAGTATCTCAGTGCAGTTCATTCATGACAACTTCTGGCTGTTCCTGATCGCGATCATGAGCGGAATCATGCTGCTCTGGTCGTTCGTCGGCAACCGCCTGCGCGGCATACGGGAAGCAGATTCCGCCGCAGCGCTGCAGCTCATCAACCACAAGGACGCCATCGTGCTGGACGTGCGCGAGGCAGACGAGTTCAAGACCGGACGCCTGCTGAACGCCAAGCACATCCCGCTGGGCAAGCTCAGGGACCGCGTCGGCGAGCTCGAGCGCTACCGTGACAAGCCCATCGTCGTGGTGTGCCGGAGCGGCAACCGGTCTGCGACCGCCTGCTCCCTGCTGGGCAAGGAGGGTTTTACCCAGGTGTATAATCTGAGCGGCGGGATCATGGCCTGGCAAAAAGCCGGCCTGCCCGTGGAGCGATGAGCATGCCCAAGGTGACCATGTATTGCACCCAGGTCTGCCCCTACTGCGTGCGTGCCGAACAATTGCTCGCCGCGCGGGGGGTAAGCACGATAGAAAAGATCCGCGTCGACCTGCAGCCGGAACTGCGCATTGCGATGACCGAAAAGACGGGCCGGCGCACCGTGCCGCAGATCTTCATCGGCGAGCGCCATGTCGGCGGCTACGACGACCTCGCGGCGCTCGATCGCGCCGGCGACCTGAAACGGCTGCTGGCTGAATGAATTGTCACTGAATTGAAGGAAAGAAACCGATGAGCGAAGCCGATACCTCCAAACAACCGTTTTTCAATCTCGAAAAAATGTATGTGAAAGACCTGTCGGTCGAAGTCCCGCATGCACCCGGGATCTACCTGGAACGCGAGACTCCCAGGATCGATCTGCAGATCAAGGACGACAACATCAAGATCGGCGACGACCTCCATGAGGTCACGGTGACCGCGGTGGTTACCGCGAGGCTCCAGGAAAAGGTGGTGTTCCTGATCGAAGCCACCCAGGCGGCAGTCTTCCGTCTGCGCAATATTCCCGATGCCGAAATGGAGTCCGCGCTGCGGGTCATGTGCCCCAATATCCTGTATCCCTACCTGCGCGAGGTCGTGTCCGACAACTCGGTGCGTGCGGGCTTCATGCCCGTGTTGCTCTCGCCCCTGGATTTTTCCGCGCTGTACCTGCAGGAAAAACAGCAGGAGGCTTCCGCGCAGCAGGCGGCGCACTGACCGCATGCGCAAGCTGTTCCAGGCGTGCCTGTTCGTGCTCCTGGCGGGAGCGGGAACGGCTTCGGCCCTGGACTACGGGGCGGTCGCGAGCAGCAGCGCCATCCTTTACGATTCGCCGTCCACGCAGGGCAAGAAGCTTTATGTGGTCAGCCGCTACACCCCCCTGGAGCTCGTGGTCAGGCTTAGCGGCTGGGTGAAGGTGCGCAATCAGGACGGCTCGCTCGCATGGGTGCAGCAAAGCGACCTCGGCAGCCAGCGTTATGTGGTGGTTACCGACGCCCTGGCGCAGGTGCGCCAGCGGCCGACCCATGACGCACCCGTCGTGTTCCAGGTCCGCCGGCAGGTGGCACTGGAACTGCAGCGCGACACTGGCGCCGGCTGGCTGGCGGTGCGTGCCCTGAATGGCGCATCGGGCTATGTACGCGCCAATGCCGTCTGGGGGGATTGAAATGAAGCGGTCGATGTGGCACGGGGCGCCCTCGCGGCGGCCCCATCGCGCGCCGGAAGCGCGCTTGCCGGCATGAATATCAGCGTCCTCGGCGCGGGCGCCTGGGGTACGGCGCTGGCCATCAGCCTTTCCGGCCACCACCGCGTCACCCTCTGGGGGCGCAATGCCGCGCAGGTGGCCGCAATGGCGGCCAGCCGCCGCAATCAGCAGTACCTTCCCGACGTCGAACTGCCCGAAGCACTCCGTCTGACCCACGAGATCGACCGCGCGCTCGCCGATGTCGAACTGGTGCTCGTGGTCGTCCCCGTTTCCGCGCTGCGCGCCACGCTGCAGCAGGTCGCGGCGCGCGTTGCAGCGCCCGCTCCGGTAATCTGGGCCTGCAAGGGTTTCGAGCAGGGTTCGGCCCTGCTGCCCCACCAGGTGGTGGTCGAAACCCTGCCCGGCGTATTTCCCTATGGCGTACTGTCGGGGCCGAGCTTTGCGCAGGAAGTAGCGCGCGGCCTGCCCACCGCATTGACGCTGGCCTCGCCCGATGAGGAAATGGCGCAGCGAGTCGCCCTGACGCTGCATCATGCGCGGCTGCGCGTCTATTCCAGTACGGACATAATCGGCGTCGAGGTGGGGGGCGCGGTCAAGAACGTTCTGGCGATCGCATCGGGAATATCCGATGGCATGGGTTTCGGCCACAATGCGCGCGCCGCCCTGATCACGCGCGGCCTGGCGGAAATGGCGCGGCTGGGACTGAAGCTTGGCGGCCGTGCCGAGACGCTGAGCGGACTTTCCGGGGCGGGCGATCTCATTCTCACCTGCACCGGCGATCTCTCGCGCAACCGCAAGGTGGGCATGCTGCTGGCGCAGCAGCACGCGCTGCCCGAAATCCTGCAGGAACTGGGCCACGTCGCCGAGGGGGTGTATACCGTGCGTGAAGTTCACCGTCTCGCGCAGCGCCTGCAGGTCGAAATGCCCATCTGTGCCGCCGTTCACGACGTGCTCTACGAAGGCGTGCCGGCGGCGCAAGCCGTGGAAACCCTGCTCGGCCGGTCGCCACACGCCGAATTCTGAGCCCTTCCTGCGCGGGCTGGTGGACTAATCCTCCAGCGCGTCGTTGCGCATTTTTGCCATCCCGAAACCGCATTGGCGCCAAGCCTCGAACACGGCGACCGCCACGCTGTTCGACAGATTCAGGCTGCGGCTGTGCGGCAGCATGGGCAGGCGCAGGCGGCGATCGCGCGGGAAGTCGCGCAGCAGGGACTCGGGCAGGCCGCAGCTTTCAGGGCCGAACAGGAAGCTGTCCCCGGGCTGAAAACGCACCTCATGACAGGGCTGTGCCCCCTTGGTGGTGAACGCGTAGACAGGCGACCCGGCGAGTTCCGCAAGGCAATCCGCCAGACTTTCGTGCACGCGCACCGTCGCGTATTCGTGGTAATCCAGTCCCGCGCGCCGCAAGTGGCGGTCATCCAGCTCGAATCCCAGCGGGCGGATGAGGTGCAGGCGGGAACCGGTGTTTGCACACAGGCGGATGATGTTGCCGGTATTGGGCGGAATCTCCGGTCGGAGCAGGATCACGTTGAACATACGGCGTCAGCAAGGTCTTGTCACGGGTCTTAAAAACGGCTAAGTTGGAAAATACTATGGGGCGCCGCGAGCCATTCCCGGCGCATGCAATTGCACAAGAAGACATTATGGCGCGTCTGCGAAAATCCCGCTCGTCGGCCTGCATGCCGATCCCTGCTGCATGGGCGGGCAAATCGGGCCTGTGAATGAGCACGCCTGCTGACAAGCGTTCGAGCACCGGGCGCTTCGACAACCTGCGGAAGCGCCAGCACTGGCTGCGCCACCTTCCGTGGGTGGTGTTGGCCGCCACACTGGCTGGAAGCTGGCAGCTCTGGCGCAATGCCGAGCAGAACGCGTGGCGGGAACGCAAGGTGGAATTCGACCTGCGGGTGCGCGAGGCTGCGGCACAGATCAAGCAGCGCATGGGCGAATACGAGCAACTGCTCTATGGCGTGCGCGGATTCCTGTCCAGCGGCCACAGCCCGGATCATCGTGCCTTTTCCACCTACATTCGCTCCCTGGAGGTCGCACGCGTCTTGCCGGCCGTCGAGGCCGTCAGTTACGCCCCCCTGGTGCCGGCGGATCACCTGCGTGCGCATCTTGCCGTGATGCGCAGCGCAGGATTTCCCGGATACCGTGTCTACCCGCCGCAGGGCGGTGCGGAGCCTTTGGCACCCATGGCCTACATCGAGCCGCCGACGCCGGGCAACATGCGCATGCTCGGGCTGAACACCCTCGCAGATGCGGCGCGGCGTCTTGCGCTTGTACGGGCGCGGGATACGGGACTGCCCGGCATCGCGGACAATCCGGGCGTCTCCGCCGACCGCACGGGCCAAGACGGCCGCATCATGCTGCTGGCGGTGTACCGCGCCGGCGCGCCCCACGCCACCGTGGCCCAGCGCAGGGCGAACATTGCAGGCTGGATTGCCGTCTCGTTCCGGATCAGCCAACTGATGTCCGGGCTGTTTCCCGGGAATCCGCGCGACCTGGAGATCGAACTGCTGGACAGCGGCCGTAACGTGCCGCAATCCGGGCCGCTCGACACGGTTCACGTAATCGTGCGAGGCCACCCGGCAATTTCCGGCTTCGCGGAGCAGCGGCCGATCGACGTTGGCGGGCGCACCTTGATGATCAGCGCGCACTCGCTACCCGCGTTCGATGCGGCAGTCGACCGGTCGAAGACGCGCCTTACCGCTCTTTCGGCCATCCTGCTGAGCATTGTGCTCACCTCGCTCACTGCTTTTCTCGTGCGCGATCGCAGCCGCGCCCTGCGCTTTGCCGAGGGCGTCAATAGCGAGTTGCAGCGCAACCGCGCGTTTCAGGCGATGCTCCAGGAAAGCGAGCGGCGCTGGAAGCTGGCCCTGGAGGCGGTGGGCGACGGTGTGTGGGACTGGGACCTGACCACCAACCGCATGACCTACTCCGCCCAGTTCGAGGAAATGCTCGGCTACGCGCCCGGCGAACTGGAGCGCGACCACGATGTGATCATCGAGCGCATACACCCGGAAGATCGCGAGCGCGCGCACCGCGAGTTCCTGGACTATCTGAGGGGCAACACTGCGACCTACGTGAGCGAACGCCGCGTGCTGTGCAAGGATGGCAAGTGGAAATGGATGCTTGCGCGCGGTATGGCGATGGATCGCGGACCGGACGGGCGCTACCGCAGGATGATGGGTACGCATACCGACATCAGCCGGCGCCGCGCCATGGAGCAGGCGCTGCGGGACGCACGCCGCATCTCCGACGACATCATCAACAGCCTGCCCGGCGTGTTCTACGTTTTCGATGCCGAGGGACGCATGGTTCGCTGGAACAGGAACATGGAGCGCGCCACCGGCTATTCCCGCGAGGAGATGTCGCACCTCAGGCCGGCGGATTTCTTCACGCCGGAGGACTTTCCGGAAGTGCAGGGGACGATCACCCAGGTCTTTGCATCCGGCGCAGCCGAGATGGAGGCGCTGCTCCGCCTCAAGAACGGCGCCCGCGTACCCTACCAATTTACGGCGCGCCGCACCGCGATTGCCGGCCAGTACTATCTGATCGGCGTCGGGGTGGACATCAGCGCCCGTCGGGCTGCGGAAGCGGCCGTGCGCGAGAACGACGAACGCTATCGCGCCATCTTCAGCAGTGCGCAGGACTTCATCTTCACCATCGACAGCCTGAACCGGCTCACATCCGTCACCGACTACTTCTGCGAGACCATGGGGTACAGCATGGCGGAAGTCCTGGGGGCGCCGATCGACAGATTCTTCACTTCCGAAAGCATGGCGCGTGTGCACAAAATGATCGCGCTCAAGATAGAGGGCGGCACGCCCGTCACCCGTTACGAGGCAGACATGGTGACGCGGCTGGGCCGGCTGATCCCGGTCGAGATAAACTCCGCCCTTATTTTCAGGGACGGCAAGCTGTATGGCTCCCAGGGCATCGCACGCGACATCACCGAAAGGCGGCAACACGAGGAAGCACTGCGCGAAAGCGAGGAGCGGTATCGCGGGGTTTTCGACGACGGCAATTACTTCCTGTTTGCGCTCGATGCGGAGAACCGCTTCACCTATGTGACCCCGGCGATGGCGCACCTGGTCGCCTACACCCTGGAAGAACTCCGGGGCGCCCCTGCCAGCAAGGTGGTCACCGAAGCCGGCATGCAAACCTCGCTGGCCAAGTTCGAACTCAAGCGGCGCGGCGAGGTGGCCGTCACCCAGTACGAAACGGAGATGCGCCGATCGGACGGGAAGACCCTGCCGGTCGAGGTGACCACCCGGCTGATCTACCGCAATGGCAAAGTCGCCGGTGTCAGGGGTGCGGGCCGCGACATTACCGAACGTAGAAACTACGAGAAGGCGCTGCTCGAAAGTGAGGAAAAATACCGCGGCCTGTTCGAGAGCGCAGGCGACTTCGCCTACAGCACCGACCTGAGCGGCAACTTCGTGGCCGTCAGTGAGTCGCTGCTCCAGGTGATGGGATACAAGCGCGGCGACTTGCGGTCGATCGCGCAGATTCTCTCGCCCGGGCAACTGGCCCTGGCGCGGGAAATGACCGCGGCGAAAGTGTCCGGCGGGGCGCGAACCACGCGCTATGAACTGGAAATCACTGCGCGCGACGGCCGGCGCATCCCGCTCGAGATCGTCAGTACGCTGGTATACCGGCAAGGCATTCCGGTGGGTGTGCAGGGCATAGGCCGGGACATTGCCGAACGCAAGCGGGCAGAAGAGCTGCTGCGGCGCAGCGAGCGCAACTACCGCGAGCTGATGGAGCAGGCGGCGGAAGCGATCTTTGTTGCCAACCACGAGGGCAGCCACTATGTGGATGTAAATCAGGCCGCATGCGATATGCTCGGGTACACGCGCGACGAGCTGATT
>DATFUZ010000008.1:0-40837 GCA_035260545.1 Gallionellaceae bacterium | reverse complement strand
CGCAGGCGCGGGGGCTGCGGCGGGGGTGGCGAGTTGCCCCGGTTGCGCCGCAACTGCGGCGGGCGCCGCAGCCGGGATCGGCGCCAGCACCTCCGCGTGTTCCGTCACGTCGTCCATCAGCATATAGAAGCCGGTGACCCTGCCGCCTTCCGCATATTGCGGCACATGCATCACGCCCAGCTTGCGCACGGAGCCCTCGCCCAGTTTCTGGTTACGGTAGTATTTTACGGTCTGTCCGGCCAGCGCTTGCCGCACATAGGCGGAAATCTCCTGATACACCATGGGGCCGAGCACCTCGTTCAGGTGCATGCCATCGATCTGCTCGCGGCGGAGCAGCAGCCCGTTGCGGGCGGCGTGGTTATGGTAGCGGCAGCGCCCGTCGGTGTCGGCGAACAGCACCATGGTCGGCAGCACGTCGTCGATCAGGTGCAGGCGCGGCTGCGCGGAGGAGAGGTGCGCCTCCGCATTCCTGCGTGCCCGGGTTTCCTTTTCCAGTTTGTCCCTCGTCGCGCCGAGCTGTGCCGTGCGCCGCATCAGCGCCCATTCCGCGCGCGAAAGGCGGGTGGCCTCGGCGAGCAGCGCCGCCACCAGGATGCCGGCCAGGAAGGTGATCCACTCCATGTTGAGCTTGGTGAGGAAGATGGTGGCGACCAGCGCGCCGGAAATGGCGATCGCCGAAAGCGCCGAGACAAGCGGCCGCACCGGACCCGTCAGGGCGCGGGCCTGCGGCGACTGCGCCAGTTTTTTCCCGGCGCCGGGGAGATCCACACTTGCGGTTGTGCTGTTCGACATTCAGGGCCTCCTTGGGCAATGTGCGTTCGCTGGACGGGCAAACGCCTGGCGGTGCAGGAAGCATGGCGGCATGGCGCCGGAACGTGTGCGGTCTAAGGGATGCCGCTGCTGCAACGCTCCCGTGTTCAACAGACGCTGCCGACGGCAGGCGGCACGGTGCGCCGATAGCCGGCGGCTTGCCGGTTGATTTCCAGGTCTTCCGGGGCCGAGCCTGGCGGACCGGCGCAAGCCGAAGCCGCGCAGGTTCCATCGTCAAGCCGAGCCGTGAAAAGCAAGCTACTCCGCGGTCTGGGGCTTGTCAACTATCAGAGCAGATAGGGGCATAAATTACGTGGTAGCACGTAATTGCATGTGATTACGCCGGATTTTCCAACCGTGGCGCGGCCAGCGTGAGTCCGAATTTCTGCATCGCCGCCACGAGTTTCGCCTTGTCGGGCGGGCCCGCCAGCGTTGATGATCGTGCCGCGTTTCGCGGAAGAACTCCGCTCCGATGTCCGGCGTATTGACCACCAGCGCCCGCACCGTAACGCCGCCCGCGTTGCTGAATCCATGCACGGCGCCGCTCAGAGCCGTAGCAGTTCCTCGAATTGCGGTGCGGGCAGGGGCCGGGAAAACAGGTAGCCCTGGGCGTAGTCGCAGCCGATCTCGCGCAGCAGGTCGCGCTGCGCGGCGCTCTCCACGCCTTCGGCGACTACGCGCATCCCCAGCTTGTGCGCCATCACGATCATCGCCTCGCACAGGGCCTGGTTGCCCTTGTCGGTGACGATGTTGGAGACGAAGGAACGGTCGATCTTGAGGTAGTCCACGTCGAAATCGCGGATGTAGGCCAGCGAGGAATAGCCGGTGCCGAAATCATCAATGGCGATTTCCACGCCCAGGTTGTGGTAGCCCAGCAGACGGTCTTTCACGGCCTGCTCCGCGCCCATCAGCAGCCGTTCGGTGATCTCGATGGTGATTGCCGAACCTGGCACGCCCTGCTGGCGCAGGAAATCAGGCCACGAAGAGTGGCGGGACTCGGCGAGGTGGAAATGCAGGGGCGAGGCGTTGACGCTGATCTGGAACGCTTCGTGAAAGGCGGCGCGCCAGTGCCGTGTGCGTTCCACCGCCTCGCGGAACACGCGGTCGTCGATGGGAATGATGAGGCCGGTGTCTTCCGCAATCGGCACGAAATCGGAGGGGTCGATCATCCCCTTTTCCGGATGGCGCCAGCGCAGCAGGGCCTCGGCCTTGCGAATGGCGCCGGTGGCCAGCTCGACGATGGGCTGGTAGTAGACCACGAACTGATCGGCGGCAAGCGCGGTGTGGAGGTCGCTGGCCAGGCGCAGGCGCCTCTGCGCCGATTCCTGCATGTCGGGGGTGAAGAAATGGTAGCGGTTGCGCCCCGCATTCTTGGCCGAATACATGGCCTGGTCCGCGTTCTTGAGCAGTTCGGTGAGGTCGGGCGAGTCGGTGGGATAGAGAGAGATGCCGATGCTGGCCGTGATGTAGATCTCGTCCGCGCCCAGGCGGAAGGGCGCTGACAGGCGGGCGATCAGGTCGTCCGCCACGCGGTCTATGCTGAGCGCTTCATCCAGGTCACCCAGCAGGATCACGAACTCGTCGCCGCCCAGCCGCGCCACCGTATCCGATTCGCGCACGCAACTGCTGATGCGCTGCGCGGCGTCGACCAGCAGCGTATCGCCCCAGTGGTGCCCCAGGGAATCGTTCACGTCCTTGAACCGGTCGAGGTCGATCAGCATGAGCGCCATGGGATTGCCGGTGCGCGTGGACTTGCGGGCTTCCAGTTCCAGGCGGTCGCGCAGCATCTGGCGGTTGGGCAGGCCGGTGAGGCCGTCGTAGTTGGCGTGCCGCCAGATCGCCTCCTCGGACTGCTTGCGCTCGGTGATGTCGGCGAACAGCGCCACATAGCGATGGGCGATGCCGCCGGGATGGCGGATGGCGCTGATGGTGAGCATCTTTGCGTGCAGCTCGCCATTCTTCTTGCGGTCCCAGATCTCGCCCTGCCAGAAATTTTCCTCTTCGATGCCCGCCCACATCGCCTGGTAGAACGCATCGTCGTGCCGCCCGGACTGGAAGATCTTGGGGTTCTTGCCCATGACCTCATCCAGAGCGTAGCCGGTGATCTCGGTGAAGGCGGGATTGGCGGCGATGATGCGGTTATGCTCGTCGGTGACGAGCACGCCCTCGCCGGCGTTGTCGAACACCAGCGCGGCGAGCTTGAGCTGCTCTTCGGCCTGCTTGCGCTGGGCGATGTTGCGCACATAGGCGCAGTTGTATTCCTCGTCGCCGAATTTGATGTAATTGACGTTGACCTCGACCGGGATGAGGGTGCCGTCCTTCGCGACATGGCGCGATTCGAAGGTGAGCGAGCCGTGGCGCTTGAGGTCTTCCCAGTGCTGCGGCCACAGCTCGGGCGGATAGTCGGGGTCGAAGTCGGTGATGCGCATCTTCAGCATCTCCTCCCGGCTGTAGCCCAGGGAGCGGCAGAAGGCGTCGTTCACATAGAGCAGGCGCGCATCGCGGCCGGACCAGCTCACGCAGTCCGAGAGATGATCCGCCGAAAACTTCATCAACTCCATCTGGCGCTGTTCGCGCTTGCGCTCGGTGATGTCCTGCACCGAGCCGGTGATGCGGACCAGCTTGCCGGCGGCATCGTTTTCTCCGCGCATGGAAGCCAGCACATGGCGGATCGAGCCATCCGGACGGGCGATGCGGTGCTCCAGCTCGCCGTATCCTCCGGCCTCGATCTCGCGGCTCGTGGACATGACGCGCGGCAACTCGTCCGGCGGCAGGGCGTCGAAATACGATTGCACGGTAGGCTGGAAACTGCCGGGCGCATAGCCGAAGATGCGGAAGCTTTCGTCCGACCAGGTGGCCGCGCCCGTCCTCAGGTCCACCTGCCAGAAGCCGACATGGGCGAGCGCCTGCGCCTCGTCCAGTTGAAGCATGCTCTCCATCAGCATGCGCTCGTGATGTCTCTCGAGGGTGACATCCTCCGCGGCGACGATGATGCCGCCTATCGCGCCGGTGCAGGTATGCCACGGCTTCATTTTCCAGCGCAGCAGCGCGGACCGCGCGCCGGCAGGCGCCGCAACGTGGTTTTCGAACGCGATGCATTCGCCCGCCAGCGCGCGGGTGGGAAAATGCTTCCAGGGTTCGGGCGTGGCGGGAAACAGTTCTTGATGGCTGCGGCCGGTCACTTCATGTTCGGTGAGCTCATGCAACTCCAGCCAGCGGCGTGTGGCCATGAGGTAGCGGATGTCGCGGTCGAACACCGCGAAAGCGATAGGTGCGTCCTGGATCAGCAGGCGCTGCAGTTCGGATGCCGAAATTGTATCGTGGGCCATCATGCGTTCTTGTTATAGTCCAAGCCACCCATGCCCCTTCTTGCCGCGTCGCGTTACGCCGTGCAAAGTACAAACTCCACTCGCCCTGCATGGGTAACAGGGTGCGGATTGCAGATGCCGGGGAGGTTGGCCGCACAATATGGCCCTGTGCCCCTCTGGTCTTTATGGCATTGGCCGCATGTCTTCGCATGCGTGCTGGCCGGATGCCTCATGGACCGTCGCCCCCTTTTGGGCGGATGCGTGTTCGCGCCCGCATCCTAGCGCACTTCCGTAGCGGATGCCAGCGCCATGACGCATCGTGCAGAGGGTCGTACATACGGGTGAGGGAGACGGGCCGCACGGGATTTGCGGGCGCCACCGGCACAGGGTTCACGCTTGGCCCTGCTTTCGCCATCAATGATCTCAATGTCAATAGCCCCCAATCTTTCCGGCTCCATCACCACGCCATGGCTGAAACTTATCCGCTCTCGCAAGCACGGCAGAACCCCACCTCGCCGCCTTGATTGCCCAGGGTGGAAAGGCGCACGCCGCAGCGCACGGCAAACCGCGCAAGTTGGTGTGCACCCGCATCGCGCGGAGGCAGAAGGCACCGGGAAGCCCAACTTCCCAGTGACGCCTGGCTGAAAGAAGTAGTCCCGGCCCGCGCCGTCATAAAGCCCGCTCCGCATGCAGCAGTTCCTGAAATCGGCGCGCGGAGTGGCAGGGGCAGGGGTCGTTGCGGCCGAGTCATTCGACGAATTCCTCGCCGCCGTTCATGACCCGGAAGGAGGGGCGGCCCGAATGCGGGGTCGCGGAGTTCCCCAGGGCGTCCGAGCCTGTGCAGAAACAGGGCCAGGATGATTCCGGGCTAGCGGTTTCCACGTATTGTCCGCACTCGCGCCTGCATGTTATACATGGCGTATTCCAAGACTGCGGAAGAAAGCTGCTCCGCGGGACAAAGGGAAAGATCATGGTATGGCCGCGCCTCATCAGATCGCGATACCCGCTGGCGCTGCCGCCGCTGGCGGCGTTCGGCCCTGTTGCGCGAGTATGCGCCTTGACTCGGGCAGGTGATGATCCGGCGCCGGACGCGCGCGGCTCCCCTGTGTCTGATGGCAATCGCAGCCCGCGCCGAATCCGGGTTGCAGGGCATGGGCGCCATGCCGTATCTGTCCGTCCGAACCATGCGCACTGTCGATCGAGCCGGCGGGTCGACCTGAGGGAGGCAGTTGCCGATGGATGAAACAATTCAGCGTCCGCCCCCCGATTTCCGCATCCTCTTCGAGAGCGCTCCCGATCTCTATCTGGTTCTGGATCCCCGCCTGGTCATTGTCGGCCTGAGCAATGCCTATGCCCGCGCCACCATGACGCGGCGCGAGAATATCCTGTCGCGGGAGCTTTTCGCGGTATTTCCGGATAATCCGGGCGATCCGGCATCGGCGGGAGTGCGCAATCTGCACGCCTCGCTGCGGCGGGTGCTCAAGACGGGCAAGCCCGACGCCATGCCGGTTCAGAAATACGACATCCGCAGACCGGATGAGGAAGGCGGCGGCTTCGAGGAGCGCTACTGGAGCCCGTTGAATACGCCCGTGCTCAACCCGGACGGCGCGCTGGCCTACATCATTCATCGCGTCGAGGACGTCACCGAATTCATGCGCCTCAGGCAGCAAGGCGCGGAGCAGGACAGGCTCAACGAAGCACTGCGCGAGCAGGCCTCGCGCGCCGAAGCCGAGATCTACGCGCGCAATCGCGAAGTGGCGGCCGCCAGCGCCCAGCTCAAGGCCGCGAACGATGAACTTTCGCACCTCTACGAAAGGGAGCGCGGAAGCTCCGCCCGCACGCAGGCCATGTTCGACAGCGTCGCGGACGGCATCATCACCATCAGCGAGCGCGGGGTGATCGAATCGTTCAACCCTTCGGCCGAGAAAATGTTCGGCTATGCGGCCGCCGAGGTTGTGGGCCGCAACATAAACATGTTGATGGGTGAGCCTTTCCATAGCGAGCACGACGGCTATCTCAGGCGCTACCTCGAAGGCGGAGGCGGCGCCGTGGTCGGCAAGGAGCGCGAGGTGCAGGCGCTGCGCAAGGATGGCAGCGGTTTCCCCCTCAATCTGCTGGTGAACGAGATGGGACTTGGCGGGCAGCGCCACTTCATCGGCGTCGTGCGCGACATCACCGCCCGCAAGTCGGCCGAGCAGCAGTTGAACGCCTTCTTCGCGCTCTCGCTCGACATGCTGTGCATATCCAGTGTTGACGGCTACTTCAAGCGCGTCAACCCCGCCTTCAGCCGCGCCCTGGGCTGGAGCGAGGCGGAGATGCTGAGCCACCCCTTCATGTATTTCGTGCATCCCGACGACGCGGCGGCCACGCAGCGCGCGGTGCAGCGCCAGGTCGACGCGGGTGAATCGGTTATGCACTTCGAAAACCGCTACCGGCACAAGGACGGCTCCTGGCGCACCCTGTCGTGGGTGTCCGCGCCGCATCCCGGCGGCCTGATGTTCGCCACCGCGCGCGATGTAACCGAGGCCAGGACCATCGAGCGCGATCTGTTCGCGGCCAAGGAGAAGGCGGAATTCGCCAATCGCGCCAAGGATTCCTTCCTTGCCACCATGAGCCACGAAATCCGCACGCCGCTCACCGGCATGCTGGGCATGCTGGAGCTGCTTTCGCTCACACGGCTGGACAGCGAGCAGCGCGCCACGCTGGATGCCGCATGGGAATCGGCGCGCGGCCTGTTGCGCATCGTGAGCGACATCCTGGACTGGTCCAAGATCGAGGAGGGGAAGCTCGAACTCTCGCTGCGCGCCACGTCCATTCCGAACCTGCTGACCGACGTGGTGAACACCTATTCGCGCGTGGCCAGCACCCGCGAGCTGGTGCTGCGCCAGTATGCCGATCCGCAACTGAGCCCGGCCCATGTCGCCGACCCGCTGCGGCTTTCCCAGGTGCTGAACAACTTCGTCAGCAATGCCCTGAAGTTCACGCAGCGGGGCGAAGTCGAACTGCGGGCGGACCTGGTGCGGAGGCACGAAAGCGGCGAGACCATACGCTTCTCGGTGCGCGACACCGGGGCGGGAATTCCGAAAGAAATCCAGGCGCAACTGTTCCAGCGCTTCCGCCAGGAAACGCCGGACACCGCGCGCATGTATGGCGGCACCGGGCTGGGCCTGGCCATCTGCCGCCGTCTGGCCGAGTTGATGGACGGGCAGGTCGCCCTGGAGAGCGCGCCGGGGCGCGGCTCTACGTTCAGCATCACGCTCACCCTGCCGATCTCCGGCGCGCCGGGCGAGACCCTGCCGTCGCTGCATCCCGAGGTGGAGCAGCGCAATGTCACCCCGCTGGTCGCGGCCGGCACCGCCGCGCCGCTGGTGCTGGCGGTGGACGACAATCCCGTGAACCGCAATCTGCTGGCCAAGCAGCTCGAGGTTCTCGGCCTGCGCGTCCAGACCGCGGAAAACGGCGAACGTGCGCTGGAGATGTGGCAGCGCGGAGGCTATGCCGCGGTCATTACCGACTGCCACATGCCGGAGATGGACGGCTATATGCTGACGCGAGCGATACGCCGGATGGAGCGGGATATGCGGCTGGCGCGCACGCCGGTCATCGCCTGGACCGCCAACGCGCTCGCCGACGAATCGGACCGATGCAAGGCCGCCGGCATGGACGAGCTGCTGGTCAAGCCCACCGGGTTGCCGCAACTCAAGGCGATGCTGGCGAAGTGTCTTGTGATCGGCGATCCGGCGGGGGGCGGGGCTGAGAGCCGGGCCCTGCCTGGTGTCGCCTCCGCCGCTGGCAGCGGCCCCATCGATTTCACCGTGCTCAGTCTGTCGGTTCCCGATGCATCGCAGCACATGGACGTGCTGCGGGATTTTCGCGCCAGCATCGTGAAGGATCATGCCCGGCTGCTGGACCTGCTGGAACAGCGAAACCTGGTTGAGGTGGAGCGGGCGGCGCACCGGATGAAGGGCTCCAGCCGCATGGTGGGCGCGCATGATCTGGCCGAGGCGTGCGCCGCGCTGGAGGCGTCGGCGCGCCGGGGCGAGTCCATGCATCCGGCCGAGGCGAAGCGGGCGGTGGATGACGCCGTCACGCAGATCGAGCATTATCTGGACAACATGGAAAAAACCGGGGAGTGACATCGAAACCCATGAAACCAAGCGAAATGAACGTACTGGTCGTCGAGGACGACGACTTCCAGCGCGGCATGACCGTGAACATGCTGCGATCCATAGGCGTGGCCTCCGCCAGCGGAGTAGCCAACGGCAGGCCGGCGCTGGACACGATCCGCGCGGGCGGAGCCGCCCCCGTCCACGTCGCGCTGTGCGACCTGAACATGCCGGAGATGGACGGCCTCGAATTCCTGCGCCGCCTGGCGCAGGAAGACCACAACGTTGCCGTTGTCATCGTCAGCGCCCTCGACGCCAAGCTCCTGTATTCGGTGGTGAGGATGACCAAGATCTACGGCATCCGCCTGCTCGGCGCGATGGAAAAGCCCATCCTGCGCGGCCAGCTCAAGGAGCTGCTGGATAAATACGACCATTTTCCGCGCGTGCGTGCGGAGCCGCTGCCGAACCACAACTTTGCCCCGGACGAGGTGCTGCGGGGCGTGCGGAGCGGGCAATTCGCGCCCTGGTTTCAGCCCCAGGTGGACCTGAAGACCGGCCGCCTCGTGGGGGCCGAGGCGCTCGCGCGCTGGCATCATCCCGAACTCGGCGTGGTCGGTCCCTATGCCTTCGTGCCCGTGCTCGAGCAAGCCCGGAGGATAGACGAGCTGACCTTCCTGATGCTCGAAAGGGCGGCCGGGGCCTGCCGCACCCTGCACGAGGCGGGACATCCGATCTCGGTATCGGTGAATCTCTCCCTGGTCTCGCTCGACGACCCCGCGCTCGCCGACCGCGTCCTGCAATTGGTGCGGCGCGAAGGAATAGAACCGCGCCACCTGATGCTGGAGATCACCGAGACAGCGGCCATGACCGACGTGGCGCAAGCCCTGGAAAACCTCGCGCGCCTGTGCATGAACGGCTTTCCGCTCTCCATCGACGACTACGGCACTGGCTATGCCACCTTGCAGCAGCTCACCCGCGTCGCCTTCAGCGAGTTGAAGATCGACCAGTCCTTCGTGCGCGATGTGTCGGAGAGCGAATCGCTGCGCATCGCGGTCGAATCCAGCGTCGAAATGGCGCACCGGCTGCGGGTCAAGAGCGTGGCGGAAGGCGTGGAGACCCTGCAGGATTGGGATGCCGTCAAGCGGGTCGGCTGCGACGCGGCGCAGGGCTACTTCATCGCCGCGCCCATGGATTTCGACGCCTTCCTCGCGTTCTGCGCCGCGCATTCGGCGCGCTAGGCGCGGCCGTGGATGCAGAACCATGCAGCAAGCGATCATCGGATACCATCAGGACGACGAACGGCATTGGGTCGCGGAACTGGCCTGCGGCCACTTCCAGCACGTGCGCCACAACCCGCCCTGGGTCACGCGGCGCTGGGTCACCACCGAGGCAGGCAGGTCGCGCATGCTGGGCCAGCGGCTCAACTGCAGGAAATGCGATGCCGGCGCGCCGCCGGATGTGGTGTAGCACGGCCTGAAGGATTTTCGCCCGCCGGCGCCGCGAAATCGCGGCAATCGGCAGCCATCCGGGAAGCGGGAGCCCTCAGCACGTCGCGCGGGCTCGGCAAGCCCGGCATCGGGGCGGCGCGGCGGAAAGCTTCCGCGCGCGCCGTCACCCGCCGATCTGGGTGTTGATCCAGCCGCCGATGAGGCGGCTGACGAAGATCACCACGGCGGCGACGACAAGATGCTTGGCGACCTCGGAAAGGGCGTTGGCCCGGCGTTCCCGCGCCAGCGCCCAGGAGAGCGCCGACAGCAGCAGCGCGCCCCAGCCGAGCGCCGCACCCAGCGCGGGCGCCGCGGGCAGCAGCACCACGAGGGCAACGAAGCTCAGGCACAGCGCAAACCGGGTGGCGAAATTGCTCAGGGTGCCGATGAAGGCCTCGCGCTGCGAGAGATGTTCCGATTCCTGGTAGATGTGCACGCTGAGCGAGTCGGTTATGTTGTCGGCGAGGGCGGCGATCAGCAGCGCGCTGACGATGGTCTTTTCGGTGGCATGCACTGCGTCCAGGCCCATGATCAGCGCCATGCTGGTGACGATGGCGGCGGTGCCGCCGTAGCTGATGCGGTTGAGCTTGTGCATGGCGCGCGCCCCCCGCTGCGGTCAGCCTATCACCCGCCGCACCTCATACTGCCAGCGCTCCAGCTTTTCACGGCGCAGGCTGTCCGAGATGGCGGGCTCGAAGCGCCGCTCCAGTTGCCAGTGTGCGGCGAGTTCCTCCGGCGTCTGCCAGAAGCCGACCGCCAGTCCCGCGAGATAGGCCGCACCCAGGGCGGTCGTTTCCGTAATGCGCGGGCGCACCACGGGCACGCCGATGAGGTCCGCCTGGAGCTGCATCAGGAGGTTGTTGCGCGCGGCGCCGCCGTCCACCCGCAGCTCGGCCAGCGCCACGCCGGAATCGCGCGCCATGGCGGTGAGCAGATCCGCGCTCTGCAGGGCCACGGCTTCCAGTGCGGCGCGCGCCACGTGGGCGCGGGTGGTGCCGCGCGTCATGCCGGAGAGCGCGGCGCGCGCATCCGGCGTCCACCAGGGCGCGCCCAGCCCGGCGAAGGCGGGCACCAGCGTCACCCCGCCGGTGTCCGGCACGCTGGCGGCCAGCGCCTCGATGTCGTCCGACGACTTGATGATGCCCAGCCCGTCGCGCAGCCATTGCACGATCGCCCCGCCCATGAACACGCTGCCTTCCAGCGCATAGGTGGCGCGGCCATTGAGCCGCCACAGCACGGAGGTGAGCAAACGGTGGGCCGAGGGCAGGGCCTGCCGCCCGGTGTTCATCACCATGAAGCAGCCTGTGCCGTAAGTGTTCTTCGCCATGCCGGGCGCCAGGCACGCCTGGCCGAAGGTGGCCGCCTGCTGGTCGCCCGCGATGCCCGCGATGGGGACGGCGGCGCCCAGCAGGCCGGGCGCGCTCTCGCCGTACACCGCGCTGCTGTCGCGCACCTCGGGCAGCAGGGCGCGCGGAATGCCGAGCAGCGCGAGCAACTCCTCGTCCCAGTCGCCGCTGTGGATGTTGAACAGCAGCGTGCGCGAGGCATTGGTGCCGTCCGTCACGTGCAGCCTGCCGCCGGTGAGATTCCACACCAGCCAGCTGTCTATGGTGCCGAAGGCCAGCTCCCCATTCTGCGCGCGGGCGCGCGCGTCCGGCACATTGTCCAGCAGCCAGCGCAGCTTGGTGCCGGAAAAATACGGGTCCAGGAGCAGCCCGGTGCGCGCGCTAACAGCCGGCTCGTGCCCGGCCGCGCGCAATTCCTCGCACAAGGGCGCGGTGCGCCGGTCCTGCCATACGATGGCATGGTGGATGGGCTTGCCCGTCGCGCGGTCCCACAGCACCGTGGTCTCGCGCTGGTTGGTGATCCCGATCGCCGCCACCTCGGCAGCCGTGACGTTCGCCTTCGCCAATACTTCCGCGGCGACGGCGATCTGCCCGCGCCAGATCTCCTCCGCATCGTGCTCCACCCAGCCCGGTTGCGGAAAATGCTGGGTGAATTCGCGCTGCGCCACGGCGCGGATCCTGCCCGCCCGGTCGAACAGGATCGCCCGCGAACTGGTGGTGCCCTGGTCCAGGGCGAGAACGAAATCGTGGCCGGCATGCATGGGGCTGCTCCTGTGGGGTTCGCGGGCAGGGTTTATTGTAACCCCACCGCGCCGCGCGGCGGTGGTGCGGCGCTGGCTTCCGATCCGCTCGCCGCGCTGAATCGTGGCTGGCGGGAAGTGGGGCCCGACTTCTCTGGAAAAATCAAAAGCGCTCGACGTGTATTTCTGCCTATGGCCAAGGCGAAATGGCTTTGTGATGACTACGGAAAGATGTGAGTCCGGCCCCTTTCCCCGCTGCCCCGCTCAAGGAGCGGATTTGACGTGGATGTTGGCCAGCACCAGTTTCCAGTTCGGCGGCTCGTACATGTAGCCGAATTTGAAAGTGACCATCGCGGATTTTATGGGGTAATAGCCCTTGATGAAGAAGGTGCCGTTCTTTCTCTGCTGCGGCTCCTGCTCGACCCTGGGCGCGATGTGATCCAGCGGCAGCAGGTTGATCCTGCTATCCATGAACCCCCTGTAGGCATTGTCGAGTTGCGCGACGGTAATGTCCCGCCGCCATGCCTTAGCAATGTAGTCATGAAAGCCGGTGAAGTCGCGGGCGTTCACCGCGAGCGCGAAGTGGTGCATGGCGTCCTGCGCCAGCGCAGTCTGCTCGCGTGCATCGGGCACCCTGGCGTTCCACATGGCGGCGACATATTGGGTGGCGGCAGCGGTAATGTCATCGGTGGCCGCTCTCACGGTGTCAAGCCCCGCATCGTTTGCACCGCCGATGACCTGAAAGTCGGAATTGGGGAGAAAAGGGATCTGGTGCTGGACAATGGTGATGCCACGGCTCGGCACGCTGTATTCGACGACGACGTACGGAATGCCGCTGGATTGCGCAAAGCGGCAGACTTTCACCTGCACCGGCGCGCCCTGCACCTTGGCCAACTGCGCGGGAAGCGTCGGGCAAAACGCTTTCACGTTGTCGGGCGTGGGGATGTCTCCACCGGCCATGACCTGGGTGCTGATGTTGTTGGTGAAACCCTTGACCGAATATTTTTTCTCGAAATAGAACTCGACCTTCCCGGTCTTGACCCGGGCCAGGATGTCCCTGGCTGTCGCCGAGTCCACCTTCGTCATGTTGAGACTCGCCAGCGTCCGGTTCGCATACTGCCGCGAAACATTTTCGGGCGACACCACCAGCCAGTCATCCGACAGGGCGAGCTTGAAACCGAAGGAACTCTTATACTCGGCCGCATGCGCGGCCACCGGCGCAAGCAGCGCGAACAGGACCGCAAACAGCGAACGCTTCATCACTCCCCCTTTTGTGCTCGAAGACGCCGGCCGCCCGGCACGTGAGGCGAAATCCACGCGGCCCGATCAGCGATAGCGGCGCAAATACCAGCGCTCGAATGCGGCCTTGGCGTTGTGCATCAGGCCAAACGCAGGCAGCGTTGTCGCGCCCTTTTCGGTGCGGCGCACGAAAATGCCGGCATCCAGGCTGTCGATGATACACATCAGTTCGACGGCAAATTTCTTTTCCGGCGTCCTGCCGGACAGCTCGGCGACGAGATTGGCCGCCGCGGTCTCCGCCTGCAGATCGGCCATGTGCGCCTGCTTGGGCATCCAGTCCGGGCCGGGATAGCTGCCGGCATCGCCCGCGACGTAGACGCGTTCGAAACCCGCGACGCGGCACCGTTCATCCGCCTGCACGAAGCCGCCGGGCGAGCGCGGGAGCGAGGTGGCGTCGAACCAGGCGTTGCCGGTCATGCCCGGCATGAAGACGATGATGTCGGCGGCAAATTCTTCGCCCTCGGTTTTTACCTTGCCAGGCTCAAAGCCGGCCAGCTTGTGTCCAAGGTGGGTCTCGATATTGCGTTTCTTCATTTCCGCCATCAGGCGCTGCACAGCCGATTCGCCAAGTCGATTCCCCGGCTTGGGCATCGGGTTGAAGAACGCGAGCCGGATGCGGTCGCGCCGCCCTTGCTGCCGCAGCAGCGTGTCGATGCCGAGCAGAAACTCGAATATCGGCCCGCCGCGCATTGCCGGGGGCTCGTTGGGGTTGCCGGCGAAGCCGAGTGCGACCGTCCCCTCCTTGAGCGCGCTCAGACGCTCGCGCAAGGTCTCGGCCGCGGCAACGCCGGAGCAGGGAATGATTGCATGTTCTATGCCCGGCAGCTTCTTGAGGAAGCGCCCGCCGCTGGCGATGATCAGCCCGTCGTTGGGCACGGGCCTTGCGCTGGTGAGCAGCGAGCGGCCGCCGTCTTCCAGCCCGGTGGCTTCGCCTTCCACAAAGTCGATGCCATGCCGGGACAGGAATTTGTCGAGCGGCACGACGAGATCCGCCGCGGTGCGCTTGCCCGAAGGCACCCAGATCAGGCTGGGCAGGAACACGAATTCCCGGCGCGGCGCGACCAGGGTGATGCGCGCCGAGGCGTCCAGCGCACGCAGGCGGCGCGCTGCCGTCAGGGCGGCGAAACCGGCGCCGGCGATGGCAATGTTATGAGTCATGAAGCGCCTCCTGTTTGAGCGTGGACGTGCGAACGCACTTTGCCAACCGATTCTACCGCAATGTCCGGCCGCGCGCCGCCGCACCAAAGCTGGGCATTAGGGGCTTGCGTCCTGCTTATCCTGGGTGTATTTTGTCCGTCGTCCAGGTTGGCAGTATGCATGCTGATGATTTTCTGGAAGCCTTAACCGGAATCCGGCGTGGGTGGGGGGCCTGGCGTCCAGCCGGTCTGCCATGCCGTTCAGGGTTTCCGGCCTGGAAAAAGAACAGAGGGCCAGCGCGTCTGGTTCGGCATCGACCGAACCAGACGCGCATGGCCGCAGAGAGTGCCGGCGGAATGGCCGGTTGAGGGGGGGAGTAATGATACGGCCGACCAAACCGGCGGCAGACCCGCCAGGCGTGGCAACCAGCCTGAGCGCGGAGGACATCGCGGAGCGCAAGGCTTTTCTGGAGTTTGGCGAGTCCGATGTCGCCTTGTTGCGGGAGATTCACGACCACGTCCTTGCGCTCGGCATGGACGACGTGTTCGCCGACCTGTTCTACTTTCACCTGCGCGCGTTTCCCGAACTGCGCAAGTTCCTGCGCGACGATGCCACGGTCGAGCGCCTCAAGGTCATACTCGCGCAATACTTCCACCGCCTGACCGAAGGCAATTACGACGCGTCCTACGTGGGCGATCGCCTGCGCGTGGGCTACATGCATCAGCGTGTGGGCCTGGGGCCGAAGTGGTACACCGGCGCCTACCGCAAATACCTTTCCTTCCTGCTCAGCGCTGTGTGCGAGCTGCACGGGGTCGCGGACAAGCGCTTCGTTGACACCTTCGATGCCCTGCTCAAGGTGGTGTTCTTCGACATGGAGCTGGCACTGGACACCTATTTCCAGGGCGACCGGCGCGAGTTGCTGCATCTGGCCAACCACGATGCGCTCACTGGCCTGCCCAACCGCAATCTGCTGGCGGACCGCATCGAGCAGGCCATCCACCAGGCGCACCGCGACGGCGGCCACGCCGCCATCCTGTTCATCGACCTCGACCGCTTCAAGTACATCAACGATTCGCTGGGCCATCCGGTCGGGGACAAGGTGATCGCAGCCGTGGCCGCGCGGCTGGCGGCGGCCGTGCGCGAGGGCGACACCGTGGCGCGGCTGGGCGGCGACGAATTCGCCGTCGTGCTCTCCGGCATCCGGCACGACGACAGCATCGCGCTCATCGCCGAAAAGCTGCTGGCGGGCGTCGAGCCGCCGATACACGTCGACCGGCACGAACTGTTCGTGTCCGGCAGCATCGGCATCGCCGTCTATCCCATGGACGGCGAAACCCAGGAAGAACTGCTGAAGAACGCCGACACCGCCATGTACCGCGCCAAGCTGGAAGGCAATACCTTCCGTTTCTACCAGCGCGAAATGAACCAGATGGCGGCGGTGCGGCTGGGCATGGAGTCGCGCCTGCGCAAGGCAGTGGAGCGCGGGGAATTCCTGCTCCACTACCAGCCGCAGATTGACGTCGCGACCGGACGGCTCGCCGGGGTGGAGGCGCTGTTGCGCTGGAAAGCGGGCAATACCGTGATCGCGCCGGACGAATTCATCCCGCTGGCGGAGGAGACCGGACTCATCATTTCCATCGGCGAATGGGCGCTGCGGCACGCTGCCGAGCAGGCGGTCGCCTGGCACCGCATGACGCCGCGGGCGCCGCACATCGCCGTGAACTTCTCCGCGCGCCAGCTGTGGCGGTCCGACATCGTGGCCTGCGTCGCGGGGGTGCTGAGCGCTGCGGGTTGCGAGCCGCATTGGATAGAGCTGGAAATCACCGAAAGCGTCATGATGACCCGCCCCGAGGAAGCGGCGAGCAAGCTTGCCGCCCTCGCCGAAATGGGCATCCGCATCTCCATCGACGATTTCGGCACCGGGTATTCCAGCCTTGCCTACCTCAAGCAACTGCCCATCCATGCCTTGAAGATAGACCGCTCCTTCATCCGCGACATCACCAGCGATCCCGACGACGCATCCATCGTGCGCGCCATCGTCGCGCTCGCGCACAGCCTGGATCTCAAAGTCGTCGCGGAAGGCGTCGAAGACGACGCGCAGCTTTCGTTCATCGCCTCGCTGGACTGCGATGCGGCCCAGGGCTACATGTTCTCCGAGCCGCTGCCCGCGGACAGGATGACCCGCATCCTGCAGGAAGTCACCTTTGACGCCCTGCCCGGCCGGTGGCAGCGGCGCAGCCGCCGGTACTCGAAAGGAAACGCCGCCGAACCCATCGTCGTCATCAACGGCTGTAACGTCAAGAACCTGGGCAACGGCATCATCCTGTGCCAGGAGGAAAGCCGGCAGTGCGAGTTTTCCATGCCGTTCGGGAAATACTGCCGGAATCCGGAGATGCCAGGGTAGGGGGTGGTGGGTTCTGTTGACTCTGGTGAGCGGTTCGGCGGTGCTCATAGCTGGTCGCCGGGGGTTGCCCGGCGGCAAGTTACTTTTCTTGCCTTGCCAAGAAAAGTAACCGGCATGCGGGGCCGCCCCCCGCGCTAAGCGATGAGAACCAGTGGCCCGTTCAGTAAGCCAGGTCCACCAAAAACGAACCCTTACCCGAAGGCCACCCGATTGCGGCCTTCTGCCTTGGCCTGGTAGAGGGCGACGTCGGCGCGGCGCATCATGGCGTGAAGGGAGGTTTCGTCGTCGGCGAGTTCGGTGACGCCTATGGAAACCGTGAGTCCGATATTTTCTCCATGTACGGGAACTGCGACGGCGGCGGTTGCATCGCGCAGCCGTTCCGCGAGTTCGAGCGCCTGCGCCAAGGCAGTCTCGGGGAGGGCGATGGCGAATTCCTCCCCGCCCACGCGTCCCAGCAGGTCTGATTTGCGGATGATTTCGCGGCAGGTTGTGGCAAAGGCAACCAGCGCCAGGTCGCCGGCGTGGTGGCCGTAGGCGTCGTTGATGCGCTTGAAATGGTCGAGGTCGGCCATCATCAGCGACAGCGGCCGGCGGTTGCGGCGCATCAGGCGGATCAGGTCCTCCGAAGCCTCGATGAAATGGCGCCGCGAATAGACGCCGGTGAGGCTGTCGGTGCGCGCGAGCGCGGCCAGTTGTTCTTCCATGCGCTTGCGCGCAGTGATGTCGCGCGCCATCCCGTCCATCCAGGCCGGTGCGCCGTTCTCCGCTTCATGGAAGGATGAGTTCGCCTGTATCCACACCGAGTGGCCTTTTTTGTGGATCATCTCCGCTTCGGTCTGCGCGGGCCTGCCGCGACGGCGCAGGATGGTGCGCATGTCGCGCTGCAGGTGGCGCGGATTGCGATAGAGTTCGGCGAGTGGCCGGTCCACCAGCTCTTGCTGGGTATAGCCTAGCAGGTTGATGCAGGCGGGCGAAACCATGATGAGGACGCCATCCATGCCCACACGGTAGTACATGTCCGGCAATTGCTGGTAGATGCGCGCCAGTTCCTCGGTGGTCTCCAGCAGCTCTTTCTGCAGCGCCATTTTTTCCGTCACGTCGTGCACATTGCCCACTGCGAGGTAGCGACCGTTGGCAATCACCGTCGCCCCCACGTGCAGTTCGCACGGCAGCGCGCGATTGTCGGCGGTAAGCAGGTGTATGGTGTAACGCTCCGGTCCCTCCACGCCGGCAATGCGGTCGCGGTGACGGTTGAGCACCAGGGCCTGGTCCTGGGGCGCGATCAGGTCGATGAAAGGATGACCGACGATCTCTTCGGCGGTGCGGCCGAGCAGCCGGCACAGCGCTGCGTTGGCATAGACCATGCGTTCATTCTCGATCGCATATACGCCGTCCTGCAAATGCTCCGCTAGCCAGCTGGCGCTGAGCCCGGAAACCCACGAAATATCCTGCATGTCGTCCCTTGCTACGAATACCTGAAAAATATCTAGTTATCTTGCGACTATATACAGGTTAATGCGGCGAACGTCGCATATTTCGGTATGAACGGTCGGTTTTCGCCCATGAACGGCGGCGGCCGGAGGCCGTGGCGGCGCAAGGCCGCGAGAGGCGGGCAGGGCGGGCCGGGAATAACCTCAGCGCGCGGCAGCGGGGCCTCGGGGCGGGGCGAGGGCGGCACGCGCGGCGCTGCCGCGCAGGTAGCGGATCGCCGCAATCCACGGCGCGCAGAACAGCAGGGTGAGCACGATGCCGGTCACCGTGCCCACGGTCTGCAGCATGGGCAGGTTGGCGGCCGCACCGATGTTCTGCGCCAGTTCCGCGGAGATGGCGCGCCACAGATGGACATAGTAGACGCCGAAGGCCACGGTGCTCGCCAGGGTCGCCCAAGTGAGCCACTCGGTGGCGGCTCGCGCCCATGGCTTGAGGCGGAGCAGGGCGATGCCGCACCACAGCGCCAGCGCCGCGAACACCAGTTCGTACACGTCGGGGGCGCCGAAGCGGGCACGCGAGGCGGCCATCTGCGCCAGCTCGGGCGAAATGTCGGCGTCCATCGCGGGCAGTTGCGACAGCGCGGAATCGAACAGCACGCCGGCCGCCACCATCATAAGCGAGAGCGCGCCCGACACGATATACAGCCATGCGACGACCTTGACGCCGGCCGGCGCCTTGCGTGTTGCCTGTGCGCTCATGCGCGTGATCCTTTCATCCGTTCGATTCGCATTGCAGTGTAGCAGCGCGACCCGCTGCGTCAAGTTTGCGGCGGCGCCGCGTCGAACACGGCCAGCAGCTCGCGTGCCTGTCTTGCATAATCCTCGGGCACCATGATGGGCCGGTCGTTGAGCAGGGAAAGTCCGATGCCGGGATAGAGGCCGCCGAAGCCGCGGTTCTGCACGAAATATGGAATGCCGTGCGCCTCCAGCAGGCTCACCATGACGGCGAGTTCGGATTCCGAGCGGGGTGTGACGACGGGGATGAAGTCCATGACGTGGCCAATGTCGGTATGAGCGGCTGTATCATACCCTGCCGGGGCGGCGCGGTAACGTTTTCCGCGCCGCATCCGAATCTGGAGACGTGCGGCGGCGCGCCCACCGTGGACGGCACGGATAGGTGACGGCAACGGCGGGGCACGTGATGAAGGACAGAGACACGCGATGAACGACGACATGAAGCCACCCCAGGGCCCCATCCCGGCGGCGGACCGGCGCCGCGCACTGCTGGGCGCGCTGCTGCTGCTGGTTATGGTCGCGGGCGCATGGCTTTCCGGGCTGCTGCTGTTCGGCGTGCGCGTGAATACGCGCCCCGCCGCGCCCGAGGGCATGCGCGCGGCGCTGCCCGAAACGGGCGGCGCACCTGCAAGCGCCGCGGCGGGTGCAGCCGGCCCGGCTGCCGCGCGCACGGCTCTGCCCGCGCTCAAGCCGCACTCGATGCGGCCGGGCCGGACCTTCCGCGATTGCGCCACGTGTCCCGAGATGGTGGTGGTGCCGCCGGGCCGCTTCGACATGGGCGAGCCCCCGGACACCCATCGGGTGACCCTTGCGCATGCCTTTGCGCTTGGAAAGTACGAGGTGACCCAAGCCGAATGGCAGGCGGTGATGGGCAGCGATCCCGCGCATTTTCACGGGGCGCGTCTTCCCGTGGAACAGGTGAGCTGGAGCGACGCGCAGGCTTTCATCGACAAGCTCAGCCGCAAGACCGGCAAGCATTACCGCCTGCCCAGCGAAGCGGAGTGGGAATACGCCTGCCGTGCCGGCGGCGCGGACGAGTATTGCGGCGGCAACGAAGCGGATCACGTCGCCTGGTATGGCGCGCTTGGGGAGGCGGGCGGCAACAGCGGGCGCGCCACGCACCCGGTAGGCATGAAGCAGCCCAACGCGCTCGGGCTGTACGACATGAGCGGCAACGTGTGGGAATGGGTGGCCGACACCTGGCATCCCGGCTATGCCGGCGCGCCAGCGGACGGCAGCGCGTGGCAGGGCGGTGGCGCGAAGCGCGTCATCCGCGGCGGTTCCTGGCAGGATTATCCGCTGCTCGCCGCCGCTTCCTACCGCATCTACGCCGGCGCGGCCAAGCGCAGCAGCGACCTGGGCTTGCGCGTGGCGCGCGACCTGCCTTGACGCTCGGCGGCCGCCCCTATTGTCTGCCGGGTGCCCTTATTGTTTGCCGGGTGCAAAGTCCTGGTCGGTATAGGGATTGGCGACGGGACGCCGGATCACGATCTGGCCCTGGTCCGCGGCCCGATGGCAATCGTCGCAGGCGGCGGTGAGGCTGTCGTAGGCGCGCACGAAGGCACGGCTGTCGTGTTTGTCTATGGCATGTTCCAGGTCGCGGAAAGGCCGCCCGGTATAGCGGTCGTACAGGGCGGCCACCGGCGCGCCCTTGAACACCGGGTGATAGGCAATGACATCGCCCAGCCCCTCCTTGATTTCGCCCAACTCGTAGCGCGCCAGCGCCCAGTTATTCCCCTGGCCGGCATACCACAGCTTGGTGTGGCGCATCTGCGTCGCGCCCATGATCTCGCCCACGCCGGGCACATAGGGGCCGGGCGCATCCGCGTGCACAGCGCCCGCGCACAGCAGCGCCGCGGCGAGCGCGGCCATTATGCGTGTCATGTTCTTGCTCTCCTGATTCGATGGTGGTGGTGCATGGTGTGCCGGTGCCGTGCAGCGGCTCGCAGCCCCGTACCGGGATTTTACCGCAGATGTCAGGCAGCTACTTCGCGGCCATCGGCATCGTAGCGTTCGCCGTGCTCGCCCTCGACGCGGGCTTCGAGCGCGCCCGCGATGCGCTGCATCTTGCGGATGATCTCGGGATTCGGCGTGCTGACCGTGATGTGGCCGTTGACGAGGTCGAACCATGCGAGGTCGCCATGCCGGTGCTGGGAATAACCCAGCCAGACGGCCAGCCCGGTGCTCACGGGATAGCGGCTGCCGTCCGGCGTCTCCACCTCGGCGAAGCCGACGGGATGCATCTCGGGATCGGCGTCGAGGTAGGCCAGCCATTCGCGCAGGGTGATGGCCGGGCCCGCCGGGTCGGAGCGGCGGGTTTTGCGCGTGATGTAGAGCGGGGGTGTCATGCCCATCCCTGGTCGTCGTCTTCACGCGCGCCGCCATACTCCTCAGCCACGGCGTCCATCTTGGGCACGGTCTCGGTCTCGCGGCTGGCGGCGGCATACCATTCCTTCATCGCCGGATGGGCGAGCAGGGCATTGCACCACGCTTGGGCAACGGGCGTGAGATTGACGTTATAGGTGTGAAAGCGGCACGCGATGGGGGCGAACATGGCATCGGCCGCGCTGAAGCGGCCAAACAGGTAGGGCCCATCGTCGCGGGCGAACTGGGTGCGCGCCTCGGTCCATATCTCCACCACACGGTCGATCTCGCGCTGCACCTCTGGCGCAGCGGGCTTGCCCTTGAGCCGGTATTTCAGGTTGAATGGCATCGCGCGGCGCAGGTGGGCGAAGCCCGAGTGCATCTCGGCGGAAACGCAGCGCGCCCGGGTGCGGGCACGCTCATCCGCCGGCCACAGCTCGGGATGGCGTTCGGCCAGGTGTTCGGCGATGGCCAGGCTTTCCCAGATCTGGAAGCCGTCTTCGTGCAGGCAGGGCACGCGCGCATTGCCCGCGATGTGCTTGAGCGCGGGGTTGTAGTCGCGCGCCGCCACCGAGACCATGTGCTCGGTGAAGTTCAGGCCCAGGTGGCGCAGCAGCAGCCACGCGCGCAGCGACCATGAGGAATAGTTCTTGTTGCCGATATAAAGTTCCAGTCTCATGCCTGTTCCTCGTTGTTGATGGTGTGCCGGGTCAGGGCACGAGCGGCGGGCACACCCCGTCGGGATAGGCGGCATCGCCGCAGGTTTCGCGCACCTCGTGGGCGAGCTGCGGGAGATGGCAGCTCTTCGCCACCGCGCTATCCACCTCCGCCATCACGCGCCGCACCTGCGCGGTCTGCGGGTCGGCGCGCAGCGGGCCGATGCGCAGGAACACCTGCTTGTAGGTGTGATCGGGCTGCACCATCAGCATGATGTGCTGGTCATCGGCCTGGTAGTCGAACTCGTCGTAGGGCTGTTTGTTCGCGGCTTCCTCGTGCACATAGTGCACTTCGCTGACGCCGGGTACCTTGCGCAGCGTCTGCTGCATGCACAGCATGTCCGGCTTTGCATCCAGGTGTGCGCTGTGCGTCACGCTGCCGTTGCCGTCGCATCCGGCGAGCGCCGTCGCCAGCGCCGCCCAGGAAAAGGCGCGGGAAACCTGGGGCATGAACGCGGCATGCACGCCGGGTTTGCGCCGCGGCGGGACAGGCAATGACGGGAGTTCGGGAAATATGCGCATCGCATAGGTGTTTGAATGCACGGGAAATGATGTTATCACAGCGCCCGCGCAATGGAAGCGGCGCAGGAATGGCCCGCGCAGTCCTGCGCTCAGTGCGGCGGAGCGGCGAGGTCGTAGGAGAATCGGGTGTTCGCTCGCTGCACGCTATTGCGGTTGAGGACGGCCATGTTGGCGCGCTCGTAGAACTCTATCTTGCCTGCGCGGCCGATGAAGGCAAAGTCCGCGTCGTAGGGCGCCGGGCCGGGCAGCACGGGAGCCGGGCTGCCGCCGGAAATCGCCGCGGCTGTCGCCACCACGGCGAGCGCCATCACCACCGCAAACACGACGACCGCCCCGGTGGTCGCCTTGGCATCGCGCCCGTTCACGATCACAATGCCGTCCACCCCCGCCTTGGCGGCCAGCGCGGCCGCGGCGGGCAGCGCCGCCACTCTTCCTATCTTGCCCCCGGCGTCGAGGAAGGGGCGCACGAGGCTGTCGCCGCGCACGGCGTAGTATTCCTTCAGCACCGCGCGCGCATCGTCGTCCAGCGGCAGCATGACCACCGTGTAGCCCCTGGCCGCCAGCGCGCGGTTGATCCCGGCCTGCACGTTTTCAATGCCGCGCGTCTGCAGCGCGGTGGCCTCCGCGCGGTCGGCAGGCGTAGGGGGAAGCAGCGCCTTGGTATAGGTCACATGCGCATCCACGATGACGCCTATCCTCTTTGCGGCCGGCGTCTCGCCGTTATAACCCGGGGCGGCCTGGAAGGCCGTCCGCTTGGGCGTGGCGCACCCGGCCAGCAGCACCGGCATCAGCAGCCATGCGATCATCCTGTTCGGCTTCATGCTCACTCCCTTTGAAACGCTGTTCGCCGCGCCGCGGGCGCCTCCGGTTCAGGCCATGCGCGGCGGCGCGACGTAGCGGCTGCCCAGCGCATAGCGCGCAATGTGCTGCTCCACGTGCTTGATGTAAGTCAGTTGCGGCGTGCCGTTTACCGCTTCCAGGATCATCCAGAAATACTCGCCTTCCGGACTGCGCGCATAGCGCCTGATCTCGTACACGAAGCGGCCCCCTTCGTCCTGGTAGCTGAGTTCCTCGTCCTGCACGATGGAGGCGGTGGCGGCGTCGAACTCGAATGCCGGGATCTGGACCGCGGGCGCTTCCGCGCCGTCCTGCGCCTGTGCCTGCACCGTGCGCCGCAGCGTGGAATAGAACGGCGCGATCAGCGCGCGCATCTCCTCGCCCCGCGCCAGAACCCGCGCATTCTGGTAGCTTCCCAGGCGCGCCAGCAGCTCGCCCGCCACCGCGATGCCGCCCAGCACCAGGACCGACAGCCTGGCGTCGGCGAAGACCGCGCCCTGCTTGCCGCTCAGCAGCAGCACGCCGGCAAAGATGAAGAAGGAAAACAGCCAGCCGGTGATGCGCCGCGCGGCGGAAACGGATTGCGTGCCCATGAGTGCCCCTTTATCGACAGCGCACACTATATAGTGGGCCCGCGGGCAGGGGAAGCGCCCGGCCCCCGTGCTGCGGGCGGACCGGAGCGCCTTCCGGCGCAAGGCCGAACCCGCTTGATCGGCGCCGGGAAGCCGGTGCGTACTCGTCCCGTCGCGCCTGTCGCCATGCGGCGACAGCGTGCGGCGGTTCATAATCAAACACTTATTTATCCGGGCGGCAAAACTGTCGCCAGATGGCGACAGTTTTGCCGCCGATTCCCCTGCGAGTGCCCCGGTGATTCGCCGCTCCCCGCCGCGATTTGTGGTAGCCAATTGATCTATTGTTAGTTTATTTATCGGGCACGAAACTTGCGTACTGGATGCCACGCAATTCGCCGGCAGGCCCGTATTCGACCCGGGCCTGCCCCTCGATCGTCACAACCTCAAGGCAACGATGGACGCTACCCCTATGGATACGCTCAGCCCTGTACGTACCGAGCCTCGCACCCCCGCGCGGCCGGCCACTGTCACCCGTTCCGCACGCTCGATTGCGCCGCCCCTGGCGCGCGGCCACATGACTGCCCGTCCATGGACAGGCTTCTGGGCGGGTATGGGCGGCTTGTTCCGCAAGCGCGCTGCGGCCGCACCCGCCGCGCCGCGCCCCTGGGAGCGCGCCGCCCGCCGCCGCCGCCGTCTGCTGCTCGCCGCCGTCGTGGTTTCCGCCGCAGGCGCCGCCTGGCTGGCGAGCACGCTCGACAGCGATGTCCCGGCAGGCTGGCAGGCCGTGCGCGTCACGCTGTTTGCGCTGCTCATGGCCTGGCTCGCGGCCGGCTTCTACACCGCGCTCATGGGGCTGTTCGCCCATTTGCGCGGCGACCCGCATGCGCTTACGCTGGAAGGCCTGGATCAGGTGGCACTGCGCCCGCAGGCGCGCACCGCCATCATCATGCCGATCTGCAACGAGGATGTGCGCGCGGTGTTCGCCGGACTGCGCGCCACCTGCGAATCGCTGCTGCGCACCGGGCAGGCCGGGCACTTCGACGTCTACATTCTTTCCGACAGCAACGATCACGCGCTGTGCGCCGCCGAACTCGCGGCCCACGCCAAGCTGCGCGCGCTGTTCGCAGGCCGCCTGGGCATCCACTACCGCCGCCGTCAGCGCCGCACCCACCGCAAGGCGGGCAACGTGGCCGACTTCTGCCGCCGCTGGGGCCGCAACTATGCCTACATGGTGGTGCTGGATGCCGACAGCGTGATGAGCGGCGAGACGCTGGTGAGCCTGGCGCGCCTGATGGAGCGCGAGCCCCGCGCGGGCATCATCCAGACCGCGCCGCAATCCTTCGGCCTGCACACCCTGCACGCGCGCATGCAGCAGTTCTCCTCCAGCGTGGTGGGCCGGTTGTTCACCCTGGGCATGCGCCACTGGCAGCTCGGCGAATCGCACTACTGGGGCCACAACGCCATCATCCGCGTGGAGCCCTTCATGCGCCACTGCGCGCTCGCGCCGCTGCCCGGCACCGGAAGCCTCTCTGGCGCTATACTGTCGCATGACTTCATGGAAGCCGCGCTGATCCGCCGCGCGGGCTACGAAGTGTGGCTGGTGCCCGAACTGCAGGGCAGCTACGAGCAGCAGCCGCCCAACCTGATCGAGGAACTGCGGCGCGACCGCCGCTGGTGCCAGGGGAACCTGATGAATGCCAGACTGATCACCCAGCCGGGGCTGAAGGGCGTGCACCGCGCCATGCTGGGCACGGCCGCTTTTTCCTATGCCAGCGCGCCGGTGTGGGCCGCCTTTCTGCTCACCGGCTTTGCCCTGCTGCTGACCGGCGGCGGCGACACGCCATTCGCGGACGGTGCGGCCAGTAGCGCGCAAAATGCGCTGTGGGCGCTGACCGCCGTGGTACTGTTTGCGCCGCGCGTGATGGCGCTGGTCCTCATCCTCGTGGAGCGTGAAGCCGCCCGCTATGGCGGCCGCCTCGCGCTCGCGCGCGGCCTGCTGCTCGAAGCACTGTGGGGCGCGGCGCTGGCGCCGGTGCGCATGGTCGCGCACAGCCTGTTCGTGCTGGGCGCGCTCACCGGCCTCAAGCTGGAATGGCGCTCGCCCCCGCGCGAGGCGGTGGAAACGGGCTGGGCCGAGGCGCTGCTGCGCTTCGGTCCTTATGTGCTGGTTGCGCTCGCGGCCATCGGCATCGCCGCGCCCGATGGCCCCATGGACGTGCTGTGGCTGCTGCCCGTGGGCGCGGCTCTGCTGTTCAGCCCCATCATGGCCGTGCTGGGCAGCAGCGAGCGCGCGGGCCTCGCCTTGCGCAGCCGCCGCCTGGCGTGCACGCCGGAGGAGCTGGATACCCCGGCCGTGCTGCGCCTGGCCCAGCATTATTCCAGCGCCACGCGCAGCGGCGAAGGCAAGGCAGCCGCGCCCGCGCCCGAGGCTGTGCCCGTCCATCCCTGACGCCCCGGTCCGTGACGAAAATGGCACGCCGCACCCGGCAACGTTCCTCCACGCCGCCCGCGCGTCCCGACAGACGTGAATTCGTCGCCACCGCCGCCGCGCTGCTGGCGGCGCTCGCGGCGGGCGCGGCCTTGCCCGCCGCCGCCGGCCCGCTAAGATTTTCCAGTGCGAAAAAATTCTCCTTCGACGCGCTGCGCCAGCGCGCACGCGAGATGGCGCTCATGCCCTACAACCCGCCGCCGCAGCCGCCTGGCGCGGTGCTGGACAAGATAGACTACGACGCCCACGGCAAGCTGCACTTCCGCACCGATGACGCGCTGTTCGCCAACGGGCCGGGGCGCTACCCCATCACCTTCTTCGCCATGGGCCGCTATTCCCGCAGCCCGGTGCGCATGCACGTGATCGACGCGCACGGCGCGGCGCGCGAGATCCGCTACGACCCGGATTACTTCGACATGCCCGCCGACAGCCCCGCGCGCGACCTCGGCCCGCACGCGGGCTTCGCCGGCTTCCGCATCCAGGAAAGCCGCCTCGGCGACCAGACGAAGCTGGACTGGCAGCACAACGACTGGGCGGCCTTTCTCGGCGCCTCCTACTTCCGCGCCATCGGCGGCCTGTACCAATATGGCCTCTCCGCGCGCGGCGTGGCGGTGAACGTCGCCGAGAGCGGGCAGGCCGAGGAATTTCCCGCTTTCACCGAATTCTGGTTCGAGGCCGGCAAAGACGGTGACGACAGCGTGATCCTCTACGCCCTGCTCGACGGGCCCAGCATCAGCGGCGCCTACCGCTTCACGCTCACGCGCACGGCCGACGTGCTGATGGACGTCGAGGCATCGCTCTATCTGCGCCGCGACATCGCGCGCCTCGGCCTCGCGCCGTGCACCTCGATGTACTGGTATTCGGAAACCGTGCGCCCGGCGGGCGAGGGGAGCGTGCCTGCCGACTGGCGGCCCGAGGTGCACGACTCGGACGGCCTCGCGCTGTGGACTGGCGCGGGCGAGCGCATCTGGCGCCCGCTCAACGATCCGCCGCGCCTCACCGTCTCCGCCTTCGAGGACAAGTCGCCGCACGGCTTCGGCCTCCTGCAGCGCGACCGCAATTTCGACCACTACCAGGACGGCGTCCACTACGAGCGCCGTCCCGACCTGTGGGTGGAACCGCTGGGCGACTGGGGCGCAGGCGCCGTGCAACTGGTGGAGATTCCCACCGACGACGAGATCCACGACAACATCGTCGCCATGTGGGTGCCCGCCGCGCCCGCGAAAGCCGGGGCCAGCCTCGACCTGCGCTACCGTCTGCACTGGACCGCGGACGAACGCTGGATCACCGAATCAAACGGGCCCTCGCCGCTCGCGCAATGCATCGCCACCCGCCTCGGCCGCGGCGGCGAGCCCGGCCAGCCGCCCGTGCCGCACAGCACCAAATTCGTCGTCGAATTCCTGGGCGGCCCGCTCGCCGCGCTGCCGTTCGGCGTCATCCCCCAGGCCGTAGTCACCGCCTCGCAGGGCACCGTGGGTCCGGCCGTCGTCGAGCCCGTGCCCGACGGCATCCCCGGCCACTGGCGCGCGCGCTTCGACCTCGACACCCGCGCCGTCACCGGCCCCGTCGAACTGCGGCTCTACCTAAAGCGCGACAACGCCGCCCTCAGCGAAACCTGGCTCTACCAGTTCCACCCCGGGAACGCATAAAGAGCGCGGCGGCAAGTCCGCCATGCGCTCGTGAGCGGAGGTTTCGTGCGGTGGCGCGATGTCCGAGTTGCGCCTATTCTGTTGAAAAAGTCGTTAAAGGAGTTTCTCGGCAGAATATGGCCATTTAAGACTTTAGCGTTGCAGGAAGGAGGACATGGCATCAATTGCCTCAGGCATCCGGCGCAATGTCCGTTGGTTATTCGCCCTGCGCGGGCTGGAACGACTCTAACAGGACGACAGCGGCGAATAGCGGAAGCCGGGTCACTTTCCGGCGCCGGAGTCGGGGGGCGCGTTTCTCACCTGGAAGGATGGCTGCACATAGTCCTTCTCGCCCAGCACCCGCGGCACGGTGGTGGCGTTGCCATCGCGCAGGGAGAGATAGTGCGGTGACATGATCTCCACACCCGCCTCGTCGAACTTGTCCAGGATGTTGCGGTGCAGATCGGAATAGAACGTGGCCATGCTGGCCGGATCCCGGGTATAGGCATTGATTTCGTAGCTGACGTAATAGTCGTCGAGGGAGGTCTGCAGCACGAATGGCGCGGGGTCCTTGAGGATGCTCCCGGTGTCGCGGGCCGCCGCGATGAGCAGTTCATTGACTGTCTTCCACGGCGTGTCATAGCCGATGGTGACGCTGGTATGGAGGATGACGCCGTCTCCACCGTTGGCGGAGGTGCTGTAGTTCACGATCTGCGCGCCCATCACCAGGGAATTGGGGATGGTGACGATGACCTGCTTGATGGTGTTGATGCGGGTCACCAGCAGGGTTTTTTCCACGACGTCGCCCATGGTTTCGCCCACCTTTATCCGGTCATTCAGACGGAAGGCGCGGGTATAGGTGAGGATGATGCCGGCGACGATGTTTGAAATGGCGGAAGACGAAGCAAAGGAAATGATGGCGCCCAGCACCAGCCCTATCCCCTGGAACGCCTGGGAGCTGGATCCGGGTATGTAGGGATAGGCGCTGATCACCGCGATGACAATGACCAGAAAGCGGACGATCTGGTAGGTCGGCCGCGCCCAATCCGAATAGAACCATTCGAATCTGAGCTGCTCGCGTTCCAGCAGGGTGAAGAAGAAGGCGATCACCTTCAGCGCGTAGCGCGCGATCACCCCAATGACGAAGATATAGAACAGGTTCGGGACGAAGCCAGCCAACTTCGTGAAGATGGAAACGAACGGCGCAACGAAATAGCTGAAGATCTGCGTGCTGAGCTCATGCGTCTCGGGAAACAGGCTGAGGATCAGCGGCACGAAGAAATACAGGCACAGCAAGGCGATAATGACCCGGATCGCCTTCAGGACCACCACGATAGCCCATTTGACGTCGCGGCGTTTGAACAGCGTCACCCCCCTCAGCTGAATGCCCGAGCCGATGTGGCTATCCAGTATCGAGGTCTTTTTCACCAGCCAGCGATAGGCCCGGTTGTTCAGGTGTAGCGCCAGCCACAGCGCGAGCGTCGCCAGCAGGGCAAAGGCCAGCGCCAGACTATAGGTCTTCCACGCGTGTGTGGTGCGGTAGTGGGCCACCGCCTGCTGAATGTTGGTCAGCGTCTCGCTCGCAAGGGCATCCCCCTTCATGCCGCTGCTTTTCGCATCCTCGGCGGTGATGACGATCAGCGTCGTCCTGCCGTTGCCTATCGCATAGCTGCCATCCTCGGACGTCAGCTTCAGCGAATGTATATCCTCCTTGCTATCGGCAAAGGTCTGGATGTTTTGCTGGACGCTCCGGGCACGGCTCTCCGGCGTCAACGACGCGATCGGGCTCCTCGTAATGTCGATGATGTTGATTCCCCCGAGGCTTACCGGGAAGACCGTGGCCGCTTCCCTGCTCCGGGCGGCGGAAGCGTGCGGGGGCGGGTTTTGCGTGTTCGCGGCGGAGTGGGCCCGGCTCGCAAGCGCACTCCCTGCCAAGCCGGCACAAATGAAAAAACACAGCGCGGTCGCCCACAAACGGTTCATGGCCATCATCCCGAAGTCCTGCCCTTGCGCAGTCCTGTATTGGAGATTTCTGGTGAATATATTGATAGCGCGCAGGAATTAAAGCAAGACGAAAACGCGGGGAATGGGGGCTGGCCGGGAAATGACCGCCAGCTCGTAGGCTGGGCTGAGCACAGCGAAGCCCAACATTTGGCGAGAATGTTGGGCTTCATTTCATTCAGGCCAACCGATACGCTTAGTGTGCCGAAAGTAAAATTGCTCGTACTGCCTGTGCAATTGTAGTTGCCTGAGGCGCTTTGAAATGCAGCACGGTAGCCATAGCAAGCATTACCAAGAAGCCAAGAAGCGCGCGTTTCCAGGTATTCGCCAGCAACGTCGATTTCCAGTCGCCTAAAACAAGATCTCCTAAAATGGGGCGCCTGACTACCACCCCTGCGAATGCCGCATCGAAAGCAGCTTCGAGCAAAATGGATGCTCCACCACTCGCCAAGAAAAATCCTCCGAGAATAAAGCCGATGATAATTAATGCAACAACTATAAGACATCCTTCCCCATCCCCGGCGCCAAGATTTCCACCGTCAGTAAAATCCTGGAGCGGGAGCTGGTGTTCGGGCTCTTTCTTGGTTTCTTCAATCCAGACTCTTACAGCAAGGAAGAAGCAGGCGTAAGCAAATATAAAGGCGATGGCATATCGAAATGGTAGGTTGCTGGCCCAAGTATGATTCTGCGAAAAATAGTGCCATAAGAACCAACTGGAAAACCAGGCAGATCCCCATGTCGCGGCGAAGACGAGGGTGAGCTGACCCCATATCGGCGAATTGTTGAGTCGACGTTTAATGAAGCCCTGCTTTTCAGTCTCGTAGCGATTTTGGTTCCAGCCCGTCATGAGGACAACCCAGTCATGGTAATGACTGCCTTTGAGTAAATTTCGACACTGCTTTCAATGCCCGCACCCGGAGCGAAGTACTCATCCTGCATATTTCCGCTCCCTCGTGGGAGGCGGAGTGATTGTACTGCAAGCCGGGGCGCTCGCTTGTCCTTCGTGTCCACGTCATGCGGGTACATGTCCATCCACTCGTGAAACAAACTCGTCATTTTTGCGCAACGATTCTTCATTATCATCCTGCGCTCTCGTGTCATTTTGCTTCGGAGGTCAAGATGAATGAACTGACGAACGATGATGTTTCCATCCCGGCGTTTCTTCGCAAGACGGGACCGGCGCGGCAGGCAGAGGAACTCGAGGCATTCAAGTGCGCCATCAGGAGCGGCGGAGTGGAGTGGATCGTGGCGGACTATGCGGTGGACAAGGCATGTTCGCCAGGAAAGTGCCTGGGTGTGCTGGCGGCGCGGTTGTTCCGAGCTTGCAGGGCGCCATAGGCGGTGCGCCGGGGATCGGTCTAGCGGGTATTCTTGTTTTTCGAGTAGCCGTGTTCGGAGGGGTCGAAGTTCTTTGCGTCGGGGTCTGTCACCTCGATTCCCCATTCCTTGTACCAATCCTCGCCCGACAGTTCGATCAGGTGTTGTCGTCTTTCGCTGCCGTTGCCGCAGGCCATGTCATGTGCGGGGCAGCGAGCGTAGCCCGGATGCAGCGTAGCGGAATCCGGGTTGAGTCCGCAGATTAACCAATCCCGGATTCCATTGCATTGCATCCGGGCTTGCTACGCCTGCTGATGCATTTCGGCCTCAGCGCATCCTGCGCTTGCTGCGCGGGCTTGATCCGTCAGATAAAGGGCAGGGCCATGATGCCCAGCCCGGCCATTCCTGCAAGCCAGACGATGGAACGCAGTACGGGAATGCCGGCCGCGTAGACCGGAACATAGATTACGCGCGCGAGAAGAAACAGGGTCGCGCCGTTTACCGCGTCTGCCGTGGTATTTTCCCTGGTCAGCGACAACATCGCCAGGCCCAGGAAGAGAGGAAGGGCTTCCCGCATGTTGTTTTTGGCTCTTTCCAGGCGGGCGGCTATTGGGGGCAATTCAGGCCTGACGTCACGATTCCCCATGATCTGCCACAGATTGAACCGGTAGGCGGATGTCTCCTGGAGAAAAAGCTGAACCACAAAGAGCAGCAGCACGAGAAGAATTACAGTTGTGAGTGTCATCAGAAAATGCTCCCGTTGTTTCACCGCAAGAATCTGGCGTGGGGCTCGTGCCGCCGCGGTGTGAAGATGCGCTATCCGGATCGAACTGGCGGGCCCTTCAGGGCAATAAGCCTGGCGCGTTGCGCCGGGGATCGGGCTACCGGGTATTCTTGTTTTTCGAGTAGCCGTGTTCGGAGGGGTCGAAGTTCTTTGCGTCGGGGCCTGTCACCTCGATTCCCCATTCCTTGTACCAATCCTCGCCCGACAGTTCGATCGGGTGTTGTCGTCTTTCGCTGCCGTTGCCGCGGGCCAGATCATGTGCGGGGCAGTATTTGTCGCAGCCCCAGCAAATGCGTTCAGGGAAAGCCGGCTTGATCGGAAATTTCTTTGTCACAACCGTTCACACCCGATGGGGCTCCAACATGTTGTCCATCCGGCGCGTGCCGGGAGGGCGCGCCGAGGCACATGGTTCGGCCGTTTGCGGAATGGTCACGCCAACGGGCCGTTGCGGCCATCAGCCGGTGCCCAGTCTAGTCCATGCCGCCTGCGGGCGCAATGGCGCGCCTGCGCGCCGCTGCCTAGCGGCCGAACTTCCACCAGCCGCGCTTGCTGTCGGCGGGCTCGGGCGCGGGCGCGGGCGTGATTTTGCGCGGCGCGGTGCCGTCGGCGCTGTAGATCTCGCCGTCGTTTCCCTGCACCTTGCCGCCAAGTGCTTCGGCAACGCGGTACATCTTGGCGATGACTTCCGCATCCGGGTCCTTCACGGTGATGAGGTCGCGGAAGTGGCGAAACCATTGCTGGTCGCGCGGCCCGGTTTTGGACCAGGCCGCCCACAGGGCGGCACCCGGGCTTTCCATGCGCACGGTGCCTTGCGGGGTGGCCGGCTCGGGCACGGTGTCCAGTTTCATCTCGGGATCGGCCGCGGCGTAGCGCCGCCATTCTTCCAGCGTGATGGCCTGGCCTTCCTTGTCGAACCAGTTCTGCTTGCGGGTGATGTGTACTTCGTATGCCATGTTTCCTCCTGACAAACATGCGGGGTGCGCGGTGCGCAGTCTTCGCCGGTTGTTTGTGGGTATTGTGCGGCGGTGAGGGCAGAGGCTGCCGGTTCAGGGTCGGGGCGGGAGGCGCCGGGACCTGGGTGAGCGCGCCCGCGGGGTGCGGGCGCGCCGGATTGCCGCGCGGGCGGCGTCAGGCTTATTTGCCGCTTGTGGCGCTGCCCTGGCTGTGCGGGGCGCCGGCCGCGATATTGTCCGACACTTTGGAAATGGCCTGTTCCAATCCGGCCGTCAGTCCGGCGCGCGTGCCGTCATTGAAGCGGCGGGTCGCGGGACGCTCCTGGAACTTGCCGTACTTCTTCAGGGATGCCATGTCGATGTTGCGGTACGCGTACACGTAGCCCAGGGTGACGACGGCGTCGATGTTGGGCCGCGCCTGATTCAGCGCGCCATCCAGCCTGGCCTTGAAAGCCTTGATGTCAACCGGCTGGCCGGGTTTCATCTTCGCGCTCATCGCCGAATACATGGCGAGGGCGCCGTCCTCGCGGAACTTCAGCGCATCGTCGGTCGCGTGCAGCATTTTTCCCAGCTTGCGGGCGAAGGCCACGCGCGGCTTGTCCGCCATCAGTTCCTGGGCATGCGCCATCATGTCCTGCTGCGCACTGGGGCTGGAGGCATCCAACTCGGCCTGGGTGATCTTCTTGCCCAGGTCGGATTGGTACCAGGCGATGAGCTGTTTCGCATCGGCCTCGGAAACCTTCTTGCGGATAGCGTCGCCGGTCGACTTGAGCAGGGCGTCGGGCTGGAAGGAATTGCCCAGCGCCGCTTCAATGTCGTCGAAATCCTGTGCCGACAGCTTGCTGCCGGGCTGCTGCGCGGCGCGGGCCTTGGCCTGCTCAACGCCCGCCTTCATCGCCTCCGGAAGGCTTTTAACCTGTTTCTCGATTCCGGAAAGCGTGAGCAGCTTGTTCAACGAATCTTCCGAAACCCCCTTGGCCGAGGCCACGCCTGCAACCGCCAGCAAGGCCAGCATGGACGCCCACAGCGTCAACTTTGTCTTCATTCTCCTGCACTCCCTATAGGCTTGTTCGATCGGTTTACCGCATGGCTTCGGGCCGGCGCAAAGGCAGGCAGCCGGGCACGATTATACGCCCGCCTCCGCCCCGCCAATGCAGCAGTCGGCATAAAGGCAACAGACAGCGGGCGCGCCGCTCAATCCGCGGCCTGCAGCAGCGCGATGATGTCCGGGTCGCCCTTGCGCTTGGCCATGTCCAGCGCCGTGGCGCCGCTGGCGGTCTTCAGGTCCCGCTTCGCGCCGTGCTTGAGCAGCAGCTTCACCATCTCGATATTCCCCTTGGTCACCGCGCCCATCAGCGGGCTCACGCCATTTTGCGGACCCTTGGTGATCTGCTGGTTCACATCCGCCCCGCGCTTGATCAGCAGCGCGACCATCTCCGGATGGCCCCCGCCGATTGCAAGGATCAGCGGCGTCGCGCCGAACATGCGCTCGCTGGTGATGTAGTCGTTCACCTTCGCCCCCCGGTCCAGCAGCAAGTTCGCGACATCGGTGTTGCCGTTCACCGCAACCAGCATCAGCGCGCTGGCGTTGGTCAGCGGATCGGCCTTGATCCGGGCGTCCACATCCACGCCCTGGTCCACGCAGATGCGCGCCACTGGGGCATTGCCCGCCATTGCCGCCGCCATCAGCACCGTCTGGCCCTTGGAACCGACCACGCGCACATTCGCGCCCTTGGCCACCATATACTTGAAGATTTCAAGATTCTGCGGATCGGTCGCGTCGAGCAGCACGGCATCGCCATAACCGTCTGCCGCATTCAGGTCCGCGCCCCTGGCCACCAGTGCCTTCACCATATCCAGATCGTGGCGGCGGACGGCATAGAACAGCGGCGTCATGCCCCGCGCGTCGCGCTGGTTCACCTTCGCGCCGTGGCGGATCAACTCGCTGACCTGTTTGGCGCTCGCGCCGCGATTGATGGCGGCGGATAGATCCTGCTTGCCGGCGTCCTTGTCTGCCGCCAGCGCCGTGGCGCTAGCCAGCATGGCCGCGGCAAGCGCGAGTGTGCGTGCGAATTTCATGGTGATTCCCCCTTCAGATAATAGTGAACAAATCGCGGCCCTGGAATCAGGCCGGCTTGGCCGCCTTCGCGGCCTTCTGGCTGCGCACGTGATACCAGCGGCCAGCGGCCACCCAGGCCATGAACCAGAAAAACTGCGCCGCCAGCCCCACCAGCACCGAAACCAGCGTCGCGCCCAGGATGCGGTGCGCCACGGCTGCGGGCAGCAGAATGAACAGCCCCACGTAGTAGGAAATGTCGCCTGCCATCCCCTCGTGCTGGAACGACATCAGATAGACCGCCGTCGGCCCCAGCAGAATAAACACGATCGCCGTCAAGATCGCCACCAGCTTCATTTCGCCCTTCATACCGCCTGATCCTTCGAATGCAAATAACGCATTATGCATGAAATGGGTGGGGAAGGGGCGGGGCGGCTCGGTGGGGGAATGAGGGTGTGCCTCAGGGGCATCGCTCGCGGATTGAAGTACAATCTTTTCGCCTGGACCGGTCGAGGCGGGCGTATGCGAAACGGCTGCCCGGTTCCATCAGGAGACCTCGGAAGAGGTCGTCCAACTTGCCTGAATAACGGACGGAAAAATCCATCATGCCAGAAGCGGCGAAACGTCAGGGGCTCAGCAGCGGCGAAGCCCGGCAACGGCTATTGCGGTATGGGCCGAACACGGTCGCGGAGGATCACCCCCGACCCTGGCTCACCTTCCTCAGGAAATTCTGGGCGCCCGTTCCGTGGATGCTCGAGGTGACGATCGCATTGCAGCTTGTCCTGGGCAAGCCGGATGAAGCCGTCATCATCGCGGCCTTGCTGGTCTTCAACGCCATCCTTGGTTTCGTGCAGGAGAATCGCGCCAACAATGCGCTAGCCTTGCTGAAGAACCGTCTGGAGATCCAGGTGCGCGTGCTGCGTGACAACGCCTGGCAGAAGATTGCGGCAAAGGAATTGGTGCCCGGGGATGTCGTCCATCTGCGCATGGGCGACCTCGTGCCGGCAGACCTCATGCTCATTGATGGGCACGTCCTGCTCGACCAATCGTCGCTCACCGGAGAAGCGCAGCCCGTCGAGGCCGATGCCGGCAAGACCGCCTATGCAGGCGTCATCGTCAAGCGCGGCGAGGCGTCAGGGGAAGTCTCGGCAACGGGAGCGCGCACCTATTTCGGCAAGACCGCGGAACTGGTGCGCACTGCCCGCACCGTCAGTCATCTGGAAAAACTCATCTTCACCATCGTCCGCTACCTGGTGGTGTTCGACCTCGTCCTGGTCTTCGCCCTGTTCGCCTATACCTGGGCAAGCGGCATGCCCGTGACTGAAGTCATCCCGTTTGCGCTGATCCTGCTGGTGGCCTCGGTGCCCATCGCCCTGCCTGCCACCTACACCCTGGCGACCGCGCTGGGCGCGCTGGAACTGGCGCGGAACGGCGTGCTGGTCACCCGCCTTTCCGCCATCGAGGAAGCGGCATCGATGGATGTGCTGGCGAGCGACAAGACCGGCACCATCACCCAGAACAAACTGGCCCTCTCGGTGCTTTATCCTTACGCGCCCTTTGCCGCCCCGGAACTGCTGCGCATGGCCGCGCTCGCCAGTGACGACGCCACGCAGGACCCCATCGATATGGCAATTCTGGAGGCTGCCCGCCTGCAAGGCCAGCTTGCCGCCGTTCCGCCCAGGCTGGACTTCATTCCCTTCGATCCCGAAACCAAGCGTTCCGAAGCGGTGTTCGACCAGGACGGCGTGAGGCTGCGCGTCGTGAAGGGCGCGCCGCGCGAGATCGTCACGCTGATCGAGGGCAAAGTGAACATCGCGGCCGACGTCGAACGCCTGGGCGCGGACGGTTCGCGCATGCTGGCCATCGCCGTCGAAACCGGAGAGGGCGGGCTGCGCATGGCAGGGCTGGTCGGGCTGCAAGACCCGCCGCGCACTGACTCGCAACAACTGATCGCGAACCTGCACGACCTGGGCGTGCGCGTGGTCATGGTTTCCGGAGACGGCCCGGCCACCGCGCGCGCCATCGCCGGGCAGGTCGGCATGGGCCAGCGCGTCTGCCCGCCGGAACGCCTGCACGAAAACCTCGAACAGCATGTGCTGGACTACGACGTTTTCGCCCGCGTCCTGCCCGAGGACAAGTTCAAGCTGGTGCGCGCATTGCAGGGCAGCGGCCACATCGTCGGCATGAGCGGAGATGGCGTCAACGATGCGCCCGCGCTCAAACAGGCAGAAGTCGGCATCGCCGTCGCCAACGCCACGGATGTCGCCAAGGCCGCCGCCAGCCTGGTGCTCACCAATCCGGGCCTGTCCGACGTGCAGGCGGCAGTCGAGACCAGCCGCCGCATCTACCAGCGCATGCTGACCTACACCATGAACAAGATCATCAAGACCCTGGAAATCGCCATCTTCCTCAGCGTCGGCGTGATGCTCACCGGCGTGTTCGTCATCACACCCATGCTGATCGTCCTGCTGCTGTTCACCAACGACTTCGTCACCATGTCCATCGCCACGGATCGCGTCTCATATTCGCGCAAACCCGAACACTGGAACGTTCCGGAACTCATGCTCACCGCTGGCATACTGGCGGCATTCGTGCTGATACTGTCCTTCACCGTATTCTTCGTTGGCCGCGACTATCTGCACCTGCCCCTGAACCAGTTGCAGACCCTGGTCTTCGCCATGCTGGTTTTTACCGGCCAGGGGAATGTATACCTCGTGCGCGAAAGAAGGCATTTCTGGAGCTCGCTCCCAAGCCGGTGGCTGCTGTGGGCAAGCGCGCTGGATATTCTTGCAATCTGCATCCTGTCCACGCAAGGCATCCTCATGGCGCCCATTCCATTGACCTTGGTTGGCGGGCTGATCGTCGTAGTGCTGGGTTATCTGTTCATCCTCGACTTCATCAAGATTCGAATCTTCAAGCACGTCGGTTTGTAACGCCGGCCATATCTGCGCCCTTCCAGGGCGGGTGGCAGTGAGCGTGAGAGTCATCCTCGGGCGCGACGCGGACGATCCGGGATTGAAGTACAATTCGACCGCTTACGCTACAACAGCGGAGATGTGCGGAATAGCTGAGTTGTCCCAGGAGTGGAAGTATACGAGTGTCTGCTAACTGTTGAGCATCATTCGGTAACAGAATCTACAACGCGCATCTATATGTTTACGGAACCGGAAATATTCGCGATGGTCGTGAAGAGATTGGAGTCCGAACGGCCGCTTCATCCCGTACTGCTAGCGGCGGCTCAGGACGCTCGGCTAACGACGGACTTCCTGATCGAGCGGGCTGTGGAAGTTGTCCGCGAGGAACGTGCGAGCGCCGATGATGATGACCGCCGAAATCCCGCCTTGCTCGTGCTTCAGCAGCGGGGAGAAAAAGCTCTTGACGCCGCACTGCATCTCCTCGACAGCACTGACCCTGCAGCGCGCCAGCTAGGAGCGCAGTTGCTGCGAGAACTGCCTGGGTTGGACTCGGCTCCATATCCCTACTCGCCCAAGATCATCGGGCGCCTTGGCACGCTTGTTGAAATGGAACCAGATGAAGAAGTCCTGTGTTGGGAATTGGCCGCGATAGGGTGGCAGTGCCATCCATCTGCGAATGAAGTTCTCCTGAGATTTGCTGGCGACGAGCGTGCCTCTGTTCGCCATGTGGTGGCGAATAACTTGCTCAACGGCTGCAAAGAAGGGGCAGAACTACCTGCGCCGGTCGCGCATGCGCTCTTGCAGCTTACGCGGGATGCCGACGAGGACGTTAGGTGGTCGGTTTTCTACGATGTGGCAGAGTACCCGGAGTGTTTCTCGGCATTCAGGGAGGTCTTTCGGCAAAGCGCACAAGACGCGCTGCAAGATTTGGATGAAAGGGTGCGGGAGGAGGCGCGGAGGGCGGTCGAGACACTTGGCCAGGGAGCGTCAGCCTAACAATTCGTTATGTCGCTAGGGTCGATTGCTGGCTCGGCGGATGACCGCTTTTGCGAAGCGAATCTGCGAAGCCTGATGACCGGTATGGGCACGCTGTTGCCGATCCGGGATTGAAGTACAATCAGTCCGCTTGTACTACGACAGCGGAAAAATGCGGGATGAGCGAGCGTAGGATGGGTGGAGCGTAGCGATACCCATCAACACGGATAATCAATGACCAATTGCCGCCGCGCCAATATCGCCGGAGCCACATATTTTTTCACGGTCAGCGTGGCCGACCGGCATGTTGCCGCCGGATTGGGCCGGGAGCGCAGACGTGGAGATCGATTGCGGCGAGCCAGTGAGTTGGTGAATAATGTGACGGCATTGATGGGTATCGCTGCGCTCCACCCATCCTACGCTCGCTGAGTTGTCCCATTTTCAGACGTAATGGCGCGGCCTTCAATGGCTCCGGCAGCCAAGTCCGCCTCGGTTGATTATTGAATTATGTCCCCCAAGTATGTCCGAAACTCTTGATAGCATTATCGCCTTTGTCTCCGCCGAAAAGGAGCACGTGCGCGACATGGAAACGTGCTTCCTGTACTTCGCGGCGCTTGCTGAGACGCGCATCCAAGGACGGGAGTCAGACCTGTTCATTGCGCTGCCGCGTGACCTACCCCGGGGTTGCGATGACCACACGGCGCAGCGTTTATACCAGGTCATCACGGAATTCATCGATAGCTGCCCGAATCACCCAAGCGTGCGCCCCGCGTTTCGCATCCTGCTGAACCTCGGCGCCAGCGAGGAGCTGGAGCGTTACCTGCTGGATAAGTTGCATCTATATTCTCACTGGGGCGATGCATTAATCGTGGGCCAGCTCTGCCTCGTCCTCCAGGATCTGGGCGTTGCGACTCTGCTCGACGAAAACGGGGAACGCGTTACGTCCTGGAGCGCTAACGAAGTGGAGCAGAATCTTGGCTACGCACGGAGGTTGCTGGAGCGCAAGCGCACGCACGCCACGCTGGAGGACGCGGGCGTCAGCAACCAGTGCGTGCTGGTGTGCGAGCTGAAGGACTACCACGGCAAGGGCTCGATCTGCTGGAACGTGTACAAGGGCGCGGAGGACGAAATCGGCACTGCGGTAGCGGAGAGGCTGCGGCAGGCGCACATCTCGCGAATCGAGGACTTTTTCGGCGTAAGCCAGACGATCCTGTGCGAAGGCGGCCAATATGCCGAGGATCCGCTGCTCGTTAGGCCACACGGCGCGGTGTTTTCCTTTACACCGCGCAAGCGCGTGATGGAAGAGGCTCACGACATGGCACGAGCCGCACGGAGCGCGGGGTATGAGCTGCTGGTCGTTACTCCGCAGAAACATGGCAAGTTCGGCAAGGCATGGGTGCTCCGTGCTGTCCTGCGCCACGCCGGCGAAGCGGCCTACACCTATTACGAGGACACCAACACGGTGATAGACGAGATCAAGTCCCTGCCCGAAGGCGCACGACTCACCGCCATCCACGTGGAAGCGCCCGGGTTTGAAGAATTTAAGTCCCAGCTTTCGGACCGAGTCATCTCCCAGAAGCGCTACCTGGAAGAAGTGCTGCAGCCGCGAGAGGAGTAGCCCGCCGAGGGCGCGATAACCAACGGGCATTGCGCTGGATCGTTAAAATGCTTGGGGCGCGGTCCGCTTCCGCGAAGCCGTCATGTCAGCAATGGGCACAGACTGTGTCAAAACGCCAGCGCAATGGTAGCTGGGCCGGGGCGCAAGGCCGTTTTGTGATCGCAGTCAATCGCGAGCGCCAGAAACAAGATTGAGATCGGAACAGTGGCGTGATCTAGGCGGCAGCCAT
>DATFUZ010000007.1:0-15431 GCA_035260545.1 Gallionellaceae bacterium | reverse complement strand
GACCGGAGCGGTGGAACTGCCGGCGGGCACGGAAATGGTGATGCCCGGCGACAACGTCAGCATCACCGTCAGCCTGATCGCACCGATCGCCATGGAAGAAGGCCTGCGCTTCGCGATTCGCGAAGGCGGCCGTACCGTGGGCGCCGGTGTGGTGGCGAAGATTATCGAGTAAGGGAATTTACGCGGGGCTGGGGGAAGGGTGGGGGATATCCTTCGCGCTTCCCCCTGTCGTGCGTGCGAGTTTAGGCCAGTAGCTCAATTGGTAGAGTATCGGTCTCCAAAACCGAGGGTTGGGGGTTCGAGACCCTCCTGGCCTGCCAGTTACCAAGTGGAAACGGACGGATGGCGGACAAGATAAAGATAGTAGTGGCGCTGATGCTGGTTGCGGCAGGTGTTGTGGGGTTCTATTACCTGCAAGAATCGCTCGCCGTGCTCAGGGTATTGTCCGTGCTCGCGGGTCTTGTGCTCGCCGGTCTGGTGTTCTGGACGTCCGTCCTCGGCAAGCGCTTTTTTGCGTTCAGCCGCGAATCCATCAACGAGGCCAAGCGTGTCGTTTGGCCGACCAGCAAGGAAACGTATCAGACGACGGGCGTGGTGATCATCTTCGCAGTCGTCATGGCGCTGTTTCTGTGGGCGGTGGACGCCAGCCTGATGCTGGTCGTGAGCAAACTGAATTGACGGGAGGGAGCAAGTAATGGCCAAGCGCTGGTATGTGGTGCATACGTACTCCCAGTTTGAGAAGAGCGTGCAGCGCGCCCTGACCGAGCGCATCGCCCGCGCCGGGATGCAGGATCTGTTCGGTCAGATTCTGGTTCCCGTCGAGGAGGTGGTGGAGCTGAAGTCCGGTCAGAAGAACATCAGCGAGCGCAAATTCTTCCCCGGCTACGTGCTGGTCGAGATGGAAATGACCGACGAGAGCTGGCATCTGGTGAAAGATACGCCCAAGGTGACCGGATTCCTCGGCGGATCGGCGATGAAGCCGTCTCCCATCAGCCAGAAGGAAGTTGACACCATCATGCAGCAGATGCAGGCGGGCGTGGAAAAGCCGCGTCCCAAGGTGCTGTTCGAGGTGGGCGAGTCGGTCCGTGTCAAGGAAGGCCCGTTCACGGACTTCAATGGCACAGTGGAAGACGTGAATTACGACAAGAACAAGCTGCGCGTGGCGGTGACCATATTCGGGCGCTCCACGCCGGTTGAGCTGGAATTTGGCCAGGTAGAAAAGGCCTGATAAAGCGGAGGTTGGGACAAGGAGGGAGAAGGGTCTGGTTTCGCAGCCACCCTTCGCCCCGTTCGTTGTCCCCTTCCGGTTTTTGAACGGGGAGCGTGCCGGAGCAGTTGCGGTGTGCGTTATACCCACATTATAGGAGCAGTATCGTGGCAAAGAAAATTGTCGGCTATATCAAGCTGCAAGTGCCCGCTGGCAAGGCCAACCCCAGTCCTCCCATTGGACCGGCGCTGGGCCAGCGCGGATTGAACATCATGGAGTTCTGCAAGGCGTTCAACGCCCAGACTCAGGGTATGGAGCCCGGGCTGCCGATCCCCTGTGTGATCACCGCCTATGCGGACAAGAGCTTCACCTTCATCATGAAGACGCCTCCCGCGACCGTTCTGATCAAGAAGGCCGCCGGCGTGCAAAAGGGCAGCCCCAAGCCGCATACCGACAAAGTCGGCAACCTGACCCGCAAGCAGGCGGAAGAGATCGCCAAGACCAAGATGCCCGACCTGACCGCGGCCGACATGGATGCGGCAGTGCGCACGATCGCCGGCAGCGCCCGCAGCATGGGCATCACCGTGGAGGGCGTCTGACATGGCTAAGGTATCCAAGCGTTACAAGGACGTGGCCGCCAAGGTCGACCGCACCAAGCTGTATCCGCTGAATGATGCGTTGAGCCTGGTCAAGGAAACGGCCAAGGCCAAGTTCGACGAGTCCATTGACGTCGCGGTGAATCTGGGCGTGGACGCGAAGAAGTCCGACCAGCTCGTGCGCGGTTCCGTCGTGCTGCCCAAAGGCACCGGCAAGAGCGTGCGCGTCGCCGTGTTCGCCCAGGGTCCCAAGGCTGAGGAAGCCAAGGCCGCAGGCGCTGACGTGGTTGGTTTCGAAGACCTGGCGGAAAGCATCAAGGGCGGCAAGATGGATTTCGACGTGGTGGTCGCATCGCCGGACGCCATGCGCATCGTCGGCCAGCTCGGCCAGATCCTGGGTCCGCGCGGTCTGATGCCTAACCCCAAGGTGGGCACGGTGACCGCAGACGTGGCGGGCGCGGTGAAAAACGCCAAGGCCGGTCAGGTGCAGTACCGCACAGACAAGAATGGAATCGTGCAGTGTACTATCGGCCGCGCCTCGTTCGCGCCCGAAGCATTGCGCGAAAACCTGCTGGCGCTGATCGATGCCCTCAACAAGGCGAAGCCCGCGGCATCCAAGGGCGTATACCTGAGGAAGATCTCGATCTCCAGCACCATGGGTGTGGGCATCCGGATCGAACAGGCGAGCCTGAACGCCTGAGCATGAAACGAGGCGGCGCGGCCACGGCCGCGCCGTCTTCCGCCCCGGCGGCCCATTAGTCGGGTCGCGGGGCGATACAGACTTTGTACTGCTGGCTGGTATGGCAGCATCAAAGACCGCAGGAGCCCCCGAGTCTCTGCCTGCAGGCGTGGCGGCGGGGCTTAAAAGAGGAGCGGTGCCGGGTGAACCGCCTGGCGCCGATATCCGAATCCGGCGCAGATGGTGTGCCCGCGAGCAGGAGAATGCAGTTTTCTCCCCGGCTTGAGGACGCGTTTGTTAACGACGGGATACGCAGGTATCCCGGTTTCGGATGGAGAAAAACTTGGCTCTAAATCTGCAGGAAAAGCAGGCAGTGGTGTCTGAGGTCAGCGCGCAAGTCGCAAAGGCCCAAACCATCGTCCTGGCTGAGTACCGTGGCATCCAGGTCGGCGACATCACCCAGTTGCGTGCGAATGCGCGCAAGGCGGGGGTGTATTTCCACGTGGTCAAAAACACGCTGGCACGCCGCGCGGTGCAGGGTACGCCCTTCGAGCCGCTGGCCGAGCAAATGGCTGGGCCGCTGGTGTATGGCATCAGCGAGGACGCCGTTGCGGCCGCGAAAGTGGTGTTCGATTTTGCTAGAACCAACGAGCGCCTGGTGATCAAGGCCGGCGCCTACAACGGCAAGATGCTGGACGCCGCTGGGGTTACCGCGCTGGCGACTGTGCCCAGCAAGGAAGTGCTGCTGGCTCAGCTCTGTGGTTTGCTGCAATCGCCGGTTTCCGGCATGGCGCGCGTGCTCGCCGCCGTGGCGGAGCAAAAGGGCGCCGCTGCTTGATTCATTAAACAATCTAAATTTTGGGAAGACGAAAATGGCATTTGATAAAGACGCATTTCTGACCGCGCTTGACGGCATGTCCGTGCTCGAGCTGAACGACCTGGTGAAGGCAATCGAAGAGAAATTCGGCGTGTCCGCCGCAGCGATGGCCGCTCCGGCTGCTGCTGGCGCGGCGCCCGGCGCTGCTGCGGCTGCCGAGCAGACCGAATTCAGCGTGATTCTGAAGGCTGCCGGCGACCAGAAGGTCAACGTGATCAAGGTGGTTCGCGCAATCACCGGCCTGGGCCTGAAGGAAGCCAAGGACATGGTGGACGGCGCACCGAAGACCGTCAAGGAAGGCGTCAGCAAAGCCGACGCCGATGCTATCGCAAAGCAGCTTACCGAAGCCGGCGCGACTGCCGAGATCAAGTAAGTTTGACTCGCGTCGGAAGGCTGGCGGACTCCGTCAGCCTTTTGCTGCTTTTAAAAGCCAAAGGCCAGCGGGTGCATGCGCGCCCGCTGCCCCCTGTCTTTTACCCCCAGTCGTGGAGATGTCATGACCTATTCGTTTACCGAGAAAAAACGTATCCGTAAGAGTTTTGCCAAGCGCGTGGGCGCCTTGCCGGTGCCGTTTCTGCTGTCCACGCAGCTGGATTCCTACAGCGATTTTCTCCAGGCCTACGTTGCCCCAGAGCAGCGCAAGAACCAGGGCCTGCAAGCGGCGTTCAACGGCATTTTCCCGATTGAAAGCCATAACAAGTTCGCTCGCCTGGATTTCGTCAGCTATCAGCTGGGCATGCCCCCGTTCGACGTGAAGGAATGCCAGCAGCGCGGCCTGACCTATGCCTCGCCGTTGCGCGCGCGCGTGCGCCTCACCCTGCTGGACAAGGAAGCCTCCAAGGCCACCGTGAAGGAGGTGAAGGAGCAGGAAGTGTACATGGGCGAAATCCCGCTGATGACGCATACCGGCTCGTTCGTGATCAACGGCACCGAGCGCGTGATCGTGTCCCAGCTGCACCGCTCGCCCGGCGTGTTCTTCGAGCATGACCGCGGCAAGACGCACAGCTCGGGCAAGCTGCTGTTTTCCGCGCGCGTCATTCCTTACCGCGGCTCCTGGCTCGATTTCGAATTCGATGCGAAGGACTTCGTGTACTTCCGTATCGACCGCCGCCGCAAGATGCCCGTGACCATCCTGCTGAAGTCGCTCGGATATACGCCCGAGCAGATTCTGGCCATGTTCTTCGAGTTCGATACCTTCCATCTGGGCAAGAAGGGCATGCAGTTCGAGGTGGTGCCCGAGCGCCTGCGCGGCGAGATCGCGCGCTTCGACATCACCGGCAAGGGCGGCAAGCTGATTGTCGCCAAGGACAAGCGCATTACCGTGCGCCACATCCGTGAGATGCAGGAATCCGGTCTGCACAAGCTGGACGTGTCTTCGGAATTCCTGGTCGGGCGCGTGCTCGCGCACAACGTGGTGGATCAGGAGAGCGGCGAGGTCGTCGCCAATGCGAACGACGAGATCACCGAAACTTTGCTCGGCAAGCTTGAGGCCGCCGGTATTCCCGAGATCAGGACCCTGTACACCAACGACCTCGATCGCGGCGCCTACATCTCGCAGACCCTGCGCGCCGACGAGACGGTCGACCAGTGGACCGCGCGCGTGGCCATCTACCGCATGATGCGCCCCGGCGAACCGCCCACCGAGGACGCCGTGGAAAACCTGTTTAACGGCCTGTTCTTCAGCGAGGACCGCTATGACCTGTCGGCCGTGGGCCGCATGAAGTTCAATCGCCGCATCGGCCGCGAGCAACTGACCGGCGCCGGCACGCTGTCCAATGAGGACATTGTCGCGGTGATCCAGATCCTGGTCGAACTGCGCAATGGACGGGGCGAGATCGACGACATCGATCACCTCGGCAACCGCCGCGTGCGCGCCGTGGGCGAACTGGCTGAAAACCAGTTTCGCGCCGGGCTGGCGCGCGTCGAGCGCGCGGTGAAGGAACGCCTGGGCCAGGCCGAGGCCGACAACCTGATGCCGCAAGACCTGATCAACGCCAAGCCGATCTCGGCCGCGGTGAAGGAATTCTTCGGCTCCTCGCAACTGTCCCAGTTCATGGACCAGACCAACCCGCTGTCCGAGGTCACCCACAAACGCCGTATCTCCGCGTTGGGCCCGGGCGGCCTGACGCGCGAGCGCGCCGGCTTCGAGGTGCGCGACGTGCACCCCACGCACTATGGCCGCGTGTGCCCGATCGAAACCCCGGAAGGTCCGAACATCGGCCTGATCAACTCGCTCGCGCTGTATGCCCGCACCAACGAGTACGGCTTCATCGAGACCCCTTACCGCAAGGTGTCCAAGAGCCGCGCCACGGACGACGTGGAATACCTGTCCGCCATCGAGGAGGGAAAGTTCACCATCGCCCAGGCGAACGCCGAACTGGACAAGAAGGGACACTTCACCAGCGAGATCGTGTCTTCGCGCCAGCATAACGAATTCGTGCTGGCCACGCCCGAGAAGATCGAGTACATGGACGTCGCGCCGGCGCAGGTGGTGTCGGTTGCGGCCTCGCTCATCCCGTTCCTGGAGCATGACGACGCGAACCGTGCGTTGATGGGTGCGAACATGCAGCGCCAGGCCGTGCCCTGCCTGCGCGCCGAGAAGGCGCTGGTCGGCACCGGCATCGAGCGCACCGTTGCCGTGGACTCCGGCACCGCAGTGCAGGCGTGGCGCGGCGGCCGCGTCGACTATGTCGATTCCGGACGTATCGTGGTCCGCGTCAATGACGATGAAACCTCCGCGGGCGAAGCCGGCGTGGACATCTACAACCTGACCAAGTACACGCGCTCCAACCAGAACACCAACATCAACCAGCGTCCGCTGGTGAAGGTGGGTGACCTGATCGGTCGCGGCGACGTGATCGCGGACGGCGCCTCGACCGACCTCGGCGAACTGGCGCTGGGCCAGAACATGCTGGTGGCGTTCATGCCGTGGAACGGCTACAACTACGAAGACTCCATCCTCATCTCCGAGCGCGTGGTGTCGGAGGACCGCTTCACCTCCATCCACATCGAGGAACTGACGGTGGTCGCGCGCGACACCAAGCTCGGCGCGGAAGAGATCACCCGCGACATCCCCAACCTGTCCGAGGGGCAGATGGCGCGTCTGGACGAATGCGGCATCGTGCACATCGGCGCGGAAGTGGCCGTGGGCGACGTGCTGGTCGGCAAGGTGACGCCCAAGGGCGAAACCCAGCTCACGCCGGAGGAAAAGCTGCTGCGCGCGATCTTCGGCGAGAAGGCGTCCGACGTGAAGGATACCTCGCTGCGCGTGCCGGCCGGCATTTCCGGCACGGTGATCGACGTGCAGGTGTTCACCCGCGAAGGCCTGCAGCGCGACAAGCGCGCCCAACAGATCATTGACGACGAGCTGGCTCGCTACCGCAAGGACCTGACCGACCAGATGCGCATCGTCGAGAGCGACATCTTTGCCCGCCTGGAGAAGCTGCTGACCGGCAAGGTCGCCAATGGCGGCCCCAAGAAGCTGGCCAAGGGCAGCAAGCTGACCAGGGACTACCTGGCCAGCATCGAACACCACCAGTGGTTCGACATCCGCCTTGGTAACGAGGAGGCGTCCGCGCAGATGGAGCAGATGAAAGAAGCCATCGCGCTGAAGCGCACCGAGTTCGATGCCGCCTTCGAGCTGAAGAAGCGCAAGCTGACCCAGGGCGACGAGCTGCAAGCCGGCGTGCAGAAGATGGTCAAGGTATATGTTGCGGTGAAGCGCCGCCTGCAGCCCGGCGACAAGATGGCGGGCCGCCACGGCAACAAGGGCGTTGTTTCGCGCATCGTGCCGGTCGAGGACATGCCGCATATGGCCGACGGCACCTCCGTCGACATCGTGCTCAACCCGCTGGGCGTGCCGTCCCGTATGAACGTGGGCCAGATCCTGGAAACGCACCTGGGCTGGGCTGCCAAGGGCCTCGGCCACAAGATCGACATGATGCTGCAGGCGCAGGCCAAAATCGCCGATGTGCGCAAGCTGCTGGACCGGATCTACAACCACAATGGCAAGGCAGTCGACCTGCACGCCTTCAGCGATGAAGAAATCATCGAACTCTGCCGCAACCTGAAGGGCGGCGTGCCGTTTGCCACCCCGGTGTTCGACGGCGCCAGCGAAGAAGAGATCAAGTACATGCTGGAACTGGCCGACCTGCCGCCGTCCGGTCAGATCACGCTGCATGACGGCCGCACCGGCGACGCCTTTGATCGCCCGGTTACCGTTGGCTACATGCACGTGCTCAAGCTGCACCACCTGGTGGACGACAAGATGCACGCGCGTTCGACCGGCCCATACAGCCTGGTGACCCAGCAGCCGCTGGGCGGCAAGGCGCAGTTCGGCGGCCAGCGTTTCGGCGAAATGGAGGTCTGGGCGCTGGAGGCTTACGGCGCAGCCTACACGCTGCAGGAAATGCTCACCGTCAAGTCCGACGACGTGGCCGGCCGCACCAAGGTCTACGAGAGCATTGTCAAGGGCGAACACAAGATCGACGCGGGCATGCCGGAGTCGTTCAACGTGCTGATGAAGGAAATCCGCTCGTTGGGCATCGACATGGATATGGAACGTCACTGAACCGGCCTGGCATTAGGCGAATAGGAGTTACACATGAAAGCATTGCTGGATTTGTTCAAGCAGGTCACGCAAAAGGAGGAGTTCGACACCATCAAGATCGGGCTCGCCTCCCCGGAAAAGATCCGGTCCTGGTCCTACGGCGAAGTGAAAAAGCCGGAAACCATCAACTACCGTACGTTCAAACCCGAGCGCGACGGCCTGTTCTGTGCCAAGATCTTCGGGCCGATCAAGGACTACGAATGCCTGTGCGGCAAGTACAAGCGCCTGAAGCATCGCGGCGTCATCTGCGAAAAGTGCGGCGTAGAAGTAACCCTGGCCAAGGTGCGCCGCGAGCGCATGGGCCACATCGAGCTGGCCTCGCCGGTTGCGCACATCTGGTTCCTGAAGTCGCTGCCTTCGCGCCTGGGCATGGTGCTGGACATGACGCTGCGCGACATCGAGCGCGTCCTGTATTTCGAGGGCTATGTCGTGACCGAGCCGGGCATGACCCCGCTCAACCGCGGCCAGTTGCTGTCCGAGGACGACTACCTTGCCAAGCTGGAAGAGTACGGCGACGAATTCCAGGCGCTGATGGGCGCGGAAGGCGTGCGCGCCCTGCTGCGCAACCTCGATCTCCCCGCGGAAGTCGAACACCTGCGCACCGAGCTGGAAGCCACCACGTCCGAGACCAAGATCAAGAAATACGCCAAGCGCCTTAAGGTGCTCGAGGCCTTCCTGCAGTCCGGCATCAAGCCGGAGTGGATGATCATGGAAGTGCTGCCGGTGCTGCCGCCCGAACTGCGCCCCCTGGTGCCGCTGGACGGCGGGCGGTTCGCGACCTCCGACCTGAACGACCTGTACCGTCGCGTCATCAACCGCAACAACCGCTTGAAGCGCCTGCTGGAACTGAAGGCGCCGGACATCATCGTGCGCAACGAAAAGCGCATGCTGCAGGAAGCGGTGGACTCCCTGCTCGATAACGGCCGTCGCGGCAAGGCGATGACTGGTGCGAACAAGCGTCCGCTGAAGTCGCTGGCCGACATGATCAAGGGCAAGAGCGGCCGTTTCCGCCAGAACCTGCTGGGCAAGCGCGTCGACTATTCCGGCCGTTCCGTGATCGTGGTGGGCCCGCAACTGAAGCTGCACCAGTGCGGCCTGCCCAAGAAGATGGCGCTGGAGCTGTTCAAGCCGTTCATCTTCGAACGTCTGGAAAAGATGGGCCTGGCGACGACCATCAAGGCCGGCAAGCGCATGGTGGAAGCCGAAGAGCCCATCGTGTGGGATATCCTGGAAGAAGTCATTCGCGAGCATCCCATCCTGCTCAACCGCGCGCCGACCCTGCACCGCCTCGGCATCCAGGCGTTCGAACCGACGCTGATCGAAGGCAAAGCCATCCAGCTCCATCCGCTGGTCTGCTCGGCGTTCAACGCCGACTTCGACGGCGACCAGATGGCCGTCCACGTCCCGCTGTCGCTGGAGGCGCAGATGGAGTGCCGCACCCTGATGCTGGCCTCGAATAACGTGTTGTCGCCCGCCAACGGCGAGCCCATCATCGTGCCGTCGCAGGATATCGTGCTGGGTCTGTACTACATGACCCGCGAAAAAGTGGGTGCCTTGGGCGAAGGCTCGATTTTCGCTGACGTGAGCGAGGCCCTGCGCGCCTACCGCGCCAACCAGGTGGACCTGCAGGCCAAGGTCGTGGTGCGCATCAAAGAGGCACAGAAGGGCGAGGACGGCGCACGCCACGAAAAGCTGACCCGCTACGAGACCACTGTCGGTCGCGCCATTCTGTCCGAGGTGCTGCCGGCCGGCTTGCCGTTTGCGCTCGTTAACAAGGCGCTGAAGAAGAAGGAAATCTCGCGCCTGATCAACGCCAGCTTCCGCCGTTGCGGCTTGCGCGACACGGTGATCATGGCCGACCACCTGATGTACACCGGCTTCACCTATGCGACCCGCGCCGGCATTTCGATCTGCGTGGACGACATGCTGGTGCCGCCGCAGAAGGACGAACTGATCGCCGCCGCCGAGAAGGAAGTGCACGAGATCGACACCCAGTACACCTCCGGCCTGGTTACCCAGGGCGAGCGCTACAACAAGGTGGTGGACATCTGGGGCCGCACCGGTGACATGGTGGCAAAGGCCATGATGGACCAGCTCGGCAGCGAGCCGGTGCGCGACCACGTCAGCGGCGAAATCGTCACCGACAAGAAGGGCAACCCCGTGATGCAGGAGTCCTTCAACTCCATCTACATGATGGCCGACTCCGGCGCCCGCGGCTCCGCCGCCCAGATCCGCCAGCTGGCGGGCATGCGCGGCCTGATGGCCAAGCCTGATGGCTCCATCATCGAAACGCCGATCACCGCCAACTTCCGCGGCGGCCTGAACATGCTGCAGTACTTCATTTCGACCCACGGCGCCCGCAAGGGTCTGGCCGATACTGCGCTGAAGACCGCAAACTCCGGTTACCTGACGCGCCGCCTGGTGGACGTGACCCAGGACCTGGTGGTGACCGAGGACGACTGCGGCACCCCCAACGGCCGCGCGATGAAGGCCATGGTCGAGGGCGGCGAGGTGATCGAGGCGCTGCGCGAGCGAATTCTGGGCCGCGTGGTGAGCACGGACGTCGTCAATCCCGAGTCCGGCGAGACCCTGTACGAAGCAGGCACCCTGCTGGACGAGGACATGGTCGACCTGATCGAGCAACTCGGCATCGACGAGGTGCGCGTGCGCACCCCGCTGACCTGCGATACGCGCTACGGCCTGTGCGCCAAGTGCTACGGCCGTGATCTCGGCCGCGGCGGCCTGGTGAACGTGGGCGAGGCGGTCGGCGTGATCGCGGCCCAGTCCATCGGCGAGCCGGGCACCCAGCTGACCATGCGTACCTTCCACATCGGCGGTGCCGCATCGCGTACAGTGGTCGCCAGCCAGGTGGAAAGCAAGTCCAAGGGCACGGTGAAGTTCAGCGCCAACATGCGGACCGTCACCAACAGCCGCGGCGAACTGGTCGTGGTGGCGCGTTCCGGCGAGGTGATCGTGGTCGACGACCATGGCCGCGAACGCGAGCGCCACAAGGTGCCCTACGGCGCCCTGATCGTGGCCGAGAACAAAGCCGTGCGCGCAGGCGAGGTGCTCTCGACCTGGGACCCACACACCCGACCGATCATCACCGAATACTCCGGCAGCATCCGCTTCGAAAACGTGGAAGAGGGCGTGACCGTCGCCAAGCAGATCGACGAGGTGACCGGACTCTCCACCCTGGTGGTTATCGACACCAAGCGCAGCGGCTCTTCCGCCAAGGGCGTGCGCCCGCTGGTGCGCCTGCTGGACAACAAGGGCGACGAAATCAAGCATGTCGGAACCGACATGCCGATCACCGTCACCTTCCAGACCGGCTGTATCATCACCGTGGAAGACGGGCAGCATGTGGGCGTGGGCGAAGTGCTGGCGCGTATTCCGCAAGAGTCCTCCAAGACCCGTGACATTACCGGCGGTCTGCCGCGCGTGGCCGAGCTGTTTGAGGCGAGATCTCCCAAAGATGCCGGCATGTTGGCAGAAGTTACAGGAACAGTCTCTTTTGGCAAGGACACCAAGGGCAAGCAGCGCCTGGTGATCACCGACGTCGAGGGACTCGCGCACGAGTTCCTGATTCCCAAGGACAAGCACGTGCTGGTGCACGACGGCCAAGTGGTCAACCAGGGCGAGATGATCGTGGACGGTCCGGCCGATCCCCACGACATTCTGCGCCTGCTGGGCGTGGAGCAGCTTGCGCGCTATGTCACCGACGAAGTGCAGGATGTGTACCGCCTGCAGGGCGTGAAGATCAACGACAAGCACATCGAGGTGATCGTGCGCCAGATGCTGCGCCGCGTGCAGATCGTGGAGCCGGGCGGCACCGCCTTCATCCCGAAGGAGCAGGTGGAGCGTGCGGAAATGCTGCGCGAAAACGAGGAGGCGGTCGCTGCCGGCAGGCAGCCCGCCACCTACGAGCACCAGCTGCTGGGTATCACCAAGGCTTCGCTGTCCACCGACTCCTTCATCTCCGCGGCGTCCTTCCAGGAAACCACCCGCGTGCTGACCGAGGCGGCCATCATGAGCAAGAAGGACGAACTGCGCGGCCTGAAGGAGAACGTCATCGTCGGACGCCTGATTCCCGCGGGCACCGGCCTGGCCTTCCACAACATGCGCCGCAAGCAGGATCTGGGCATGGACATGGCCGAAGGGGCCGGTCTGGAGGAACTCGGGCAGGCCGTGGAGGCCCAGGGGGACGCCTAGCCGGCTTGACAGGCCGCGCATTCACCAATAGAATGCGCGGTCTTTTTAGCGGCCGTCACGACCCGATTCGCGTCCTGACGGCATTGTGTTTTGCAAGCACATGATATTTTGCCGATTTTTTTGATTTTAACGAGCGTAGAGAGCCGAGAAGAATGCCAACCGTTAACCAGTTAGTGCGCAAGCCGCGCGTCGCAGAACGTGAGAAAAGCAAAGTGCCCGCCCTGGGCGGCAGCCCCCAGCGCCGGGGGGTGTGCACCCGTGTGTACACCACCACTCCGAAAAAGCCGAACTCCGCGCTGCGCAAAGTGGCCAAGGTGCGCCTGACCAACGGTTTCGAGGTGATCTCCTACATCGGCGGCGAAGGCCATAACCTGCAGGAACACTCCGTGGTGATGATCCGCGGCGGCCGTGTGAAGGACCTGCCGGGTGTGCGTTACCACATGGTGCGCGGCAGCCTGGACACCGCCGGCGTGAAGGATCGCAAGCAGTCTCGCTCCAAGTACGGCGCCAAGCGCCCCAAGAAAGCCTAATTTTTTGATTCGAGGTTGATATGCCAAGACGTAGAGAAGTCCCCAAGCGCGAAGTCCTGCCGGACCCCAAGTACGGCAACCAGGATCTTTCCAAGTTCGTCAATGTTCTGATGACCGCCGGCAAGAAGTCGGTGGCCGAGCGCATTCTGTATGGTGCGCTGGAGCAGATCGGCAAGAAGAGCGGCAAGGACCCTATCGAGGTGTTCAACCAGGCCATCTCCAACACCAAGCCGCACGTCGAGGTGAAGAGCCGCCGCGTGGGTGGTGCGAACTATCAGGTTCCCGTTGAAGTGCGTCCTTCGCGCCGCATGGCGCTGGCGATGCGCTGGGTGCGCGAGGCTGCGCGCAAGCGCGGCGAAAAGTCCATGGGCCAGCGCCTCGCGGGCGAGCTGATGGATGCATCCGAAGGCCGCGGCGGCGCGGTGAAGAAGCGCGAGGAAGTGCACCGCATGGCGGAGGCCAACAAGGCCTTCTCGCATTTCCGTTTCTGACGATTTTGACTAGGTAATTGACTGTGGCACGTAAAACACCCATCGAGCGGTACCGCAACATCGGCATCAGCGCGCACATTGACGCGGGCAAGACCACGACCACCGAGCGCATCCTGTATTACACCGGAATCAACCACAAGATCGGTGAGGTGCACGACGGCGCGGCCACCATGGACTGGATGGAGCAGGAGCAGGAGCGTGGCATCACCATCACCTCCGCGGCGACCACCTGCTTCTGGAAGGGCATGGACATGGGTTACCCCGAGCACCGCTTCAACATCATCGATACCCCGGGGCACGTGGACTTCACCATCGAAGTGGAGCGTTCCATGCGCGTGCTGGACGGCGCCTGCATGGTCTACTGCGCCGTGGGTGGTGTGCAGCCGCAGTCTGAAACCGTGTGGCGCCAGGCCAACAAGTACAAGGTTCCCCGTCTTGCGTTCGTCAACAAGATGGACCGCACCGGCGCGAACTTCTTCAAGGTTGTGGACCAGATGAAGCTGCGCCTGAAGGCCAATCCCGTTCCGGTGGTGATCCCCATCGGTGCGGAAGATTCCTTTGCCGGCGTGGTCGACCTGATCAAGATGAAGGCGATCCTCTGGGACGAGGCGTCCCAGGGCATGAAGTTCGAGTACAAGGACATCCCCGCCGACCTGCAGGCTGCGGCTCAGGAGTGGCGCGAGAAAATGGTGGAATCCGCCGCCGAGGCCTCCGAGGAAATGATGAACGATTACCTCGAGAACGGCGACCTGTCCGAAGAGCAGATCATCGAAGGCATCCGCGCCCGCACCATTGCCGGCGAAATCCAGCCCATGCTGTGCGGCTCCGCCTTCAAGAACAAGGGCGTGCAGCGCATGCTGGACGCGGTGATCCAGTTCCTGCCCTCTCCGGTGGATATTCCCCCGGTGACCGGTCACTTGGAGGACGGCGAAGAAACTTCCCGCAAGGCGGACGATGGCGAGTCCTTCTCCGCCCTGGCGTTCAAGCTGATGACAGACCCCTTTGTCGGCCAGCTCACTTTCGTGCGCGTCTATTCCGGCGTGCTGAAGAAGGGTGACACCGTATACAACTCGGTCCGCGGCAAGAAGGAGCGCATCGGCCGCATAGTGCAGATGCATGCCAACAACCGCGAAGAGGTCGACGAAATTCTGGCGGGCGACATCGCCGCCTGTATCGGCCTGAAGGATGTGACTACAGGCGAATCGCTGTGTGACCCGGACAAGCCCATTGTCCTCGAGCGCATGGTATTCCCGGACCCCGTGATTCACGTTGCCGTCGAGCCCAAGACCAAGGTCGACCAGGAAAAGATGGGTATCGCCCTGGGCCGTCTGGCGCAGGAAGACCCGTCGTTCCGTGTGCGCACCGACGAAGAATCCGGCCAGACCATCATCTCCGGCATGGGCGAACTGCACCTGGAAATTCTGGTGGACCGCATGAAGCGCGAATTCGGCGTGGAAGCCAACGTCGGCGCGCCGCAGGTGGCATACCGCGAAGCGATCAAGAAGGCCGTCGAGGTCGAAGGCAAATTCGTCAAGCAGTCCGGCGGCCGCGGCCAGTACGGTCACGTGTGGATCAAGCTGGAGCCGAACGAGGCCGGCAAGGGCTATGAGTTCGTGGATGCCATCAAGGGCGGCACCGTGCCGCGCGAATTCATTCCCGCGGTGGACAAGGGCTTGCAGGAAACCCTGCCCAATGGCGTGCTGGCCGGCTTCCCGGTGGTGGACGTCAAGGTCACCCTGTTCGACGGTTCCTACCACGATGTGGACTCGAACGAGAACGCGTTCAAAATGGCGGCATCCATGGCGTTCAAGGACGGCATGCGCAAGGCCAACCCCATCCTGCTCGAGCCGATGATGGCGGTGGAAGTGGAGACCCCGGAAGAGTACACCGGCACCGTGATGGGCGACCTGTCGTCCCGCCGCGGCATGGTACAGGGCATGGAAGACCTGCCCGGCGGCGGCAAAGCCGTGCGCGCCGAGGTTCCCCTGGCTGAAATGTTTGGTTACTCGACCGCGCTGCGTTCCGCAACGCAGGGTCGCGCAACCTACAGCATGGAATTCAAGCACTACTCCGAAGCGCCCAAGAACGTGGCCGAAGCGGTAATGAACAGCAAGAAATAACTGGAAATTGTGGAGAATTGAATAATGGCAAAGAGCAAATTTGAACGCACCAAGCCGCACGTGAACGTGGGGACGATCGGCCACGTGGACCACGGCAAGACCACGCTGAC
>DATFUZ010000006.1:0-18763 GCA_035260545.1 Gallionellaceae bacterium | reverse complement strand
ATCCGGAAACCAAATACAGGCCCTTTCCACCAATTGATCTTGCTGACCGCCAATGGCCGAACCGTACGATTACCAGTCCCCCGATCTGGATGAGTACGGATTTGCGCGACGGCAACCAGTCGTTGTTCGAACCGATGAATGCCGAACGCAAGATGCGCATGTTCCGCATGTTGTGCGAGATCGGCTTCAAGGAGATCGAGGTGGCCTTCCCGTCGGCCTCGCAGACCGATTTCGATTTCGTGCGCATGCTGATCGAGCGCAATCATATTCCGGAGGATGTGACGATAGAGGCGCTCACCCAGGCGCGGGAACACCTGATCCGCCGCACCATGGATTCGCTGCGCGGCGCGCGCCGCGCAATCGTGCACGTATACAACGCCACCTCGAAACCCTTCCGTGACGTGGTGTTCGGCATGAGCCGGCGCGAGGTGGTGGCGATGGCGGTGTCCGCCGTGCGCTTGATCCGCGAACTGGCCGACGCACAGCCGGAGACGGAATGGGTGCTGGAATACAGCCCGGAGACGTTCTCCGCGACCGAGCTCGAGTTTGCGCTCGAGGTGTGCGATGCTGTCACCGCCGAGTGGGGTGCGACGCCGGAGGACAAGGTTATCCTCAATCTACCCGCCACCGTGGAATGCGCCACACCCAACGTGTATGCCGACCAGATAGAGTGGATGCACCGTCATCTGGCGCGGCGCGACAGCGTCATCCTGAGCCTGCACCCGCACAACGACCGGGGCACGGCGGTGGCGGCGGCCGAACTGGGCCTGATGGCGGGTGCGGACCGCATCGAGGGCTGCCTCTTCGGCAATGGCGAGCGCACCGGAAACGTGGACATCGTCACCCTTGCGCTGAATCTCTATACCCAGGGCATCGCACCCGGCCTGTATTTTTCCGACATCAACGCCGTCGCACGCACGGCCGAGGAATGCACGCGCCTTCCCATCCATCCGCGCCATCCCTATGCAGGCGACCTGGTGTTCACCGCCTTTTCCGGTTCGCATCAGGACGCGATCAAGAAGGGATTTGCCGTGCAGCAGCCAGGCGTGCCGTGGAACGTGCCCTATCTGCCTATCGACCCGGCGGATGTGGGCCGCAGCTACGACTCGGTGATCCGGGTGAACAGCCAGTCTGGCAAGGGTGGCGTCGCCTATCTGCTGGAGGCGGAATACGGCGTGGTACTGCCGCGGCGCTTGCAGATCGAATTTTCCGGCGAGGTGAAGCGCCACACTGACGCGCACGGCGGCGAGATGAGCGCGGCGGACATCTGGGGGCTGTTTTCCCGCACCTATCTCTCGGGAGATGGCGAACTGCGCTATGTCGAGCACCATCTTTTCGAACACGGCGGCGCGCAGGGGATCCGGCTTGGCATTGAGATGAACGGCGCGACCCATCTGCTCGCCGGGGAAGGCAACGGTCCGATAGACGCTGCCGTGGACGCGCTGCGCGGCCTGGGGCTCGCGCTGCAAGTGCGCAGCTTCGAAGAACGCTCCGTGGGCGGCAGCACGGCGGGCGGCAACGCGAACGCCTGCGCCTTCGTCGAGGTCGCAACGCCTGGCATCGCGAAGGAATGCTATGGCGTCGGGATGGATGGCAACATCGTCACCGCCTCGATCAAGGCGTTGCTGAGCGGCGCCAACCGGCTCGGCGCAGGCGCGCGCAGCGAATTCCCCCTGCGCGCGGCCGGCTGAGGGCGCACGCCGCGCTACTTTTGCGGCGCGCCGCCGTCCTTTGCCGGATAAAGCACGGCCTGCAGGTAATTGCCTGTGTTCAGATAACGGTTGGCGGCTGCCTTGATGTCGGCGGCGGTGAGCGCATTCACGATCTTGGCGTCTTTCAGCATGGCCGCAGGATCGGTGCCGTGCAGCGCCGCATCCTTGAGGTCGGCAAGCCAGGCGCCGTTGGTGCGCATGGCGATGTTGTAGTCTTCGAGCCAGCCCTGCTTGACCTTTTCCAGTTCCTGCGCCGTGGGCCCGTCTTGCTGCATCTTGCGGATTTCGGCCAGCATGGCCGCAATGACCTTGTCCACATTCTCCGGCGCACAGGGCAGGGCGATGTTGATGCGGTAGTTGCCGTAGGGCGTGCGGTCCAGGGCGCCGTGCATGCCGCCGCTGTAGATCAGCGACAGCTTCTCGCGCAGGGTATCCATGATGCGGATGTTCATCGCATCCATCAGCAACTGAAAGCGCAGGTTTTTCTCGTGCGACCAGTTGGCGTTGCCCGTGAACACGAGCAGCACGCGGCTGCGGGGCTCCATGCCTGCGTGCATTTCCTTCTTGACCACACCGACCACCGGACGCACGCCGAGGTCGCGGTAGTGCAAGGGCAGCTCGGGCGTCGGCAGGCTAGCCAGGTAGGTGGCAATCAGCGGCTTGATCTTCGCCACATCAAAGCTGCCCACGACGACGAAGGTGAATCCGCGGGCGCTGCCGAAGCGGCTCTGGTATATCTGCAGCGCACGGCCCAGGCTGACGCGGTCGAAGTCGGCGGGCTTGGGCACGTGCAGCAAGCGCGGATGGTTGGCGTAGAGCGTGGTCTGCACCATGTCGTTGAACACGGCATCGGGATCGGAACTGGCGTCCTTCGCCATGTCCTGCGCCTTGCTGATATAGGCATGGAACAACGACGGGTCACGGCGCGGGGGCTGCATCCGCAGGTAGAGTTGCTGGAACAGGGTGGGCAGGTCGTCGCTGCTCGAGGCACCGCTGATAGTGTCGGTAAAGGCATCGCTGTCCGCGAACAGGTAGGCGGATTTCCCCGCCAGCACCTTGGAAAGATCGACCGGCGTGAACGGCCCGAGGCCCATGGCATACACGATGGACGAAGCATAGCGCGCGCTGTACATGTCCTTTTTCCCGACCAGCGAGGTGCCGCCAAAGCGGGAGGCGGCGAGCAGGACCTGGTCGTTCTTGAAGTCGGTGGGCTTGAGGATGACCTTCACGCCGTTGGAGAGCGTGAGTTCCGTGGTGCCCAGGGTCTTGTCTTCCTGTTCGCTGACGATGCGGCCGGCCTTCGGCGGCTGGGCCATCAGGCTGGAGGCGGCCTTGCTGTCCTGCCACGGCCGAACCGCTGCGTTTTCCGCCCGGATCGCGGCCTGCAGCAACTGGTGGCGCGTGGGCGTGCGTGCCTTGTCCTTGCTTGAGCCCATGTATACGACCAGCATGGCGGCGTGCGAGGGGATCATCTTGCGCGCATAGGCATCGATTTCGTCCACGGCAATGCCGGGCAGCGTGTTTTTGACGTAGTCGTATTCGTTGGCGATGCCCGGGATGGGCTCCTGCACCAGGAAGTTGCGGATGTACTCAGCGGCATAGCTTGCGGAATCGGTCTTGTCGCGCTCGCGGTAGGCGGTTTCGTACTCCCGGTACAGGCTTTTTTTGGCCTGCTCCAGTTCGTCCGCGGAGAAACCAAAGCGACGCGCCCTCTCGTTTTCATGCACCAGGGCCTGCAATGCGGGCACCGCGCCGCCCCTGCCGATGATCGCGGATGCGCTGAACGAGCGATAGCCCGGCGCGAGGGGTTCCACACCTGCGTCCGCCATCACGAAGGGGGGACGTTCCTTTTGCGTGAGTTCCTGCAGGCGCTCACCCAGCATGGAAACGAACAGCTCCCGCACCAAGTCCTCGCGGTAGTCGCCCAGGGTCATTTCCGGGGGATAGTGGGCGATGGGATAGCGGACGCGCACCATGTCCATGGTGGCTTCGCGGTCGGTGACCACCACCGCGGCGGAGTGCATACGGGCGGGAATCGCCGGATAGGCGCGCGGCCGTTCATCCTGCGGATTCTTGAGGCCGCCGAAATAGCTGCGCACCATGCGCTCGGCCTGCACCGGGTCGATGTCGCCGATCACGAATACGGCTTCGAGGTCGGGCCGGTACCAGTCGGCGTAAAATCGCCGGATAGCGGAATGCGGGAAGGTCTTGAGCAGCGATTCCTTGCCGATGGGCAGGCGCTCGGCGTAGCGCGAGCCGTTGTAGATCTCGGGCAGCAGCTTGCGCATCATGCGGTCGCCCGCGCCCTTGCCGAGCCGCGCCTCTTCCAGCACGACGTTGCGTTCCTTGTCGATGGCCGCGCCATCCATGGTGACGCCCTGCGCCCAGTCCTGCAGGACCTGAAACCCGGTTTTCAGGTTGTCCGGTTTGTCGGTGGGAATGGGCAGGATATACACCGTTTCGTTGAAGCTGGTGTAGGCATTGAGGTCGGCGCCGAACTTCACCCCCAGCGACTGCAGATAGGAGATCAGTTCATGCTTCTCGAAGTGGCGCGTGCCGTCGAACGCCATGTGCTCGGTGAAGTGCGCCAGGCCCTGCTGGTCGACGTCCTCCAGGATGGAACCCGCCTTGACTACCAGGCGCAGTTCGACACGTTTTGCCGGCCTGGAATTCTGCTGGATGTAGTAGGTCAAGCCGTTGTCGAGCTTGCCCGTTCTGAGATGGGGATTGACGGGCAGCGGCGCATTCAGGTTTTCCGCTGCCAGCGCGGGCCAGCACAAGGCGAGCAGCAGGGCGAAGCCTGTCTTTCCCAACCACGATCCGTTCTTCTTCACTTTGCGTTCCCCGGCGATCTGCGCGTGCGGCGCGCACGCGCGTCTTTTTCCGACAGTTTTCAGGACAAACAAAAAAGCCGGAATAAATCCGGCTTTTTCATTCGATGTTTGCTGCTTACTCGCCAGCCACTTCGACCGGCTGCGCCCCTTCGGGGCGATCCATCAGCTCGACCAGCGCCATCGGGGCATTGTCGCCCTTGCGGAAGCCAAACTTCAGAATGCGGGAGTAGCCGCCGTTGCGGGAGGCGTAGCGCGGGCCCAGCTCGTCGAACAGCTTGGTGACGATATCGCGGTCGCGCAGCCGCGCAAACGCCAGGCGGCGATTAGCCAGGGTCGGCTTCTTGCCCAGCGTCAGGATGGGTTCCGCCACGCGACGCAGTTCCTTGGCCTTGGGCAGCGTGGTCTTGATGACTTCGTGGCGCAGCAGCGACACGGTCATGTTGCGCAACATGGCCAGGCGGTGGCTGCTGGTGCGGTTGAGTTTTCTCAGTCCTAAACGGTGACGCATGATTATCCTTTCTTACTTCTCGGCAGAGGCAGGCGCCGGAGCCCAGTTTTCCAGCTTCATGCCCAGCGACAGGCCGTGCTCTGCGAGCACCTGCTTGATTTCGTTGAGCGACTTGCGGCCCAAGTTGGGGGTGCGCAGCAGATCCGTTTCGGTGTACTGGATCAGGTCGCCGATGTAGTGAATGCTCTGTGCCTTGAGGCAGTTGGAGGAACGCGGCGTCAGCTCGAGATCGTCCACCGGGCGCAACAGCAGGGGGTCGACCTTGGGCGCGGCGGGCTTCTCCACTGGAGCCGGCGTGCCTTCCAGCGCGGCAAACACGGAAAACTGATCCACGAGGATGCGCGCGGAATAGCGGATGGCTTCTTCCGGGTCGATCGCACCGTTGGTCTCGATGTCCATCACCAACTTGTCCAGGTCGGTGCGCTGCTCGACGCGCGCGCTTTCCACGGAATAGCTGACGCGGGCAACCGGGCTGAACGAGGCGTCCAGCGCGATGTGGCCGACGGACCGGGTGGACTGGCCAGGTGCCTGGCGCGAGAGCGCGGACACATAGCCGCGGCCCTGCTCGACCCTGATTTCCATGTCCAGCTTGCCGCCGGTCAGGTGCGCAATCACGTGATCGGGATTGATGACTTCAACGTCCGCGCCACCGGCGATGTCGCCGGCAGTCACCACGCCGCTGCCGCTCTTGCTGAGGGTCAGCGTCGCCTCGGAGATGTTGTGCAGCCGCAGCACCACGCCCTTCAGGTTCAGCAGGATGTCCACGACGTCTTCCTGCACGCCGTCGATGGAGGAGTACTCGTGGAGGACGCCGGCAATCTTCACCTCGGTAGGCGCACACCCCGGCATGGACGACAGCAGGATGCGGCGCAGGGCGTTGCCCAGCGTGTGCCCGTAGCCGCGCTCGAACGGCTCCATCACGACCCGAGCCTGGGTCGGGGAGTGTCGCTGCACGTCAATGATGCGGGGCTTCAGGAAAACATTGTTTGGCATATCCGGCTCCGTGTGGATTACTTGGAATACAATTCAACCACAAGATGTTCGTTGATGGTCGCGGGCAGCTCGGAGCGCTGGGGCTTGGCCTTGAATGTGCCCTTGAACGCCTTGGCGTCCACATCCAGCCACTCCGGGAATCCACGCTGCGCGGCCGCCTCGAGAGCGGATTTGATGCGCAGTTGGGCCTTGGCCTTTTCGGCCACTTCCACCACGTCGCCGGGGCGCACCTGGTAGGAAGGAATATTCACGCGCTTGCCGTTGACCAGCACGCCGTTGTGACGCACGGTCTGGCGGGCTTCGCCGCGCGAGGCGCCGAAGCCCATGCGATAGGCGACGTTGTCCAGGCGCGATTCCAGCAGCTGCAGCAGCGCTTCGCCGGTGATGCTGGTGCCGCGGTCCGCTTCCTTGTAGGTCAGGCGGAACTGCTTCTCCAGCACGCCATAGATGCGGCGCAGCTTCTGCTTTTCACGCAGCTGGGTGCCGTATTCGGAAATACGCTGGTTTTTCTTCTGCCCGTGCTGTCCCGGCGCATAGGCGCGGCGCTCTACCGCGCACTTGTCGGTGAAGCACTTTTCGCCCTTCAGGAACAGCTTTTCGCCTTCGCGGCGGCACTGACGGCACTTTGGATCAAGATTTCTAGCCAAGGCTATCTCCTAACAATTAGATACGGCGCTTTTTCGGCGGACGGCAGCCGTTGTGCGGCACCGGAGTCACGTCGGAAATGCTGGTGATTTTGAAGCCGACCGAGTTGAGCGCGCGCACGGCCGATTCGCGGCCGGGGCCGGGGCCCTTGATGCGCACCTCAAGGTTTTTCACGCCGTATTCCTGGGCAGCCTTGCCCGCGGCCTCGGCGGCAACCTGGGCCGCAAAAGGCGTGCTCTTGCGGGAACCCTTGAAACCCTGGCCGCCGCTGGTGGACCACGCCAGTGCGTTGCCCTGACGGTCCGTGATGGTCACGATGGTGTTGTTGAACGAGGCGTGCACGTGGGCAATGCCCTCGGCCACGTTCTTCTTGACCTTTTTGCGTACGCGAGTGGTGCTGGCTTTAACCATTATGTCTTCCTCTTAAAGCTTATTTCTTGGCGCCGGCGATGGCCTTGCGCGGGCCCTTGCGGGTGCGCGCATTGGTGCGGGTGCGCTGGCCGCGAACCGGCAGGCCACGGTGATGACGCAGACCACGGTAGCAGCCGAGGTCCTTCAGGCGTTTGATGTTCATGGATATCTCGCGGCGCAGGTCACCTTCGACGGTGAACTGGGCGACGGCCTCGCGCAGCCTGTCGAGGTCGGCGTCGCTGATGTCCTTCATCTTGGTGGTCGGCTCCACGCCCGTGGACGCGCAGATGACCTGCGCGCGCGTGCGCCCGATGCCGTAGATCGCGGTCAAGGCGATCACAGCATGCTGATGGTTCGGAATATTTACACCTGCAATACGTGCCATGCGGCTACCCTATCAATCAAAAATATTAATTATACCATTAGTGCGGAGCCTGCTCAGCCCTGGCGCTGCTTGTGGCGCGGATCCGTGCAGATCACGCGCACAACGCGATTGCGGCGGATAATTTTGCAGTGGCGGCACACTTTCTTTACCGATGCTTGTACCTTCATTTTTTTCTCCTAACTTTCCGGTGCTACCGTTACTTCGCGCGGAACACGATTCGCGCCTTGCTCAAATCATACGGCGTCAGTTCCACCGTTACCTTGTCCCCGGGCAGGATGCGGATATAGTGCATGCGCATCTTGCCGGAGATATATCCCAGAACCACATGTCCGTTTTCCAGCTTGACCCGGAAGGTGGCGTTCGGGAGAGATTCCACGATCTCTCCTTGCATCTGTATTGCGTCGTCTTTCGCCATTAGCGCGTATAACCGCCTTTAAAACTGGCCTTTTTCAGCAGGCTCTCGTACTGGTGCGTCATCAGGTAGGACTGCACCTGAGCCATGAAGTCCATCGTGACCACCACCAGAATCAGCAGCGACGTTCCGCCGAAATAGAAGGGAACCGACCATTTCAGCACCAGGAACTCCGGCAACAGGCACACCAGCGTCACGTAGATCGCTCCGATCAGGGTCAGCCGCAGCATGATCTTTTCCACATAGCGTGCCGTCTGCTCACCGGGGCGAATGCCCGGCAGGAAGGCGCCGCTCTTCTTCAGGTTATCCGCCGTCTCCTTGGGGCTGAATACCAGCGCCGTATAGAAGAAGCAGAAGAAAATGATCATTGCCGCATACGCCAGCACATAAATCGGCTGCCCCGGCGCCAGCTTGTCGCCGATGTCCTTCAATGCGCTGCTCAGCCAGGCAACATGGATCCCGCTGCTGAACCAGCCCGCCATCGTCGCCGGAAACAGGATGATGCTGGAAGCGAAGATCGGCGGAATCACGCCCGACATGTTCAGCTTCAGCGGCAGGTGCGAACTCTGACCGCCATAGACCTTGTTGCCCACCTGGCGTTTTGCGTAGTTCACCAGGATCTTGCGCTGCCCGCGCTCGACGAAGACCACGAACGCGATCACGGCGGCCGCGCCCACCAGCAGCAGCAGACCGACGGGGATCGACAGGGCGCCATCCTGAACCATGGACAGCGTGCTAACGATCGCGCGCGGCAGACCGGCCGCGATACCCGCAAAAATAATCAGCGAAATGCCGTTACCCAGCCCGCGCTCGGTGATCTGCTCGCCCAGCCACATCAGGAACATGGTTCCGGTCACCAGGGTAATCACGGTGGTGAGGCGGAACATCATGCCGGGATCCAGCACGAGGCCCTTTTGCGATTCCAGCGCCACGGCAATGCCGAAGGACTGGAACAGCGCCAGGAAGAACGTGCCATAGCGCGTGTACTGGGTGATCTTGCGCCGCCCGGCCTCACCTTCCTTCTTCAGCTCTTCGAGCTTGGGAACGGCGATGGCCGCGAGCTGCATGATGATCGACGCCGAAATGTAGGGCATGATCCCCAGCGCGAAAATCGTGAACCGGGACAGCGCACCGCCGGAGAACATGTTGAACATGCCCAGGATGCCGTTCTTCTGCTGCTTGAACAGTTCTTCCAGGTGCACGGGATCGATGCCCGGCACAGGAATATGCGCCCCGATGCGGTACACGACCAGCGCGCCGAGCAAGAACCACAGCCGCTTGCTGAGATCGCCGTACTTCGAAGTACCCGTTGCCTGTGCCATTGTCCCCTGTCCTTAGCCTTATTCCGCGATGCTGCCGCCGGCCGCCTCGACGGCCGCGCGCGCACCCTTGGTCACCAGCAGGCCGCGCAGGGCCAAGGCCCGCGTCAACTCGCCGGTTTTCACCACTTTGGCGGAAAGCGCCGTTGCGGGTACCATGCCGGCCTGTTTCAGCGCCAGCAGGTCCACGGTGTCGACGGGCAGCTTTTGCAGGTCGGACAGGCGCACTTCGGCGGTGTCGTTGCGGGTCAGCGAAATGAAGCCGCGCTTGGGCAGGCGACGCTGCAGCGGCATCTGGCCGCCTTCGAAACCCACCTTGTGGAAGCCGCCAGAGCGGGATTTCTGACCCTTGTGGCCACGGCCCGCAGTTTTGCCCAGGCCGGAGCCGATGCCGCGTCCGACGCGGCGCTTGGCATGCTTGGAGCCCTCTCCGGGCTTAATTTGATTGAGTTGCATTTACGCCTCGCACTTAACCAGGTAATACACTTTGTTAATCATGCCGCGCACGGCCGGAGTGTCTTCCACTTCGACGGTATGATGCATGCGGCGCAGGCCGAGGCCGCGCACGCACGCGCGATGCGATTGCTTGGTGCCGATCGGGCTTTTGACCAGCGTCACTTTGATTTTCTTGGTTTCTGCCATGGCTTACCCCAGAATCTCTTCAATGCTCTTGCCGCGCTTGGCCGCGATTTCGGCCGGCGAATTCAGCGCCGCCAGGCCGTTGAGCGTGGCACGCACGACGTTGTAAGGATTGCTCGAGCCGATGCACTTGGCCAGGATGTTGTGCACACCTGCGGCCTCGAACACCGCGCGCATCGCGCCGCCGGCGATAATGCCGGTGCCTTCTGCGGCGGGCTGCATGTATACCTTGGCGGCGCCATGGCGACCGATCACGGCGTGATGCAGGGTGCCGTTCTTCAGATTCACCTTGATCATCTTGCGGCGCGATTCGTCCATCGCCTTCTGCACCGCAACGGGCACTTCCTTGGACTTGCCCTTGCCCATGCCGACGCGACCGTCGCCGTCGCCAACTACGGTCAGCGCAGCGAAGCCCATGATGCGACCGCCCTTCACCACTTTGGTGACGCGGTTGACCGAGATCATCTTTTCGATCAGGCCGTCGCCGCGCTCTTCCGCCTGCTGTTGCGTCTTTCCTTGTGCCTTAGCCATCGTTACACTCCGATCAGAATTTCAGGCCGTGCTCGCGCGCGGCCTCGGCCAGCGCCTTGACGCGACCGTGGTATTTATATCCGCCGCGATCAAACGCGACAGAGGTGATTCCGGCGGATTTGGCCTTTTCGGCGATGCGCTTGCCCACGGCCGCGGCCGCCTTGGCGTTGCCGCCATTGGCAAGTTCCTTGCGCAGCTCGGCTTCCATGGTGGAAGCGCTGGCCAGCACTTTGCCGCCATCGGCGGAGATCACCTGGGCATAAATGTGCAGGTTGGTACGATGCACCGCCAGACGCACGGTCTTTTGTTCAGCAATGCGAGCACGGGTTTTGCGTGCCCTGCGCTGACGCGATTCATTCTTGTTCAACATAATCCGCCTCGATTATTTCTTCTTGGTTTCCTTCAGGATGACCACTTCGTCCGCATAGCGCACGCCCTTGCCCTTGTAGGGCTCCGGGGAGCGATAGGCGCGGACTTCGGAAGCCACCTGACCAATCTGCTGTTTGTCGGCACCCTTGAGCACGATCTCGGTCTGGCTCGGGGTTTCCACCTTCACGCCCTTGGGCATCTTGTATGCCACGGGATGAGAAAAGCCCAAGGACAGGTTGAGCGTGTCGCCGGCGGCCTGGGCACGGTAACCCACGCCGACCAGGGTCAGCTTGCGTTCATAGCCCTTGCTGACCCCGTGGACCATGTTCGCGACCAGCGCGCGCACGGTACCGGCCATGGCATCGGCCTGGCGCGAGCCGCTGGTGGGGCTGCACTTCAGCACCTCGCCTTCGCGCTCGACCTTGACGTCCCCGTTCAGGCCCTGAGTCAGGGTGCCCAGCGGGCCTTTCACCGACACCGTTCCCGCAGCCAGCGTCACTTCGACACCGGCCGGAACTACGATAGGATTCTTGGCAACTCTAGACATGATTCCCCCTTACGCCACGATGCACAGCACTTCGCCGCCGATGCCGCTGGCGCGCGCCTTGCGATCGGTCATCAGACCCTTGGAGGTCGACACGATAGCGATACCGAGGCCGTTCATCACCTTGGGGATGTCGTCACTGCCCTTGTACACCCGCAGCCCGGGGCGGCTCACCCGCTGGATCTGCTCGATAACGGGACGGTCGGCGTAGTAACGCAGGCCGATTTCCAGCGTAGTCTTGGCGCCATCGTTGGTCACCTTGAAGCCGTCAATGTAGCCCTCGTCCTGCAGCACCTTGGCGATGGCCGCCTTGAGCTTGGAAGAAGGCATGGAAACAGTTGCTTTTTCCGCCATTTGCGCATTGCGGATGCGCGTCAACATGTCGGAGATCGGATCACTCATGCTCATAGTATCACCCTTACCAGCTAGCCTTGATCACGCCAGGAATTTCGCCACGCATTGCGTGCTCGCGCAGCTTGCTGCGGCCCAGGCCGAACTTGCGGAACGTGCCGCGCGGACGCCCGGTCAGGGCGCAACGGTTGCGCAGACGCACCGGGCTGGCGTCGCGCGGCAACGCTTGCAGCTTCAGGCGCGCCGCATGGCGCTCTTCGTCACTCAGTTTCACGTCCGAGATGATCGCCAGCAGTTCGGCGCGCTTGGCCTCGAACTTCTTTACGGTATCGCGACGCTTCTGCTCACGGTTAATCAATGCGACTTTAGCCATTTCGCCCTCAATTCTTCAATGGGAATTTAAACGCCGTGAGGAGCGCACGCGCCTCCTCATCGGTCTTTGCGCTGGTGGTGATGGTGATGTTCATCCCGCGCAGTGCGTCGATTTTGTCGTACTCGATTTCCGGGAAGATGATCTGCTCCTTCACACCCATGTTGTAGTTGCCACGGCCGTCGAAGGATTTGCCGGAAATGCCGCGGAAGTCGCGGATACGCGGGATGGCCACGGTCACCAGGCGATCCAGGAACTCATACATCCGCGCTTTGCGCAGCGTGACCTTGCAGCCCACGGGATAATCCTCGCGGATCTTGAAGCCGGCAATCGACTTCTTCGACTTGGTCACGATCACCTTCTGACCGGCGATCTTCTGCATGTCGCCAACGGCAAAGTCCATGACCTTCTTGTCGGCAACCGCCTCGCCCACACCCATGTTCAGGGTGATCTTTTCGATGCGCGGCACTTCCATGATGGATTTGTAGCCGAACTGCTTGATCAGATCGGGGACCACCTTGTCCTTGTAGAACTCATACAAACGAGCCATGCTCAATTACCCCTCAAGCATCAATTTGTTCGCCGCTGGACTTGAACACGCGCACCTTGCGCCCGTCCTCCAGCACCTTGACCCCGACGCGGTCCGCCTTCTTGGCGGTTGCGTTGTAGATCGCCACGTTCGATACGTGAATCGGCTTTTCCATTTCAACAATGCCGCCCTCCGTACCCTTGACCGGGTTGGGCTTCTGGTGTTTCTTGACCTTGTTGACGCCGCTCACCACGAGGTAATCGCCAGCCACGCTCAGCACGCTGCCGCGATTGCCCTTGTCCTTACCGGTGATCACGATGACATCATCATCTTTTCTGATCTTGCGCATGATATATCCTCGACTGCCCCTGACCGACGCCTTTACAGGACTTCCGGCGCCAGCGACACGATCTTCATAAAACGCTCGGTACGCAATTCACGCGTAACCGGCCCGAAAATACGGGTGCCAATCGGCTCAAGCTTGTTGTTGAGCAACACCGCAGCGTTGCCATCGAACTTGATCAGCGAGCCGTCGGCGCGGCGCACGCCCTTGGCGGTGCGAACCACCACGGCGCTGTACACTTCGCCCTTCTTGACGCGCGAACGCGGGGCGGCGTCCTTGACGCTGACCTTGATCACATCGCCGATGGCGGCATAGCGACGCTTGGACCCGCCGAGCACCTTGATGCACATAACGGAACGCGCGCCGGTATTGTCGGCCACTTCCAGCACAGACTGCATTTGTATCATTTTTTAACTCTCCAACTTTTTCCGCCGCGGCGGCCAGTTTTGGAACCCGTTCGGGTTATGCCCGCCGCTGCCACGGCGGAAAACATCCCGCCAAATCACGGCGGTGAAACGAAGCCGTATATTCTAACCAACCCCTGCCAATTACGCAAGGGGAAATGACCTTAAAGCTCGCCGGCCTTTTCAAGCAGCTTGGTGACGCGCCATGCCTTGGTCTTGGCGATGGGGCGGCATTCCTCGATCATGACCACGTCCCCTTGATGAAACTCGTCATTTTCGTCGTGCGCATGGTACTTCTTGGAGACGCGGACCACCTTGCCGAGAACAGGGTGCTTGACCTTGCGCTCAACCAGGACCGTCACGGTCTTGTTCATCTTGTCGCTCACTACCGTGCCGGTCAGTGTGCGTTTCAGGTTAGTTGCACTCATTGTTGCACACCCTTCTCTTTCAATACGGTCTTGATGCGCGCGATGTCACGGCGCGTCTTGCCCAACTGGCTGGTGTTGCTCTGCTGCTGGGTGGCCAGCTGCACGCGCAGACCAAGCTGCGCGCGACGCAGGGCCAACAGGTCTTCCTGCAACTGCGCAACGGACTTGTCGCGCAGCGGCGCGGCCTCGGACTTGGCTTTGGATTTGCTCTGTCCCATGTTTATGCTCCTATCTGCCTGATCACGAACGAGGTCGGAATCGGCAACTTGGCGGACGCCAGGCGGAATGCCTCGCGTGCCAGCTCCTCTGCCACACCGTCCATCTCATACAACATCTTGCCGGGCTGAATCTCGGCGACGTAGTACTCCGGGCTGCCCTTACCGTTACCCATGCGGACCTCGGCCGGCTTCTTGGAGATCGGCTTGTCCGGGAACACGCGGATCCAGATGCGGCCGCCACGCTTGATGTGACGGGTCATGGCACGACGGGCGGCCTCGATCTGGCGCGCAGTCAGGCGACCGCGGCCCATGGCCTTGAGGCCAAACTCGCCGAAGCTCACCTTGTTGCCGCGCGTAGCGATGCCGGTGTTGCGGCCCTTTTGCTCCTTGCGGTATTTCCTTCTAGCTGGTTGCAGCATGTTTTGCTCCCGACTTTCTCACTTTCTTTTCCGGCTCCGCGACCGCAGCTGCAGCCGCATCCTCTTGCCCCGTCTGCTCGCCCTTGTAGACCCAGACCTTGACGCCGATGATGCCGTAAGTGGTCTTGGCCTCGGAAAAGCCGTAATCGATGTCCGCACGCAGAGTGTGCAGCGGCACGCGGCCTTCGCGATACCATTCGGTACGGGCGATCTCGATGCCGTTCAGACGACCGGCGCTCATGATCTTGATGCCCTGGGCGCCCAGGCGCATGGCGTTCTGCATGGCGCGCTTCATGGCGCGGCGGAACATGATGCGCTTTTCGAGCTGCTGGGTAATGGAGTCGGCGATCAACTGGGCGTCGACTTCGGGCTTGCGCACTTCTTCGATGTTCAGCGCCACGTCGGGTAGACCCATGCGCTTGCGCAGCTCGGCGCGCAGCAATTCGATGTCCTCGCCCTTCTTGCCGATCACCACGCCGGGACGGGCGGTGTAGATGGTGATGCGCGCGTTCTTCGCAGGACGCTCGATAACCACCTTGGACACGCCGGCGCCAGCCAGCTTCTTCTTCAGGAAGTCGCGAACCTCGATGTCCTTATGGAGCATCTCGGAAAAATTCTTGCTGCTGGCGAACCACCTGGACGACCAGTTTTTCTGCACGCTCAACCGGAAACCGGTTGGATGAATTTTCTGTCCCATATCTTCCTCAGTTCCCGACGGTTATGGTGATGTGGCAGGTCTGCTTCTCGATGCCCGTGCCGCGGCCCTTGGCGCGCGCGATCATGCGCTTGAGGGAAGCGCCCTTGTCCACGTAAATGGTGCGCACCTTCAGTTCGTCGATGTCGGCGCCATCGTTATGCTCGGCGTTCGCAATGGCGGAATCCAGCGCCTTCTTGATGATGCCGGCGGCCTTCTTGGGGCTGAACGCGAGGACGTTCAGCGCCTGGCCCACCGGGAGACCACGAATCTGGTCAGCAACCAGACGCGCCTTCTGGGCGGAGATGCGAGCACCTTTGACTACAGCGGTTGTGTTCATCATATCTCCTTATTTCTTGGCCTTCTTGTCGGCCGCGTGCCCCTTGAAGGTGCGCGTCAGCGAAAATTCGCCCAGCTTGTGGCCAACCATGTTTTCGGAGACATACACCGGAATGTGCTGCTTGCCGTTGTGCACGGCAATGGTCAGGCCGACGAACTCCGGCAATACGGTGGAACGGCGCGACCAGGTTTTCACCGGACGCTTGTCATTGGTCGCGCGCGCCGTCTCCACCTTCTTCATCAGGTGCATGTCAACGAACGGGCCTTTCTTAATAGAACGTGCCATATCTATCTACCTCTTAATTCTGGAAACGGCGACGCACGATCATGCCGCTGGTACGCTTGTTGCGGCGAGTGCGGAAGCCCTTGGCCGGCACGCCCCACGGGCTGACCGGGTTGCGACCTGCGGCGGTCTTGCCTTCGCCGCCGCCGTGCGGGTGGTCGACCGGGTTCATGGCCACGCCGCGAACCGTCGGACGGATGCCGCGCCAGCGGGTCGCACCAGCCTTGCCGATGGAGCGCAGCAGGTGTTCGCCGTTGCCGACTTCACCCAGCGTCGCGCGGCAATCCACGTGGACCTTGCGAATTTCGCCGGAACGCAGCCGGAGCTGGGCGTAAGAGCCTTCGCGCGCCAGCAGTTGCACGGAGGTGCCGGCGGAACGCGCCAGTTGCGCACCCTTCCCCGGCAGCATTTCCACGCAGTGGATGGTGGAGCCGACCGGGATGTTGCGCAGCGGCAGAGTGTTGCCCGCCTTGATCGGCGCGTCCGAACCATTCACCAGTTGCGCACCCACTTCCACGCCCTTGGGCGCCACGACGTAGCGGCGCTCGCCGTCCGCGTAGCAGAGCAGGGCCAGATGCGCGCTGCGGTTGGGATCATATTCCAGACGCTCGACCTTGGCGGGGATGCCGTCCTTGTTGCGCTTGAAGTCGATCACGCGGTATTGCTTCTTGTGGCCGCCGCCCATGTGGCGGGTGGTAATGTGGCCATTGTTGTTGCGGCCGGCGGTGCGGTTCTTCTTTTCCACCAGCGCGGCCTGCGGCTTGCCCTTGTGCAGGTCGCGGTTGACCACGCGCACCACGGCGCGGCGTCCGGGCGATGTCGGTTTGAGTTTGATCAGTGCCATGATGAATTATCCTTATTCGCCAGCGGCAAAATTGATTTCCTGGCCCGGCGCGAGGCAGACATATGCCTTCTTCCAGTTGCTGCGCCGCCCCATGTAACGCCCAAAGCGCTTCTGCTTGCCCTTCACGCAGGACACTTGCACGCTCTTGACGTTCACCTTGAACACCAGTTCCACCGCGGCCTTGATTTCCGGCTTGGTGGCGTCGGGCGCCACGCGGAAGATCACCTGCTCGTTTTTGTCGGCGACATAAGTCGCCTTTTCCGAAATCTGCGGAGCGACCAGCACGTTCAGCAAGCGCTCCCGGCTAAAGTTTTGTGCGCTCATGCCAGCATCTCCTCAATTTTTGCCACCGCGCCGCGCGTCATCAGCACATTCGGGAAGCGGACCAGGCTGACGGGATCGGCCTGATGGGCTTCCAGCACCAGCACGTCGGCCAGATTGCGGGAAGACAGATACAGGTTGTCGTCCATGCTGTCGGTGATGATCAGCACGCGGCCCAGGCCCATGCCCTTGATCTTCTGCGCCAGCAGCTTGGTCTTGGGGGCGTCCACCGCCAGATTCTCGACCACAGACAGACGGCCTTCGCGCGCCAGCTGCGACAGGATCGCAGCCAAGCCCGCACGGTACATCTTGCGGTTGAGCTTCTGGGTGTAGTTCTCCTCCGGGGAATTCGGGAAAATCTTGCCGCCTCCGCGCCACAGCGGGCTGGATGCCATACCGGCGCGCGCGCGGCCGGTGCCTTTTTGCGCGAACGGCTTGCGCGTGCTCTTGGCGATCTCGCTGCGGCCCTTCTGCTTGCTGTTCGAAGAGCGCGCGTTGGCCTGGTAAGCGGTCACCAGCTGGTGCACCAGCGCCTCGTTGTATTCACGGCCGAACAGCTCGTCCGAAGCGTTCATGCTCGCGGCGGCCTGACCTTGATCATTGATGACTTTCAGTTCCATTATGCACCTGCCTTTACTGCCGGACGCACGATCACGTCGCCACCCTTGGATCCGGGAACCGCGCCCATCACCAGCAACAACTGGCGCTCTGCGTCGATGCGGACGATTTCGAGATTCTGCACGGTGCGCTGCACGTCACCCAGGTGACCGGTCATGCGCTTGCCCGGGAACACGCGGCCGGGGTCCTGCGCCATGCCGATGGAGCCGGGGACGTTGTGCGATTTGGAGTTGCCGTGGCTAGCGCGGCCAGAGGCGAAGTGGTAACGCTTGATGGTGCCGGCGTAGCCCTTACCGATGGTGGTGCCGGTAACGTCTACCTTCTGCCCGACCTGGAAGCGATCAACGCCGATGACGGCGCCAGCGTTCAATCCGGCGGCCTCTTCGGGGCTGATGGTGAATTCTTTCAGAATGCTGCCCGCCTCGATGCCAGCCTTGGCAAAGTGGCCCGCAGCGGCCTTGTTGACGCGCGAAGCGCGGCGCGTGCCGAAGGCGACCTGCACGGCGGTATAGCCGTCAGTGTCCGCGGTTTTGATCTGGGCAACACGATTGTTGGACACGTCCAGCACGGTCACCGGCAACGAAGCTCCGTCGTCGGTAAAGATGCGGGTCATGCCAATCTTGCGACCGACAAGTCCTAAGCTCATTATCTTTTCCTTTATTTAAGGGGCTGACTTCAATTGGCCAGCCGATCTCTACTGCTAACTGCCAAAACTCTTACTGCAACTTGATTTCCACATCCACGCCCGCGGGCAGATCCAGCTTCATCAGCGCATCCACGGTCTTTTCCGTCGGATCAACGATATCCATCAGGCGCAGATGGGTGCGAATTTCAAACTGGTCGCGCGAGGTCTTGTTCACGTGGGGCGAACGCAACACGTCAAAGCGCTCTATCCTGGTCGGCAGGGGAACCGGACCCTTCACCACGGCGCCGGTGCGCTTCGCGGTGTCCACGATCTGCAGCGCCGACTGGTCGATCAGGCGATAATCAAATGCCTTCAGGCGGATGCGAATTTTCTGGCTTTGCATAGTTAGTATTCACTTCACATTGCGGTGCCCGTTGCCAGGCACCTGTTTTAAAGAGCGCGCGATTATACTGCAAGGCCGGGCCTTGCAGTAGCTTTTTTTGTTACTCAATAATCTTCGCCACCACACCGGCACCCACGGTACGGCCGCCTTCGCGAATCGCGAAGCGCAGGCCTTCTTCCATGGCGATCGGTGCGATCAGGCTGACGGTGATGCTGACGTTGTCGCCGGGCATCACCATTTCCGTGCCCGCCGGCAGTTCCACCGCTCCGGTC
>DATFUZ010000005.1:0-2048 GCA_035260545.1 Gallionellaceae bacterium | reverse complement strand
GCGCAATCGTACCCAGCCCGGCCATCAGCAAGGGATTGCCGGGGAACGGCTCCAGCATTGCCCGGTAAAGCTTGGCGGCCTCATCCAGGCGGCCTGCCTGATGCAAGGCCAGCGCCTGCTGGTATTGCGCAACGGGATCGGAAACGGGTGGTGTATCCATGGTCAGCGATTATCACCCGGAAGCGCATGCACTTCCTGTGCGAAATTCCCGAGGCGCGCGGCGACTTCCGCGATCACCGGGCTCCAGTCGCCGATGGCGTGCTGCCTGAACAGCGTCGCCGTCGGATACCACGGGCTGTCGGAACGGTCCAGCAGCCAGCGCCAGTCCGCAATATAGGATAACAGCACCCACAGCGGTCTGCCCAAGGCACCGGCCAGATTGGCGATGGACGTACATGTCGATATGACCAGATCCATCTCATTCATCAGCGCGGCGGTGTCCCCGAAATCACCGATTTGATCGTCATGCACCAATACATTGTCGAACCTGGCGAGCTCAGCCGCGTCGCCCGGCAGGAATCCTTTCTGCAGCACATGAAAGTCAACAGGCAAGCCGAACAAAGGTGCAAGCAAGCGCGCCGGCACGCTGCGATTGTGATTGTCCTGTTGAGCGGGATTGCCGGACAGGGCGACACCCACGCGCATCCGCGACTTCGGCCCCAGGCGCGTGCGCAAGGCAGCGATCCTCGCGGGGTCGGCGAAGAGATAGGGCACCTCGGCGGGTATCGTCTCCAGCGTGGTCTTGAAGGCCAGGGGCAAGCTCATCACCGGACAGTGCAGATCGAAATGCGGCAGCGGCTGTCCGCTGGCGACCAGGGTAAAGTTGCCCTTCAGCGTCGCCGCCAGCGGCAGCAGCGGCGGGAACGCCTCCACCACCACCGTGGCGCCCAGCCCCTCGACCATCGGAATGTAGCGGCAGCACATGATGAAGTCGCCGTAGCCTTGCTCGGCATGGATCAGCACGGTCTTGCCGGACACCGGCCGGTCCCCCAGCCAGAGGGGCTGCGGAAAGTTCCTGATATATTTTTTCTCGCTGGCTTTCCAGCGCCATTCATAGAGCGGCCAGCCCGCCGCATAGTCGCCCAACAGCAGCGCTACCATCGCCTTGTTCCAGTATGCGGCCGCGCATTCGGAATCGAGTGCGATGGCGCGGTCCTGGGAGGCGAGCGCCTCGTCGAAGCGTCTCAGATATTTCAGCACGATGCCGCGGCTGCTCCAGGCATCGGCGAAGTCCGGTTGCAGCGCAACGGCCCGGTCGAAACTCGCCAGCGCCTCGGCATAACGGTTCATGCGCTGCAGCATATAGCCCATGCCGCAATGCGCCTCGGCATCGTCCGGCATGAGCGCAATGGCCCGGCCGAAGTCGGCTATCGCCTCCTCCGGCCGGCCCATATCCTTCAGCGCATTGCCGCGATTGATATAGGCCTCGCCATACCCCGGATCGAGGTCGATGGCGGCATTGCAGGCGGCGAGGGAGTCATCGAGCCGTCCCAGATCGCGCAGCACCCTGGCGCGGTTGCTGTGCACATCGGCGGCATGGGGGTTCAGCGCCAGCGCCCGGTCGAAACTCGCCAGCGCCTCAGGCCAGCGGTTCAGTTCCTGCAGCGTCACTCCACGGTTATTCCAGGCCTGGGCAAAGCCTGGGTTGAGTGCGGCGGCCCGGTCGCAGGCAGCCAGCGCCTCATCCAGACGCTTCAAGTCGCGCAGCACGATCCCACGATGGTTATGGGCCTCCGCAAACTCCGGTGCCAGCGCCACCGCCCGGTCCAGCCGTTCCAGCGCCTCATCCAGGCGCTTCAGGCTGCGCAAGGCCATGCCCAGATTGGACAGCGCCATGGGCTGATCGGGCTCGATCAGCAGAGCCGCCTCCAACTCGCGCACTCCCTCGTCCAGATTGCCCTGCTGCAGCGCAATCGTACCCAGCCCGGCCATCAGCAAGGGATTGCCGGGGAACGGCTCCAGCATTGCCCGGTAAAGCTTGGCGGCCTCATCCAGGCGGCCTGCCTGATGCAAGGCCAGCGCCTGCTGGTATTGCGCAACGGGATCGG
>DATFUZ010000004.1:0-18772 GCA_035260545.1 Gallionellaceae bacterium | reverse complement strand
AGCGGAGCGGAATCCGGGTCGAACCAGGAGGGTAACTCATCCCGGATTCCAGTGCATTACATCCGGGCTACGCTTGCTACCGAACTAGCGCATCCTGAGGCGCTATTTGCTTCCTATAGCTGCGTTAAGAATTCGCTTCGCCTGCATTGGAAACTTCCGCATTACCAGATACCAGAGAATGCTGCCCCACAAGAAGACGTCGAGGTAATAGATTTCCAACGCCATTCCCTTCCCGTTCGCAGGAAAAATCACATCCCACCCGTTTTGCTTCGCGATCAGAATGTGAAGCAAGGTTCCGGCGACGGCTATAGCAATGGTTCCAAAGATGGCCTTTGGATGGTGGCTTTGCACCGTTACATATACGCAAGCAAACAGGAAGGCGAATCCCAGGCTGATACAGATCCCGATCACTACAAACATATGCACCTCTTGTGGGAGAACCGGAAAGTCCCAAACGGCATCACCTGGGACCACTCACTCATCCCGCATAAGTCCGCCATGTAGCGGAACCCGGGCTGATTGTACTTCAATCCTGATGCGGCATGCGGGGCGCCCGTCTCCGCGGCCGGCGGCTCCGCGCGTCAACGGGGGGCGCTGCGCTGGCTGACGGCGGTGAGTATGCCCTGCAGTATGGCGGTGGGGCTTGGTGGGCAGCCGGGCACGGCGACGTCGACGGGGATGACGTTGGCGACGCGGCCGCAGCTGGCGTAGCTTTCGCCGAAGATGCCGCCGTCGCAGCCGCAATCGCCCAGGGCGACGACGAGTTTGGGGTCGGGCGTGGCATCGAAGGTGCGCAGCAGCGCGGTTTCCATGTGGCGCGAGACGGGCCCGGTGACGAGCAGCATGTCGGCGTGGCGCGGGCTGGCGACGAAGTGGATGCCGAGGCCCTCGATGTTGTAATAGGCGTTGTTGAGGCTGTGGATCTCCAGTTCGCAGCCGTTGCAGGAGCCGGCATCCACATGGCGGATGGCCAGCGCGCGCCCGACGTGGCGCAGGATCTGCGCGTTGATCTCGCGCACCTGGCCGCGCAGGGCGTCGTCCGGCGCGGGCGGCGTTTCGGTCTTGATGCCGGTGCGCAGTATTTGCTTGATGATCTGGTCCATGTCTACAAATCCACGCCGCTGTAGCTGAGGTTGAACGATTTGTTGATGAGCGGGAAGTCCGGGACGATGTTGCCCATGATCGCGTGTTCGAGCACCGGCCAGTTCTGCCAGGAGGGATCGTGCGGATGCAGGCGATGGATGCGGTTGTCCGGCGCGGTGTGCAGGGCGACCACAATCTCGCCGCGCCATCCCTCTACCCAGCCCATGCCCAACTGGCCCGGCGCGGCATCGGCCAGCGCTATCCGCGTTTCGCCTGCGGGCAGGCCATCGAGCAGAAGGCGGAGCAGGCGCATGGATTCGCCGATCTCATCGAAACGCACCACGACGCGCGCGGCCACGTCCCCGTTGCGGTGGGTGGCCATCACCGTGTCGAGGCGGTCATAGGGTGCGCAAGGATGCTGCACGCGCACATCCCAGGCCTGGCTGCTGGCGCGCCCCGCGAGCCCGGTGAGGCCGAGTTGCGCGGCCAGTTCCGGCGCGACGCGTCCCGTAGTGAGAAAGCGGTCCTGCATGCCGGCGTGCTCGTCGTAAATGTCTTTCAGAATGGCGATTTCATGCGCGAGGTGATCGAGCATGGCCGCCAGGCGCCGCATTCCGGCGGAGTCGAGATCGCAGGCGACGCCGCCGGGCACGATGCGGTCCATGAGGTAACGGTGGCCGAACAGCTCGCCGTTCAGGCGCAGCAGGTCTTCCTTGAGAATCCAGAATTGCGTGAAGCCGAAGGCGAGCCCGGTGTCGTTCGCCAAGTAGCCCAGGTCGCCCAGATGGTTCTGGATGCGCTCCAGCTCCAGCAACACGGCCCTGAGCCACAGCGCCCGCTCGGGCGGGGTGGAGCGGCAAACGCACTCGACCGCCTGCGCATAGGCCCAGGCGTAGGCCACGGTGGAATCGCCCGATACGCGACCGGCCAGGCGCGCGCCCTCGCCCAGCGTCATGCCCTCGAAGCGCTTTTCGATGCCCTTGTGGGTGTAACCCAGCCGTTCCTCCAGGCGCAGCACTTTCTCGCCGACGACGGAGAAGCGGAAATGCCCCGGCTCTATGGTTCCCGCGTGCACCGGGCCCACGGGTATCTCGTGCACGCCGTTTCCGCTGACGGGCACGAAGGCATAGCGGTCGGGCTCTTGCGGCTGGACGGCCGCGGCGTCGAACGATTTGCGCAGCGGATGCACGCCGCCCGGCCATGCGCCGTGACGCAGCCACGGGCGCTGGTCGCCGGCGCCGATGGCGTGGATGCCCATCATGTCCGCCACCGCGCGCTGCATGCGCTCCGCCGCGGGAAAGAGGTCGCCAAGATTCGGGAAGGCCGGTTTGTCGCGCGCCACCGGCAGGGTCAGCACCAGCATGCCGGGAGCGGCGACGAGCGCGGCATGCACGGCGTAACCCGCGCCGCTTTCCGTTTCGTCGCTGCTCCATAGCGCCACCAGCTTGCCGCCGCAGTGGCTCACCTGCTCGCACAGCTCGCGGAATTCCTCCGCGCTCACGGCGGAATGCCACACGGGCGAGGCGGCGGGCAGCCTGGGGAAATCGGTAGTGAAGTCGTCCAGTCTCATCGCATCATCCGATCAGGGCTGTGGCCTGCCTGTACCAAGCGGCAAGGTAGGGCGGGATATAGAGGCCCAGCATCAGCACCAGCGCGAGGTGGGCGAACACCGGGAGCAGCGCGGGCGGGTGCGGGAGGCGCTGGCCGCTGGTCTCGCCGAACACCATCAACTGCACCCGGCCGAAGATCGCGGCAAAGGCGACGCCCAGCGCGGCGAGCAGGAAGGGCATGCTCCACGGGTAGTTGTGCATGGCCGTGGTGAGGATCATGAATTCGCTGGTGAACACGCCGAACGGCGGCATGCCGAGTATCGCCAGAGTGCCCAGCGCGAGCCCCCAGCCGAGCGTGGGATTGGTCTTGATCAGGCCGCGTATGCCTTCCATCAGCTGGGTGCCGGATTTCTGCGCGGCGTGGCCCACGGCGAAGAAGATCGCCGACTTGGTGAGGGAATGCACGGTCATGTGCAGCAGTCCGGCGAAGGTCGCCACCGGGCCGCCCATGCCGAAGGCGAACGTCATCAGCCCCATGTGCTCGATGGACGAATAGGCGAACATGCGCTTCACGTCCTTCTGCCGGGAAAGGAAAAATGAAGCCATCACCACCGACAGCAGCCCGAAGCCCATCATCAGGTTGCCCGCCATGTGGTTGCCCAGCGCGCCGTCCACCAGCACCTTGGAGCGCACCACGGCATACAGCGCGACGTTGAGCAGCAGCCCGGAGAGCACGGCCGATACCGGCGTCGGGCCCTCGGCGTGCGCGTCGGGCAGCCAGTTGTGCAGCGGCGCCAGGCCCACCTTGGTGCCGTAGCCCACCAGCAGGAAGACGAAGGCGAGCGAGAGCACGGTCGGCTCGATCTGCGTCTTCACCGCGTTGAGGTGGGTCCACAGGAGCGCGTTGCCGCCGGCGCCGAGGATCTTCTCCGCGGCGAAATACAGCAGGATGGTTCCGAACAGCGCCTGCGCGATGCCCACGCCGCACAGGATGAAATATTTCCAGGCTGCCTCCAGCGAAGCGGGCGTGCGGTACAGCGAGACGAGCAGCACGGTCGCGAGCGTGGCGCCTTCCATCGCCACCCACAGTATGCCCATGTTGTTGGTGAGCAGCGCGAGCAGCATGGTGAAGGTGAAGACCTGGTACATGCTGTAGTACAGGCGCAGCATGTTCGCGCTGAGTTTGCCGTGGTGCTGCTCGATGCGCATGTAGGGGCGCGAAAACAGCGACGTGGTGAACGCGACGAAGGCGGTGAGCGCGACCAGGAACACGTTGAACGCGTCCACGAAGAACTCCTCTCCCCAGGCGTTGAACGCACCCCGGGAAATGACGCGGACGGTGAGCGCCGCGGCGGCGGCCAGGGTGAGGAAGCTCATGACCGCGTTGATCTCGGGCGCACCCCTGCGCGTGCCGAACAGCGCCATCAGCAGGCCGCCGAGCAGAGGGGTGAGCAGTACGAGCAGGATTTCCATCAGCGGGCTCCTGCGGCTTCTGTGCGCATGCGATCTTCCATCAGTCCTCCTTCAGCTTTTCCATGTGGCGCAGGTCCAGGCTGTCAAACGCGGCGCGTATCTGGAAGAAGAAAATCCCCAGGATGAACATGCCGATGAGCACGTCGAGCGCGATGCCCAGTTCCACCACCATGGGCATGCCGTAGGTGGCGCTCGTGGCGGCGAAGAATAGCCCGTTCTCCATGGAGAGGAAGCCCACCACCTGCGGCACGGCCTTGCTGCGCGTGATCATCATCAGGAAGGACAGCAGCACGCAGGCCAGGGCGATGCCCAGCGTGCTCTTGGTGATGGTGCCCGCCATCTGGGAGATGGGCGCGGCGAGGTTGAAGGCGAACACCACCAGGGCAATCCCGATGAGCATGGTGGTCGGGATGTTGAACATGGTCTCCACGTCCCATCTCACGTTGAGGCGGCGTATCAGGCGGTGCAGGATAGCCGGCAGCACGATGACCTTGAGCACGAGCGTCAGCGCGGCGGAGAAATACAGGTGGTGCTGATGGGAGGAATAGGCCACCACCGCCGTGCTGACGCTGAGCACCAGGCCCTGCAGGGCGAAAAGGTTGATGAGCGACAGGATGCGCCGCTGCGACAGCATAGCGAAGGCGATCAGCAGGAGGAGCGAGGCGCACAGGTTGATGATCTGTCCGGTCAGCGGAATCGCCATCTCAGGCCTCCAGCAGAAAGTGAGTGAGCAGGCCCAGCACGGCGAGCAGGAAGGCGGTGCCCATGAACTCGGGGACGCGGAAGATGCGCATCTTTGCGCTCAGCGTCTCCAGCAGCGCCAGCCCTGCGCCGCCGACCGCGAGCTTGAGCAGCATGAGCGCGACGGCGAGCGGCAGCGCATGCCACTTGCCCGTGGCGGCGATGCCCCACGGCACGAACAGCGCGATGCCCATGGTCATGTAGGCGAGCATCTTCAGCGCGCCCGCCCATTCCACAAGCGCCAGGTGGCGCGCGGAATATTCGAGCACCATGGCCTCGTGGATCATGGTCAGCTCGAGGTGGGTGGAGGGATTGTCCACCGGGATGCGCGCGTTCTCCGCCAGCAGCACCATGACGAACGCCACGGAGGCAAACGCCAGGCTGGGATAGAGCACGAACTGCTTGTGCGCCAGGACCTCGACGATGGTGATGAGCGAGGTGGACTGGCTGATGGTGGAGGCGGTGAACAGCACCATCAGCAGCGCCGGCTCGGCGAGGAAGCCGACCAGCATTTCGCGCCGCGCGCCGAGCGAGCCGAATGCGGTGCCGATGTCCATCGCTGCGAGCGAAATGAAGACGCGCGCCAGGGCAAAGATGCCCACCAGGGCAATGACGTCCACGGCCGAGGACAGGGGCATGTCCGTGGCGATGACGGGCACCAGCGCGGCCGCGAGCCACATGCACGCGAAGAGGATGTAGGGCGTGAACAGGAAGAGCTGCGAGGCGTCGTGCGCGAGCACGGCATCCTTGTGGAACAGCTTGAGCAGATTGCGGTAGGGCTGCAGCACGCCCGCGCCGCGCCGGTTCTGCAGCCAGGCGCGGCATTGCGCGATCCAGCCCATGAGCAGCGGCGCGGCCAGCAGCACGAGCACGTTCTGGAACAGTTGGTAGAAGACGGCCGAGACGGTCATTTGACGAACGCCAGCAGGGCCAGCAGCGTGAGGAAGCTGAACAGCAGGTAATGGTGGATGCGGCCCTGCTGCAGCCGCCCCACCTGGGCGGAGAGCACCTCGTTCAGGCGCTTGATCGGGACGTAGAGCAGGTCCCAGATGCGGTCGCGCGTCTCGGAATGGTAATGCGGATGCTGGTCGAACGGCGTGGGGAGCTGCCTCACCACGCCCAGCAGCCATTCGAATATCTGGCGTATCGGCTGGCCGAATCCCTCGGCGGTGTCCTGCATGCGCGGGGTCTGCGCAGGAAACCCGCAATCCCATGGCGCGCTGCGGCGCATGCGCCCGTGGTAGAACCTCTTCACCACCAGGATCGTGAGCAGCATGCCGCCGACGATGCACAGCAGCAGCACCAGCGGGCCGTAGCTCGCGCGCTCGGCCTGGATGGGCGTGAGCAGCAGCCAGCCCGTCTTCGCCGCGCTGACGCCCAGCGAGCGGTGCACGAGGAACTGGGTGACGAAGTCCAGGCGCAGGATGACGAACACCGGGAAGACGCCGAGCGCAATGCAGTTCAGCGCCATCCAGGTCATGCCGATGCGCTCCCAGATCCCTGCATCGTGCGCATGCGCGATGCTCTCCTCGCGCGGCTGGCCCAGGAAGATGACGCCGTAGAACTTCACCATCACGTAACCGGCGAGCGCGGAAATCAGCGCCACGGAGGCCGACGCAATGGGGACCAGCATATTGATGTAGGAATGCTCCAGGCCGGGCGAAAACAGGAAGGCCTGCAACAGCAGCCATTCCGAGACGAAGCCGTTGAGCGGCGGCAGGCCCGCCACGGCCAGCGTGCCCACCAGCATCAGCAGCGCAAGCTTGGGCATGTGGCGTATCAGTCCGCCCAGCTTGCCGAGGCGGCGTTCGCCCGTGGCATGCAGCACCGCGCCGGTGCCCATGAAGAGCAGCCCCTTCATGAAGGCGTGGTTGAGCGCGTGATAGAGCGCCGCCGTCAGCGCCAGCGCCGACAGCGTTTCCTTGCCGAAGTGGTGGAAGATGAGCGCAAGGCCGATGCCGGCGAGAATGATGCCGATGTTCTCTATCGAGGAATATGCCAGCAGGCGCTTCATGTCCACCTGGACGGCGGCGAAGATCACGCCGAACAGCGCGGTGAGCAGGCCCAGCGTCAGCACGAGGACGCCCCACCACCACTGGTCGGCGTGGAGCAGGTCGAACATCACGCGCAGCATGCCGTAGATGGCGGTCTTGAGCATGATGCCGCTCATGACGGCGGAAACCGGAGAAGGCGCGGCGGGGTGGGCCTCTGGCAGCCAGGCATGCAGCGGCAATATTCCTGCCTTAGCCCCGAAGCCGAACAGCGCCAGCAGAAAGGTGATGCTCGCCCAGAACGGCGAGAGGTGGGCGTGGCGCATCGTTTCGAACGTGTAGTCGCCGTGACCGCCCTGCATCACGCCGAAGCACATCAGGATGGCGATGGCGCCGATGTGGGCCATCAGCAGATACAGGAAGCCTGCGCGGCGCACCTCCGGCAGATGGTGGTCCGTGGTCACGAGGAAGTAGGAAGACAGCGCCATGGCTTCCCATGCCACCATGAACATGTAGGCATCGTCCGCCATCAAGACCAGCGCCATGGCCGCCGCGAAGACGTGGTACTGGAAGCCCAGCAGCGAAAGCCCGGGCGCGGCCATGGTGCGGAAGTAGCCCGACGAGAACAGTGAGATGCCGATGTTCGCGCCGCCCAGCAGCACGAGGAAGAACCCGGAGAGCGCATCCAGGCGCAGATGGAACGGCAGGTCCGGCATGCCCAGCGGCAGCAGCGCGGTGCTGGGCTCGGTCAGGGCGCCAAGCCCGGCGGCGGCGAGCACCAGCGAACAGAATGCGCCAGCGGGAAAAACGAACCGGGTAACGAAGCGGGAACTCTGCAGCAGCAACGCCGCAATGCCGAGCGCCAGCCAGCCCACCACCGCGCCCAGGGCGAAATCGATGGGCAGTGCGCCGAATTGATCGAACATGGGTTCCAGAACCCCCTATTTCAAAGAACACGCGTCCCAAAGGGGGCGCGGGCGCAAATTATAAGCCTGTTGGGCAAGGAACGGAAGAAATCGCCCTATGGCTGGGGGTGCAGGCCATAGGCATGCGGAGCCACGGGGTGGGCGGCGTCCAGCGGCACCACACGCATGCCCACCCGCCGCGGTGAAGGCGCCTTCAGCATGACGGCGGGTCACATGACCGGAAAGCCACGCTCGCCGCCGATGTCCCCTTTGCGCCTGTTAGCGCTTGTTTACGGGCGGCGCGGGGGGGTGTGCCGTGTGCCCGGAGCGGGCATTGGGATTTCCCTAAAGCGGTCATTCCGCCCGATGGGTAGATGCCGGGCGCTTAAGATCGAAATAGCATACGGGGTAATGCCCACCCACTATGAAGGTTAGTTCGTTTCCATACTTGCTTGCGCGAACCAAGTTATAGGCAATATATTGAGACTTATATCTGACAATCCCTTGGTGCGACTCCAGGGACGTGAATCCTAGGGTTCCCAGGTTGGCTCCTTCCGTACATGTATCGTCGCCTACGTTAATTACGCTGTATCCAGATAACTCGAAGAACACGTTAACAACCGTATTCGTCCTGCGAATCAAGGCACTCTGGTCTGTCCATAGCTCCTTTTTCGTTGGTGTTCGGAGTAACGCCTCCAATCTGGCGGTATCTATGCCAGGCGTGCGAGATTGATATATAACGTACTGCTTATGCCCTGCCTCATTCACTTCATATAACGCAAGCTCGTTCAAACCGAACTGCGTATCGCACATTTCATTCGCTTTTCTTACGGCACCTGCCTTGTCGCCCTCAAAGCCCTTGAGCCACGATGCCAAAGCATCAGCGTCACATTTCTTTGGAGCAGAATACTCCCAATTGACGTTCGGGCATTGATCACGAACCTGTGCCAATGCCGGGTCGGCATACTCAGTCGTCCTCAATTTTTGCTCAATGTATTCAATGCGTTGGTTGTTCTCGAAATCATCCAGGAACGCCGTGCAAAACTTGAAATGCTCCTGGTCGCTTTCATATGACCCGGCTCTGAGCTGCGGGGAATTCGCCAAAAGAAGGCTACGAACGGCTTCCGCGCGTTGCCGCCCTGTCATCCAGAATGTGTCCGGAATCCATTGGCCCGCGGAAGGTTCTTGCCGTAGAGCGAGTAGACGTGCTTCGTATGCAAGTCGGATGCATGCTGCGTCCGCGCAAGTGTCCCGCACCTTCCGCCATGTCTCTTGGTCCTTCCGCACTGCGTCCTTGGCTTGGCTTTGACGGATCGTCTGCTGGAACTCCTGACTTAGGGCGTCATCGAGACGCGACAGCTCTTGATCGGAACAGATCATCTTTTCCGTCGCAGTGCGAGCCCCTGCGCAATCGAAGCTCGCAGCATTAGCCGGTGTGGCCATGGGGAGGACAGTCAGTGCCAGAACAACCCATTTCATCGATTCCCCTTTTATAGGATGGCGCGCCCGCATATTGTGCAATTTAAGTAAGTGCTGCGCATGTCTGCTCCTGGGACGAAGCACCCGTCCCGCACATTTCCGCATGGCTGCGGATAGCAGCGAGCGTAGGATGGGTGGAGCGCAGCGATACCCATCAATCCCATCACATTTTTCACCAACTCCCTGGCTCGCCGCAATCGATCTCCACGTCTGCGCTCCCGGCCCAGTCCGGCGGCAACATGCCGGCGGCGACAAACCGGTGGAATGAGGAATGCGGCCAATCTGCGACCCGTTTCACATAGCCATGCTTGACCGGGTTGATGTGGATATAGTCCACGTGTCGCGCAAGGTCCTCCTCGTCCCGTATCAGGTGCGCCCAATAGCGCCGCTGCCAGATGCCGCGCTCCCTTTTTGAAATCCGGCTCGCCGAGCGTTTTTCCTCGCCGGACAGTTTGCGTGAAAACCCGGCCTCGAGCAATCGCCAGCGGGTGGAGAAATCCGCATCGCCCGGTGGCAATGTCCAGATGATATGCAGGTGGTCGGTCAGGATGACGATGGCTTCGGTAGTGCATGGGTACCGCTCCTGCACATATTGAAATGCAGCCCTCAGCAGCCCAATGTGTCTGGTGAGCAACGCCTCGCGCCGGTCGGCGACGTTCACCGTGAAAAAATAGGTGGCTCCGGCGATATTGGCGCGGCGGTAATTGGTCATTGATTATCCGTGTTGATGGGTATCGCTGCGCTCCACCCATCCTACGCTTGCTGCGGATAGCAGACGGATTGTACTCCAGTCCACTCGCGGCAGCGTCGTGCCCAAAGCAGTCCTCTTTGCACAGCACAGAGTGCTGCCGCAGGTCGGCCATAGCGGAAGTGTCGGGTGCGCCCGCGGAATGTCCGTTCTGCGCGCACTACCCGATGTCAGTACCTGATGACCTAATTATTCTTCGCAATCACTGCAGGCAACCGCTTTGGCGCGCGGATGCGCAGTTGCTTGTTTACGTTGTATACGCCGAACACCACCGTGATTGCGCTTTCTGGCACGTCGAATTCGCCCGCGAGGAATTTCACCAGGTGCGCCGTGGCGCGTCCGCGAACTGGCTGCTCTGCGACATGCACTTCCATCTGCGTACCAATCACCTTGCCGATCTTTGTCTTCTTCGCACGCGGACGGCCGAGGATGTTCAGCACGAGAGTGTCGCCGTCCCACTGGCAGAAGGACGACATGTCTGTTTTCTTCATTTAGCTCCTCGATTTTTTGGGTCTACCCTGTTCCTATTGCGTTATCGAAGGCAACATTTCTTGTACGTTTTGCCGCTACCACACGGGCAGGGATCATTCCGGCCTATTTCCTGCTTAGTTAGACGTAGCCGCGCGTAACTTCTGCTTGTGGAACGCTTCAGCCGCCCCGCATACCTCCGCTTCCTTACGGATACCGGACGAATTGTACTTCACTCCCCGGCCACCGGCGCGGTGCCTGTCCCGCATGCGAAGGCGCTTCATGGAGGGGCTGCCTGCCGCATTGCGGCGCGGCGCGGCGCGGTGAAATATATTTGTCACATGCAAGTGGCAAAATTGCGGCGGTCTGACTTCGAGCAGGTATTGGGCACCGAACCTTCGGTGCCTTTCTTTTTGCGGAGCCGGATAGGCGAACGGTTCTGGAACCGAACATGAATTGAATATGGATGCGTTGCAATGACACCCCGGAACGATACTTATTGCATGAATTGCTTTTCGTTGATTCCCGCCGATGCGGAATTCTGCCCGGTGTGCGGGCAGAGTGTGAGCGACTGGAGTGGGCATGACTTCAGGGAGAAACTGTTCCACGCGCTGGACCACCCTTCGGACGATGTGCGCATGCGGGTGATCGCCATTCTTGTGCAGCGCCATGAGACTGGAACGGCGCTGAAGCTGGCGGAATGCGCCCTGCGCCACCCGATGAGCTATGAGGAATCGCTGCAGATCATCAATGCGCTGAAGAACGCGGAAGCATTTCCGGATGGGCGCCGCGCGCTGGAGATACTGGCCCAGGATCATGCGTCGCATGCTGTGCGTGTGGCGGCTGAGGTGGCACTGAATCAGAAGTGACCGCCCGCAACCCGGGCGAGCGGCGCGGCGCGCACCGGCAGGGGAAAAGCGGGGGCTTGATGTTTTTCGGGCTGGCCTGGCGCGCTGACGCTGTAAATATATAGATATTTCGGCAGATATGCGCTGTGTGGCGGGTCGGGCATAATCCACACGCCTTACAGGGGCGGGACAGCCCCATACGCAGGTCCTCAGTTTTCGCTTCAACCGCATAATAAGGGGAAGTTAGGGAGACAGGCGCGGCCAGCAAGGGAACTTTTATCATCATGCCGGAGAATTGCCCGCTCCCGCGGGTTGGGCCGGTGCCACAACTTATCGCCGATTCATCGCATTTCATCCGGGCAGCGCTTGGCGCCCCGTCATGCGGAATCGCGCGTATGCGCGCAGGGCGCCAATACGGCCGGTCCCCGACCTTCAAAGCTCCGGTGACAAAACAGGCACCTGCCACGACCAGCAAAGTGATCTGCAAAACCCGCCCTCGGGCAAGGCCCTGGCAAAAACCCTCGAGCCACCATCCGAATAGCGGGCCGCAAGCCCTAGTCCGCCCTCCAGCGGAAAAAGCGGCGCGATTTTACTTCAACGTCGAACCGGCAACATCGCGCGCCCGGCACCGGACACCGCTAACACGTGAAAGAAAACATCCCCACATCACCTCTGAAGCTCACCGCCTCCGGCCTGAACAACCTCACACCTCTTTCCGTTCGGCACCGCCACCGGCGGCACCCATCACATAAAGGGCTTATAGAATTTCTCGGCCGCGATGGCGAGCATTTCCTTATCCCCGGCTGAATCGCCGTAAGCGTAAATTCGATACTGCGCCACGTTGCCCAGCAGCACTGTAAGACGTCGCACCTTCTCGGCGCGGCGGCAATTGCTCCCAATCAGCTCGCCGGTAAATACATCCCCGCTTGCGGCAAGCCGCGTGCACAAAAGATCGCTGAAGCCCAGTTCCCGCGCGATATGTTTGAGATAGAGGTCTATTGAGGCACTCACCATGATGCAGCGGTGTCCCTGTTCGCGGTGCCAGCGAATTCGCTCCAGGGCCTTGGGGCGCAGTTGGCTTTCCAGAATCTCGCGCGCGTACGCCGCCGCTACCGCCTCCAACTCCTCACGCGGGACGGACGTGAACAGACGGCGCACCAGCGCGGCCTTGAGTCGGTCGCGCACCGACAGGTGCGCATTCCGACGCAACAATTCCAATAGCCCCAGTGCGAGGGCGCGGTAGGCGGCCGGTCTCCCGAACGCGTAGAGCAGGAAGGGGAAGAAGGTGTCCTTCCTGCTAATGGTGCCGTCGAAATCGAATGCAGCCACCACGGCGCTACTTTGCGGCATCGGCGATCTCGAATGCGGGTATGGTGATGGCGAGCAGTTGATCCACGCTGTGTAACAGGGTGGCCAACTGCTGCTTCAGCTCCTTGAGCTGGAGCGCGGTGAGTTCGGCCTGGTGGATGGACTGCTGCAGCAGGGTGCGGCGCGAAGCCAGGGTCGCTTCGAGCGCGTGATCCGCCGGTTTGGGAAATGCGTCAATGGCCGAAGCCAGCGCCACCAGGTTGAGCCTCAGCTGCACGGTGAGCGGCTCGGCAACCGCAGCGGTGTCGGCGCATTCCTTGAGCAATCGGGTGAGCTGGCTCTTGGCCACGGTGAGAGAGGGTTTCTTGGATATGATCCTGCCACGCAGGAACAGCCGGTGCAGCAAGCTGGACGAACCTCGCTGCGCCATGGCCATGGCGTCCTCCACCAGGCGGTCGATTCCGTAATCGGCGAGCCGGCTTATAAGCTGCGCGACGCTGCTGGTGGCGGCCGCATTCTTGTCCAGTGCGTTGCCGCCCCAGCCGGCGATGACTTCGTGACGCCACGGCACGAGCTGCCTGAGCTTCACCTCCAGGCTATGCTCATGGCTCCTGGCGAGATCGGGAAACGCGGCGCGGGCCTGCTCCAGCGCCGGGGTGATCGATATTCCGCCGTCACCGAAGGCGCGCGCGGGCACGTGCGCAGCGCCGCGCTGCTGTTGCGTGGCCGGGCGTTCTCCCGCCCCAGTGCCGGCATCGCCGAACTCGACGGCCCCCGGCGTCCTCGCTACGGCCGGCCTGGGAAGCGATTGATCGAACTGCAGATGGCCTGGCTTGTGGGTCATGTCTTTCAGGCAAGATTTCCACCATAGGCGACGACGAAATCAGCCAGTCCCTTTTTGTAACCCGCACCCACTGCCTTGAAAAGCCACGCGCCGTCCTTTTTGTACAGCGAGCCGAACTGCACCGCGGTCTCTGTGGAGAAGTCGTCCTCCAGCGAGTACTTGGCTATCTCCTTGCCGCTCTCATCATCATAGAGCTTGATGTAGCTGTTTTTCACCTGCCCGAAATTTTGGCGGCGCTCCGGCGCCTCGTAGATGGTGACAACGAACGAGATTTCGTCGATCTCGGGTGCGATCCGCTTCAGGTCAACGGTGATGGATTCGTCATCACCCGAGGCGGAGCCGTCGCGGTCGTCGCCCGCATGCACCACCGCGCCATCCGGGCTCTTCAGGTTTCCGTAGAACACGAAATGCTCGTCTGAAATCAGCTTGGCGTGGCCATCCGCATTCGCTTTGCAGACAAACACCGAGGCGTCGAGGTCGAACGCCTTGCCGCTGTCGTAGGCATTGGCGCTCCAGCCCAGCCCAAGGCGCACGCGCTTCAACGCGGGAACGTCTTTGGAGAGATTGATCCGGCCACCTTTTTCGAGATTAATTGCCATGCTCGCTCCTATTCTGTTTGAGTTGCGTTCTGCTCCAGGCGCGCATCCTTGCGGTTTGCCAGGATCGAACTCACCAGCCCCATAGCCACCAGTCCGGCGCCGATGAATCCGGTAACCACATCGGGGACCTCGCGCTTCACGCTGACCATGGTAATGGTGGCGAGTGCGCCGATGGCCCAGAAAGCAGAGTGTTCAAGGAAGCGGTACTCGGCCAGTTTGCCCGACTCCACGAGATGCAGGGTGATGGAGCGCACGAACATCGCACCGATGCCCAGACCGAGGGTGATGATGAGAATGTTGTCAGAGATGGCGAATGCACCCATCACGCCGTCGAAACTGAACGAGGCATCGAGCAATTCGAGGTAGAGCAGGCCCATCATGCCTGCCTTCACCACGCGCTCCCCGCCCTCTTCGTCTCCGCCCACCAGCGTGCCGAAAGCGTCTGCGAGAATGAATGTGATGAGGCCCGCAAGCCCGGCCACGATAAAGCCGATCCGCTCATGGTGAGGCAGGTAGTGCGCGGTTAGCAGCAGCACGCCCAGCACCAGGCCCACCTCGATCGCCTCAAGCTTGCCCAGGATCGCCAGCCGCCGCTCGACGAACACAAGCCAGTGCAGCTCCTTGTCGGCGTCAATGAAATACTTGAAGAAGATCATGAACAGGAATGCGCCGCCATACGCCGCTATCTCGTAATGCGAGGAGCTGAGGATACGTGCGTATTCAGCGGGGTGCTTCATCGCCAGCTTGAATGCGTCGATCGGGCCGATGTGGCCGATGATCGCCACGATGATGAGCGGGAAAGCAAAGCGCATGCCGAACACCGCGACAGGCATGCCCCAGCTCACAAAGCGCCTCTGCCACTTGGCGGACCAGTTCTGCAGGATGCTCGCGTTGACCACCGCATTATCGAACGAAAGCGAAATCTCCAGCACACCCAGCACCGCAACCAACCAAGCGCCGGCGAAACCGCCCAGAAAATAGCCGCAGCACACTGCCAACGCGGCAAAAACAAACGCACTCCAATAATGCTTCATCATCCCCTATTCCCTATACTGACTTGACCCAAGTGCAAAACTCGTCCGAAATCAGAGAGTCGTATATCGTCTCGTCAGACTCGTCCAGCGACGAAAAATTTATGAAACCGACGTTGGGCAAACTATCCGCCACCTCCTTGAGGAATCGAAATTGGCTCGATGAACCCACCCCCACCATCTGGAAATATATATTGCGGTTCTCGCAGGCGCGCAGCACATATTCGGTTTCGGCACGATCGTCGTTCGCGCCGTCGGTGATGAACAGGATCATGGTCGGCAAAGGCGCAGCCGCGGACTTTACACCGAACAGGCGACCAATGAATGACAGCGCATCGCTGCCGTAGTAAAAACGCACCATGTCCTTGATCACCGGCGCATAGGCGGTCGCACCCCACTTCGTAACCTCCGCATTGTCCAGGATGTGGCGGTTGACGTAGTTGCCATAGTGACCGGCGTTCGCCGTTTCCAGGCGATCGAAGCCTTCCGTGAAGGACCACATATCGATCTCGCCGTTGTCGTCGAATTTCATGGCGATTGCGAGCAGCCGGTCCACCGTCTCCTGGATGACCCCTTTCTTGTACATTTCCCGGGTGGAGCCCGAGATGTCGAGTGCGGCGCCGACGCGCACCGTGGGCGCCGCGACAATGTTGCGCTTGGCGAGCACGATCCCCACCGCTTCGGCGCGTTTCTGAAGATTGATGGCCATGCGCCCCCTAGTCGGCCTGCTGCGCGAAGCGGTTGACCAGTTGCTGCTCCAGCGCCTTGAGCTTGGGCAATGCTTCGGTGCGCGAGCGGCGGCCTTCCTCCGCGATGCGGTTCATGTCGTCGAATGAGGCGAGAAGCTGCTGTTGCACGTGCTCCAGGGTCTCGACTGACACGATGGACCGCTGCTTGGCGCGCGCGATGGACTCGGTGTTCTGGCGCAACAGGTCGGCCTGCATGCGGAACGCCTCGTCGGTGGCGTCATGCACCGCGGTCACCAATTCCGCGCCCTTCTTCTGCTCCAACTGCATGAGGTAGAGTGCGAAGGCATTCTGCCACGCGGGGATGGTCACCGCCTTCACGTCCTTGAACTTCATCGACAGGGTGCGCGCGTTCTCCTGCAGCAGCCGAATTTCGGGCGCCGCCTGCTTGGCGAGCAGCATGGCCCGCCGCAGGTCGTCAATGCGCTTTTCGAGGCGGTCGATGCGGGTCCTCACGTCGTTGACGCGTTGCGCGGAAAACGCGTCCGTCGCCTGCGTCTCATGTGCGAGCTGCGCCTGAAGCGCCTGCGCCAAGCGCTTGCCCTCCACCACCGCTGCCTCGAGTGCGCCGTGCGCATTGACGTTGGCCACGTACATCTCCTCCATATCCTGGATGCGCTCAGTGTGCAGGGTGGTGCTGTGATCCAGCTCCTGGATCAGGGCCTGCATGCGGCTGTCCACAGTCTGGAATTGTGCGAGTATCTTTTCCTTTGCCGAGCCGAAGAACCCGGTGATGCGGCCGATGATGCCGGGATTCGCAAAGTGCGAGGGGTTGAGGTTCTTGGCCACTCCCACGAGTTCGTTCAGCTTCTGCCCGAAGGCATCGGCATCCGCCGCGCGCACGTGCGTCAGCATCTTGTGGGAAATATTGGAGAGCACCAGCGCATTCTTCTCGCCGAGCTGGTCGATCTGCTGCTCGGTCACCACCTCGATTTGCGCCACAGGCTTTGCGGCATACTGGGCTATGGACGGTTGCGCGCCTGCCCCCCCGTTCTGGTTGTCATCTTCGAACAGCGGCTTCATTCTCCCCCCTAGACATTTGTGCACGCGGCGTGTTCATTCCGGAACAGCCCCCAACCCCCGCATACACTGAGGACGGACAGTATCAACAAAATCCATTACAGGCAATATGCCATCAGACATAATGACGGAGCACGGCCGTTTGCGCCTTGTTCCATTCCTATCGCTCTACGCCTGGTCCGCATATGCCTGGTCCGCAAGCGAGGCGGCGGCCAGGTTGGCTCACGGTGGGACGTTGCGCGCCGCCTCCGTGGGCTCCACATGGCCCGCGTCTGTTGCAACCACCTCGCTTGCCCCAGAAAGCACTCCCAAGCGCACCCATCGTACTTCAACGCTCCGGGGCCCCGTTTGCGGCGCCCTGCCCCGGGGCTGCTGCGCGCGCGCCAAGTGGTGTAAGCTGTGTCCATTCCAACCGGGCAAGGGAGGCGCACCATGGCGGGTCAACCGGAAATCACCAATATGGCGTTGTTCTGCGATTTCGAAAACGTGGCTCTGGGCGTGCGCGACGCGAAATACGCCGCGTTCGACATCAGCAAGGTGCTGGAACGACTGCTGCTGAAGGGCAGCATTGTGGTGAAGAAGGCCTATTGCGACTGGGAGCGCTACAAGGATTTCAAGGCGACCATGCACGAGGCGGCGTTCGAGCTGATCGAGATCCCGCACGTCCGCCAGTCGGGCAAGAATTCGGCGGACATCCGCATGGTGGTGGACGCGCTGGACCTCTGCTACACCAAGGCGCATGTGGACACTTTCGTGATCATCAGCGGGGATTCGGATTTTTCGCCGCTGGTTTCCAAGCTGCGCGAGAACAACAAATATGTGATCGGCGTCGGGGTGAAGGATTCCACCTCGGACCTGCTGAGCGCGAACTGCGACGAATTCATTTACTACGACGACTTGGTGCGCGCGCAGGAGGCGAAGAAGAAGCGCGCGGCAAAGAGACCCGCGCCCAAAGCGAAAACGGCTGCCGCCAAGGCGGAGGCCAAGACCGGGGAAATCAAGAGCGGCGAGGATAAGCGCCAGGAGGCGCTGGATTTCCTGGTGGAGACGGTGGAAGGCCTGATCACCGAACGCGGCTCGGACGAAAAGCTGTGGGGCTCCATGGTGAAGACCACCATGCAGCGGCGCCGCCCCGGCTTCAACGAATCCTTCTACGGCTACCGCTCCTTCCGCGACCTGATGGAAGACGCGCAGAAGCACAAGCTGCTGCTGCTGCTGCGCGACGAGAAATCCGGCCAGTACTCCATCCGCCTGCCCGCGGAGGAGTGAGGAATCGGGCCAGCTGCAGTACAATCGGTCGGCGCGCGCTGCATTGATAAGAATATGCGGAATGGCTGAACCCGCCGGAGGGGGAGCGTTTTTCTGCGACGGCCGCGCATGATCCGCGCAAGATTACTCGCTCAAAAGGGGGCTCGCTTGACCAAGAAACTGCCATCGCTGAAAGCCGCCTACTGGGCCTGGCTATGCCTGTATATGTCCAGCGCCGCGTACAACCTAATAACAGGTCGGTATCAATCCACGATCTCGCGCCTTGCCGCGCAAGCGGCTACCTCGCTCCCAGGCCTCCCACCGGAACGATTGACACACATCCTGGTCGGCACCGCCGTTGCGTTGGATGCGGCCTATATTATCGTCATCGGCCTGTTGGTGAGTAAGGTGTCGCAGAACAGGAAGTGGGCAATCTGGGTGCTGACGCTGCTGGCCATACTGCCGTTGTTGGGCGTCGCGTATTTCGTTGCCGTGCTTGCCCGGACGCAGGCCGCAAAAATCGGCGTCGCGGACTGGATATTTTCGGCCTTGTATTCAGCAGTCTGGCTCTACATCATTTTCGCAGCTCACAGCCTGAAGCCCGATCGCACCGGCGCGCTCGCCCCAGGCTGGCCCGAGGAAACTGGGGCAAAGGGCGGGCTCCGGCAGATGCTGGGTAATCTCGGCCAG
>DATFUZ010000003.1:0-36945 GCA_035260545.1 Gallionellaceae bacterium | reverse complement strand
CAGGATCATCTGGGCGAATACGGGGCCGGGGTGGAATTTGAATTCCCCGCTGTCGCGCTGGTAGATGGAAACCCCCAGGATGTCCGCGGGCAGCATGTCGCTGGTGAACTGGATGCGGTGAAAGTCCAGCCCCAGCGAGCGGGCGAGCGCATGGGCCAGCGTGGTCTTGCCGACGCCGGGCAGGTCTTCGATCAGCAGGTGTCCGCGCGCCAGCAGGCAGGCCAGCGCCAGCCGGATCTGGTGGGGCTTGCCGAGGATGACCTGCTCGGTTTGGGCGATGACGTTCTGCAGCGAGGTGCTCATGGGCAATCTTTCCAGACGTAGAGGTGGAGGGCGTTATTTAACCACAGCGGCGCGGGTGAGCCCCGGGCGGCATCGCGGCTAGATCTTTCAATATATTGAAATATATAACTGTTTTCAGGGCGTGCCGAGCGCGGCATGGCTCAGAGCAAGATGGCCGCAACCACCTTGCGGTCCTCCGAGGCCAGGATGTTGTAGGTGCGGCAGGCAGCCGCGGTATCCATGCATTCCAGGCCGATGCGTGCCTCAATCAGCATGCGATACAGGCGCGGATGGGGAAATTGCAGCCGGAGACCGGTGCCGAGCAGCAGCACCTCGGGCCGCAGGGCCAGGAAATAGGCAAAATGCCCTTCCTCCAGGCTGGCAAAGTCGCGCGCCGGCCAGTCGGTTGCCACTCTTTCCGGCATGACGACCACGGACTGCTCGAAGCGTTCGCCGCTGACCATGACGTAGCCTTCACCATGGGCGGTGAATACCTTCTGGCCGGGCAGTTGTGCGGGCTGTAGTTTCAAAGGGGCTCCATTTGCCGCCACGGGGCGGCTCGGCTAAAATTGCGGTCTTTGTCACCCGAGTCTTCCGGGCGGCGCAACGGCTGGGTTCCTGAGGGAATTTTACCGGATTGCGCGGCCCCCGGGAACGGCGCACATACTGAGAGCGTGAATTGAAGAATCCCGACATCACTACCAATCCGGGTACTGCCGAGCCGGGCGCCCAGCGCCCGGTGATGAAGTCAGTCAAATTGGCCAATGTCTGCTACGACATTCGCGGCCCGGTCATGGCTCGCTCCAAGCAGATGGAGGAGGATGGCCATCGCATCATCAAGCTGAACATCGGCAATCTCGCGCCGTTCGGATTCGATGCGCCCGAGGAGATCCAGCAGGACGTCATCCACAACCTGCCCAATTCATCCGGCTATTCCGATTCCAAAGGCCTGTTTGCCGCGCGCAAGGCGATCATGCAGTACGCGCAGAAGAAAGGCATCAGGGGCGTGGAGATGGAAGACATCTACATCGGCAACGGTGCCTCCGAGCTGATCGTGATGTGCATGCAGGGCCTGCTCAACACCGGCGACGAGGTGCTGGTGCCGGCGCCGGACTACCCGCTGTGGACCGCGGCGGTGACCCTCGCCGGCGGCACCGCGCGCCACTACGTGTGCGACGAACAAAGCGGCTGGCTGCCGGATATGAAAGACATCCGCAGCAAGATCACGCCGAACACCCGCGCGATCGTGATCATCAATCCCAATAATCCCACGGGCGCGCTGTATCCCGAGACGGTGTTGCGCGAACTGGTGGAGATCGCGCGCCAGCACCGGCTCATCCTGTTCGCGGACGAGATCTACGACAAGATGCTGTATGACGGTGCGACCCACACCTCCATTGCCTCGCTGGCGGACGACGTGCTGTTCGTGACGCTCAACGGGCTGTCCAAGAACTACCGCGCCTGCGGCTACCGCGCCGGGTGGATGATCGTTTCCGGCGCGAAGAAGCATGCGACCGACTACCTCGACGGCCTGACCATACTGGCGTCGATGCGGCTGTGCTCCAACGTGCCCGGGCAGTATGCGATCCAGACCGCATTGGGCGGCTATCAGAGCATAGACGACCTCGTTGCGCCGGGCGGACGCCTGGCCCGGCAGCGCGACCTCGCCCACCGGCTGCTCAGCGAGATTCCGGGCGTGACCTGCGTCAAGCCCGAAGCGGCCCTGTACGTATTTCCGCGCCTCGACCTGAAGATGTACCCGATTGAAGATGACCAGAAGTTCATCCTCGAATTGCTGGAAACCGAGAAGGTGCTGGTCGTGCAGGGCAGCGGCTTCAACTGGCCGCACCCGGACCACTTCCGGGTGGTGTTCCTGCCCAACACGGACGACCTCACGGAGGCCATCGGGCGCATCGCGCGCTTTCTGGAGTACTACCGGAAGCGGTACGGCAAATAATGGCGCTCCACGAAGTTTTTGAGGACTAATTAGATAATCATGAAACCAATCAACGTAGGCCTCCTGGGCATAGGCACCGTCGGCGGCGGCACGTACGCCGTCTTACAGCGTAACGCGGAGGAGATCGCGCGGCGCGCAGGGCGGCCCATCGTCATCACCGTGGTGGCGGACAAGAACGTCGACCGTGCGAAGGAGATCACTGCCGGCAAGTGCCGCGTCACCGATGATGCCTTCGCCGTGGTGGACGATCCGGACGTGGACATCGTCGTCGAGCTGATCGGCGGCTATGGCGTGGCCAAGGATCTGGTGCTCAAGGCCGTCAAGAACGGCAAGCATGTGGTCACCGCCAACAAGGCGCTGCTTGCCGTGCACGGCAACGAGATCTTCCTCGCCGCGCAAAAGACGCGCGTGATGGTGGCATTCGAGGCGGCGGTGGCCGGCGGCATTCCCATCATCAAGGCGGTGCGCGAAGGGCTGGCTGCCAACCGCATCGAATGGATCGCGGGCATCATCAACGGCACCACCAACTTCATCCTGTCCGAGATGCGCGACAAGGGCCTGTCCTTCGACACCGTGCTCAAGGAGGCGCAGCGCCTGGGCTATGCCGAGGCCGATCCCACCTTCGACATCGAGGGCGTGGACGCCGCGCACAAGATCACCATCCTGTCGGCGCTCGCTTTCGGCACGCCGATGCAGTTCGAGAAGGCCCACATCGAGGGCATTTCCAGCCTGGATGCAGTGGACATCCGCTATGCCGAACAGCTCGGCTACCGCATCAAATTGCTCGGCATCACGCGGCGCACAACTGCGGGCGTCGAACTGCGCGTGCACCCGACGCTGATTCCCGCCCGGCGCCTGATCGCCAACGTCGATGGTGCGATGAATGCCGTGCTGGTGCAGGGCGATGCCGTCGGGCCCACGCTATACTACGGTCAGGGCGCGGGCGCCGAACCCACCGCCAGCGCGGTGATCGCCGACCTGGTGGACGTGACGCGCATGCATACTGCCGACCCGGAAAACCGCGTGCCGCATCTGGCTTTCCAGCCCAATATGCTGGCCAACCTGCCCATGCTGCCCATGGCGGAGGTGCAGACCAGCTACTACATGCGGCTGCGCGTGGCGGACAAGCCGGGCGTGCTGGCGGACGTCACGCGCATTCTTGCCGACGAGCAGATCTCGATAGACGCAGTGATCCAGAAGGAGCCGGGCGAGGGCGAGGAACAAACCGATCTCATCATGCTCACCCACCAGACGCGCGAAAAGCGCATCAACGCGGCGATCGCGAAGATCGAGGGGCTGGCGGCTGTGCAGGGCAAGGTCATCCGCCTGCGCCTGGAACACCTGGGCAAGTAGGCAGGGCTGCCGGCATGAACGGGCGCCGTATCCTGTTCGACGCGCTGGAGTGGCAAAGTCCAGCGCCCGGCCTGCGCGTCAAGGTCTGGCGGCAGGGGAACAAGCAACTGCGCCTGCTCGAACATGCCCGGGAATTCGTCGAAACCGACTGGTGCGATAAAGCGCACTCTGGCCTGGTGCTGGAAGGAGAACTTGAAATCAGCTTCCAGAGCGGGACCCAGGTGGCTATCCGCCGGGCAGCGGAATCCATATTGCGGCGGGCGACAAACACAAGGGCCGCCCGGTCGGGGCGCGTGCGCTGATTTTTCTGGTCGAGGACATTTGATCCCGGCAACCATCAAGAGACAACGAGCAATAGCATGAACTACATTTCCACCCGCGGCATCGCGCCCCCGAAGACCTTCACCGAAATCCTGCTGGGCGGCCTCGCGCCTGACGGCGGCCTCTACCTGCCCGAGCACTATCCGCAGGTGAGCCGCGCGGAACTGGATGCCTGGCGCAAACTGTCCTACGCCGAACTGGCGTTTGCCGTGCTGTCCCGTTTCGCCACGGACATTCCGGAGCAGGACCTGCGCGCGATCGTGAACAAGACCTATACCGCCGGGGTGTACGGCAACGGCCGCGCCGATTCGGATTTCTCCCAGATCACGCCGCTGCGCCACCTGGACGACCAGGTTTACATCCTCGAACTCTCCAACGGACCGACGCTGGCGTTCAAGGACATGGCGATGCAGCTGTTGGGCAATCTGTTCGAATACGCCCTGGCGAAACGCGGTGAGGAACTGAACATCCTCGGTGCGACCTCGGGGGACACCGGCTCCGCTGCCGAATATGCGATGCGCGGCAAGAAGGGCATACGCGTGTTCATGCTGTCGCCCCATGGCAAGATGAGCGCATTCCAGCGCGCGCAGATGTATTCGCTGCAGGATCCCAACATCTTCAACATCGCCATCGAGGGCATGTTCGACGACGCGCAGGACATGGTGAAGGCGGTATCCAACGATCACGCCTTCAAGGCCGCGCACAAGATAGGCACAGTCAACTCCATCAACTGGGCGCGCGTCTCGGCGCAGATCATCTATTACTTCAAGGGCTATTTTGCCGCCACGCAATCGAATGATGAGCAGGTGGCCTTCGCCGTGCCTTCGGGCAATTTCGGCAACATCTGCGCGGGCCACATCGCGCGCATGATGGGTCTGCCCATCGGCCAGCTCATCCTCGCCACCAACGAGAACGACGTGCTGGACGACTTTTTCCGTACGGGTGTCTACCGCCCGCGCGACGCGGCGCACACCTACGAGACCAGCAGCCCCTCGATGGACATCTCCAAGGCCAGCAACTTCGAGCGCTTCATGTTCGACCTCGCCGGGCGCGACCCGGCAAAGGTGCGCGATTTCTGGAGCAAGGTGGATGCGGGCGGCGCCTTCGACATCAGGGGCACCGCCTACTGGGACGCGCTGCCCGGTTTCCATTTTTCATCCGGCAAGAGCACGCACCAAGACCGGCTGAAGACCATACGCGAAATCTGGGAGGACTATGGCGTCATGGTCGATCCGCATACCGCGGACGGCATCAAGGTCGGCATGGAGCAGCGCCGCCCCAGCCTGCCGTTGATCTGCCTGGAAACCGCCTTGCCCGCCAAGTTCGCCGAGACCATACAGGAAGCGCTGAACCGCGAGCCCGAGCGTCCTGCAGCCATGGAAGGCATCGAAGCGCTTCCCCAGCGCAGCGAGGTGATGGGGGCGGATGTGGCGCTGCTGAAGAGCTTCATCGCCGCCAACGCGCCCTGACCGGGCAGGCATGAACAACCTGATTCTCCTTGCGCTGTGCTTCGCGGCCGGCATGCTGCTGCGCTTTTTCCGCCGCATGCCGGAAAACGCCCCCGCGACCCTCAATAGCTTCATCATTCACGTATCGCTGCCCGCGCTGACGCTGTTGTATGTGCACGATCTGCACATCAGCGGCGACGTGTGGCTGATGGCGGCGATGGGCTGGCTGCTGTTCGGCCTCTCGGCAGGGTTCTTTCATGTGGCAGGGCGCTGGCTGAAATTGCCGCGCCGCACCGTGGGGGCGCTGATTTTGATGGGTGGGCTCGGCAACACCTCCTATGTCGGCCTGCCGATGATAGAAGCGTACTACGGCCACTCGGGACTGGCGAGCGGGGTGATCGTCGATCAGTTGGGGTCGTTCCTGGTGATGGCCACGCTGGGCATAAGCGTCGCCGGGATCTATTCGAGCGGACGTCCTTCAGTCGGAGAAATGGCGCGGCGGATTCTCCGCTTCCCGCCCTTCATCGCGCTGGTGATCGCGCTTGTGCTGATGCCTGTGCACTATCCCGGCTGGCTGGAGGGCGTGCTCAAGCGCCTCGGCGACACGCTGGCGCCGCTGGCCCTGCTCGCCGTGGGTCTGCAACTGCACGCGGGGCACCTCGCCGGCAACGCCCGCAACCTGGCGCTGGGCCTGACATTCAAATTGCTGCTGGCGCCGCTGGCCCTGTTCCTGCTCTATGTGCCGCTGCTGAGGGCGCACGGACAGCCGATACAGATCACGCTGTTCGAAGGCGCAATGCCGCCCATGATTACCGCCGCCATCATTGCCAGCGAGCACGACCTCGACCCGCCGCTGGCCACGCTGATGATCAGCGTCGGCCTGCTGCTGTCTTTTGTGACGCTGGCCATCTGGTGGTACGTGCTGCGCGGGGTGTGAGGCGGCTTGGCGCCGTCTACCCGTGCAAGCCGGACATTCTGCGGAACGCTTCCGCCAGCGCCTGCTCGTCTCCGACATTGCCGGGAAAGATCACTACCGGCATGTCGGGAAAGCGCGCGTGATCTGCGGGGCAGCGCACCACCGAGCAGCCCGGCAGAATCTGCCCGAGCACGCGCGAGGCGCGCAGCGCCAGCCCCTTGCTGAGGACGTCGTTTGAGGTAATGCCGCCCTTGCTGATCAGGTAGCCCAGGTCCGGCGGCAGTGCGCGCACCACATCCATCAGCAGTGCAGACACGCTTTCGCCGAAAGCCAGGCGCGTCGCGCTGTCGGCAAAGACCTTTTCGATGCGGCTGGTGAAAATCACCGGCGTTTTGCCTTCGGCATGGATCCGGACGCACTGTGCGACCGCCGCCTCCAGCACCTGCGCGTGCCGCGCGGGCAGATGCTCCACGTCGACCTCGACCGGCGCCACGCCGGGCTGGCGCAGCAGCGCCTCAAGCTGGAGGGTGGTCTTCTTGACGTGCGAGCCGACGACGACGGCACCCGGACGCCCGCCGCGCGTATAGCGCGCCATGTCCTGCGGCGCGACCGGCTGCGGCGGCAGCCCGGCCAGCGCGGTCAGCAGGCTGGCCGCGCTGCGGAACAGGAAGCGCTTGCCCTGGCTGGCAGCCCGGTTCAACTGCGCCGCGAAGCGGTTGAGGTCGTCCTGCGCTTCCGCGTCCACCACGCAGCAGGTGTTTCCTTGCAGAGCGAGCAAGCGGCTCATCACGTCGCCGCGAACATCATTCAGGACAAACCGCTCCACCTGCGCCGCGGCAATTCTGCCGCCGGTCTTTTCCGCTACGTAATCGGGCAGGTAGCTGTGACGGTAGGCGAACACCGAATCGCGCGCGAACTCCGTCTCGTGCACCGGCACGTCCTTGCCGTCCACCCGCAGGTAGTGCACGCTGCCGCGGGTGGTGCGCCCGCCCTCGAAAAAGGCGGGCACCAGAAAGTGGGCATCGAACGGGCCGAGTTCCTCCGCGATCACGTCGGTCTCCACGGGATAGTGACCGCGCAGCGTCGAATCGGAGCGGCTGACCAGGATGGGATTGATGTCGTGCCCGGCCTGCCGCTCATCCGCCAGCGCCTGTTTCAGGTTGCGGCACACTTCGCGCGTAAGGTCCGCGGCTGCCGCGGCGCCCATGCCCCGGGTGTTGGTGAGGACGAAGAACAGCGGGGCATCATCGGCCAGCCCGGCACGCAGGGTGGACACGTCCCAGCGCGTGAGCAGCAGACAGCCGTGCACCGTTTGCGATCCGGTGGGGTCGTCGTCCAGGACGATGATCTTGGTCGCCGTCATGATCGTGCCGCCGTCAGCCGCGCAGCGCGCGGGCACGTGCCGCAAGTGCGTCTGCCGTGAGGCCGTTGAAGTCCATGATCTCGCCCGGGCTTGCGGTGGTCTCTCCGCGCTTCCAGGCAAAGGTGTCGCGCTTCGCCGCGCGGGTGCGCAGCAGCACGGGTTCCAGCACCGCGCTCGGCCCGCCGCTGACCGCGAGCAGCACATCGCCGTCGAACAGCGCGTTGAATTGCGCATCGTCCATGAAGGCGTTGTCCGGCTCGGACACGGTATCCCAGGCGACATCCGTCGGGCGGTACAGCCGGCGCGGATTGACCACGGCCACGATGCGCACCCGGTACCCTTCGGCCTCCAGCTTGGCCTTCGCCTCGAACACCGGGAGGAAGATCATGTCCCCGGTCACCGCAAACACCACGGTGCCCTTGCTGCCCGAGGCGCTCTCATGGAGGGTCGCGGCGCCGCGTTCCATTGCCTGCCTGGCCTCGGCTATGCTCATATACACGGGCAGCGGGCTCTTGGAGGCGATGATGACCATGCACTTGTTGAAGCTGTTGGTCGCGTACTCATATGCGACCTGCATCGCATTGGCATCGCACGGAAACAGCGGATAGGTGTTGCCGTTGCGCATCTGCGCCGCGAAGTAGTTTTCGATCTCGGGGCGCTGGTGGGTCCAGCCGTTGCGCCCCTGTTCCAGCGCACCGGCGGTGAACATGCACACCATGGACGGTGTCTTGCGCCGCAGTTCGGCCATGGCCTGTGCCACGGTCTGCACGATGGGCCAGCCGTTGATCGCAAAGCTTTCATAAGACAGCCACAGCGCGCGCGAACCAAACAGTGTCAGCCCGGCCGCAAGACCTGCGCAGGCGTCCTCGTTCAGCGGCTCGTACACCTGGCCATCCGGTGTCTGGTTGTACAGCGGGTCGACGGTCGGGTGGCGGACCTTGAGCGCATCGTTGATGTTCTTCATGGCCGAGGCCTCGTTGCCGTCGGCGTTGGTGACCACGAAACGCTTGTCCTTGCTGCCGACATGTGCCACCAGGGCGCCCATCGCGGTGGACGGCACCGCCTTTTCGCCCTTGGCGTAGTCGTGGAACGGCATTTCGCCTAGCGGCGCCAGTTGCAGCACGTGTTCGGTCACTGCGGTCTTCACTGCCGGGCCGCCGCCCGCGCGCGCGAAATTCTCGCGCACGATCGCCCACGCTTCGGGGTTCAGCGCCCGGCGCTTGAGGCCGTCTATCATGTGGGGCTTGTCCAGCGTGTCGGCCGGGTAGAGGTTGTGCGATTTGGAGCCGACGGTGTGCACGCCGCTGCCCTTCATCTGCTTGATAATGAAGGCGGTGAGCGTGCCGCCCAAGGCGGACTTCGCCGCCTCGTCCATGCCGGCCAGCACGGCTGCGGCAAAGGCCACGCGCTGCCTGTGCGAGAACTGCGTGCTGTCGACATAGGCGCTTTCCTGGCGGGTGTCGTCGAAGGCCTTGGCGTCCACCAGCACGATCTTCTCGAAGCCGTGGCCGCGCCAGTAGGCGATCATCTCGTCGTTGGTCATGCGCGACACCATGGAGTGGTGCTCCTGGCTATAGCCGTTCCATATCAGCGTCGGCAGGAAGTTGGTCACGTTGGGATAGGCGGTGTGGAAGTGCATCATCGCATTGAGCACGTAGGGCTCGCCCATGCCGCCGTCGCCGATGGTGACCGGGAACAGTTTGCCGGGATGCAGCAGCGCGCCGGCCATGGCGAAATGCTGCCCCTGGCCTAACGGGCCGGCGGGCGCGAGCAGGCCGGGAATTGCGCCGGACAAGTGGCCGAGCAGGCCATGTTTCTCGCGGAAACGCGCCATCATGTCGGTCATGGTGCGGATGCCCATTTCCTCCAGCGAGGTGTCGAGGAACATCGCGCTGTAGAAGCCGGGGGCGTGGTGGCCGACCTCGGTTACGATGTTGGTGTGGCCCAGCATCACCAGCGCGGCATAGGCTTCCGCGCTGGAGGCGAAGCCGCCGGGATGGCCCGAGCCCTTGGCGCCGCACATCTGCAAAGTGACGTAGCGCAGGGCGTCCGCCATCAGCAGGGTCTGGTATGCCGCGTCGGGCGCACGCGGATCGGCGATTGCCGCTTTGCCGGGCTGGATGGCGGCCGTGGCGGCTTGCTGCTGGAAGTCGGGCCAGGGCGTACCGAAGTACTGAATGCCCTCGCAGAATTCGGGGTGGGCGATGGTGGCGGTCATGATGCGTGCTCCTGCGTTATCGTTGACGGGGCGGCCGCGCATGCGCGAAACCGGATTTGCCTAGAGCATACGTTTCATTTTATTATTGCGCAATACACAATCGTTTTCACAATATGAAAAATACTAGAAAGGCCGCTTCAGCAGGCCCGGAGCCGCGCGAAGGCGCTGGTTCGATCCAGGTGATCGAACGCATGGCGAGGCTGCTGGACGTGATCGCCGCGCACGACGAGGCAGTCAGCCTGAAAATACTCTCCGCCGAGACCGGCCTGCATCCGTCCACGGCGTTCCGCATCCTGGCCTCGCTGGGCGAACACGGCTTCGTGGAGCGCAGCGAGCGCGGCGCCTACCGGCTGGGGGCCAAGCTCGCCCGTCTCGGCAGCCGCGCCGGTTCCGGCCTCGATGTCCGCCAGGTTGCGCTGCCGGTCATGGAGGCGCTGCGCGACCGGCTGGGGGAGACGGTCAACCTGACCGTGCGCGAAGGAGATGAGGTGGTGTATGTCGAACGCGCGCTCTCCAAGCGCATGATGCGCGTCGAGCAGGTGATAGGCAGCCGCGCGCCGCTGCATGTCACCGCGGTCGGCAAGCTGATGCTGGGCGAGCAGGGTGAGGCGGCCTGCCGCGACTACGCGCAACGCACCCGGTTGCCCATCTATACCGAGAACACGCTGACCCGCGCCTCTAGCCTGACGCGGGACTGCATGGATTCCGCGCACCGCGGCTACGCGCTGGACAACGAAGAGGCCGAGCTGGGCGTGGGCTGCATAGGCGCGCTCATTTATGACGGCGCGGGGCATGTCGCGGGCGGCTTGTCGGTATCGGCGCCGATCGAGCGCCGCCGCGATGAGTGGATTGCACTGGTGACCGAGGCGGCCGCGAGCATCTCGCGCCAGCTGGGCTGAGCGCTCAGCTGTCGAGCAGTTCTATCCAGTGCCGCACCGGCACTGCCGCGGCGCTCGCCAGATGCAACTGGCAGCCGATGTTGGCGCTGGCGATCACATCCACTTGTTCCCGCTGCAACGCGGTAAGCTTGTTGTCGAGCAGGCGCTGCGACAGCTCCGGCTGGGTCAGCATGTAGGTGCCGGCCGCGCCGCAGCACAGATGGCTGTCCGGGACATCGGTCAGCGTGTGGCCGCAGCGCCTGAGAATGTCCTCCACCGTTCCGCCCAGCTTCTGCCCGTGCTGCAGGGTGCACGATGAGTGATAGGCGACGCGTAGTCCTCCGGCTACCGGCTTCAGCGCTGCGAGGTCTTCGGCGCGTATGACTTCGCTCAGGTCGCGCGCCGCGCCGCTGATGCGCCGCGCCTTTTCCGCATAGTCCGGATCATGGCGCAACAGGTGGCCGTATTCCTTCACCATCTGGCTGCAGCCGCTGGCGCTGACCACGATCGCTTCCGCACCCTGCTCGAGCAATGGCCACCAGTTGTCGATGTTGCTGCGCATAACCGTGCGCGCGGCCTCCGCCTGCGACAGGTGCTGATGCAGCGCCCCGCAGCAGGCGGCCGGGGCGGACACGGCGCTGATGCCCAGCCGGTCCAGCACGCGCGCGGCCGCCGCATTGGTGGCGGGGGTCGAGGCGGGCTGCACACATCCCTCCAGCAGCAGCACCCGGCGCGCGTGGCGCAGCGGCGGACGCCCGCCGGGCTGCTGGGCGGCCGGGATTTTCCGGCGCAGGGAGGATGGCAGGAGCAGGCCCAGGGGGCGGGCCAGGCGCAGGGCGAAGGCATAGCGCCGCGGGTGCGGCAGCACGGCCAGCAGCGCCCGGCGCAGCAGGCGCTGGCCCAGCGGGCGGACGGTGCGCCGTTCGATTTCCTGGCGGCCGATGTCGATCAGGTGTCCGTACTGCACGCCGGAAGGGCAGGTGGTTTCGCAGGAGCGGCACGTCAGGCAGCGATCCAGATGCAGGCGGGTCCGCTCGGTCGCGGCACGGCCCTCCAGCATGTCCTTGATCAGGTAGATGCGGCCGCGCGGCCCGTCCAGCTCGTTGCCCAGCAACTGGTAGGTGGGGCAGGTGGCGGTGCAGAAACCGCAGTGCACGCAGTTGCGCAGTATGGACTCCGCCTCGGCGATGTCCGGGTTGGCGAGCAGGTGTGGGGGGATGGCGGTTTCCATGGCAATCAGAAGTCGGCGTAGAGGCGCCCGGGATTGAAAATGCCCTGCGGGTCGAAGCTGTGCTTGAGCCTGCGCATGAGCGTGAGCAGCGCGCCGGCAGGCGGAGAAAACACCTCGCCGTCGCGATTGCCGCCGCGAAACACCGTCGCATGTCCGCCCGCCGCTGCCGCCTGCCGCCGCACGACGTCGAGCGGCTGGTCGGTGACGAGCCAGCGCTGCGCGCCGCCCCAGTCGAGCAACCACTTCCCCTCGATGGGCAGCGGTGGAGTGTCGGGCTTGACCATGACACGGTAGAGCGCGGGGGCGGTGGTGAAGAAAGACAGTTGCTGCTCGTTGAGCGCCTGCCAGAATGCGTCGCCGTCGGGAACGGCTTCGCCCCCGAGCTGCGCGCGCGCGTGGCGGACCGCCTCGGCACTGCCGCTCAGGCGCACGCGGCACAGTTCGCCATGGAAAGATGCGGCATCCACGGGATAGGGCTGGGACAGCAGGCTGCTCATTTTGTGTATGGCCGCATGTGCATCGCATTCGTAGGCCAGGGTGATGCGGGCGGCCGGGCGCGGCAACACCTTGAGGCTGGCTTCGAGCAATATGCCGAGCGTGCCGTATGCGCCGACCATCAGCCGCGGCACATCGTAACCGGCGACATTCTTCATCACCTGTCCGCCGAAGCGCAGCACCTCGCCATGGCCGTTAATCATCCGGCAGCCCAGCGTGAAGTCGCGTGCCGCTCCAGCGTAAGGGCGGCGCGGTCCGGACAGGCCGCAGGAAAGCACACCGCCCAGCGTGGCATCCGCGCCGAACAGCGGCGGCTCGAATGCAAGCATCTGTCCTGCTTCCGCCAGCGCCGAATTGATTTCGGTCATCCGCGTGCCGGCGCGTGCGGTGATCACCAATTCGCGCGGTTCATAATCGACGATGCCGCAATGATTGCCGATCTCGAGCGGCGCGCCCGCGACATGGCGTCCGAGGAAAGTCTTGCTGCCGCCGCCGCGCAGGTCGAGCGCGGTGCCAGCCTGCGCAGCCTGCAACACCTGCTGCTGCAGTTCAGTGGTAAGGTCGGTGCCGTGCATCAGAAGCGCTCCAGTTCGGGATGCGCGAGTTGTCCGTGATGCACATGCATGGCGCCGAATTCGGCGCAGCGGTGCAGGGTGGGGACGGCCTTGCCGGGATTGAGCAGACCCTGCGGGTCGAAGGCTTCCTTCACGGCATGGAACTGCGCCAGTTCCGCCGCCTGGAACTGCACGCACATGGTGTCGAGTTTTTCCATGCCTACGCCGTGCTCGCCGGTGATGGTGCCGCCAACCTCGATGCACAGTTCGAGGATCCTGCGGCCGAAGTCTTCGGTGCGCGCCAGTTCGCCCGGCTTGTTGGCATCGAACAGGATCAGCGGGTGCAGATTGCCGTCGCCGGCATGGAATACGTTGGCGACAGGCAGCCCATATTCCGCGGACCAGCGGCTGATCGCTTCCAGCACGCGCGGCAACTGCCGGCGCGGAATGGTGCCGTCCATGCAATAGTAGTCCGGCGACAGGCGGCCCACGGCCGGAAAGGCGGACTTGCGTCCTTTCCAGAATAATTGGCGCTCTGCTTCGTCGGCGGCGGTGCGCACCTCGGTCGCCCCCTGCGCGGCGAGAATGGCGTGCACGGCGTGGATGTGTTCGGACACTTCGGCATTGGTTCCATCCAGTTCGCACAGCAGGATGGCCGCCGCATCGCGCGGATAGCCCGCGTGGGCAAAATCCTCGGCGGCGCTGATCGCCAGTTTATCCATCATCTCCAGGCCTGCGGGGATGATGCCGGCGGCGATGATCGCGCCCACGGCTTCGCCCGCCCGTGCTACGTCGTCGAAGGCGGCGAGCACTACTTGCGCGCGTTCCGGCCTGGGCAGCAGCCGCACCGTCACCTCGACGATGATGCCCAGCAGGCCTTCCGACCCCGTCATCAGCGCCAGCAGATCGTAGCCCGGCGCATCCAGGGTTTCGGCGCCGACGGTGAGCAGTTCGCCGTCCACCGTGACCACCTTCAACTGGAGGATGTTATGCACGGTCAATCCGTACTTGAGGCAGTGCACGCCGCCGGAATTCTCCGCGACGTTGCCGCCTATGGTGCAGGCGATCTGCGACGAAGGGTCGGGCGCGTAGTAGAGCCCGTACGGCGCGGCCGCCTGCGAAACCGCCAGATTGCGCACGCCCGGCTGAACGGTGGCCGTGGCATTCACCGCGTCGATGTGCAGAATGCGGTTCAGCTTCGCCAGGCTGAGCAGCACGCCATCATCCTGCGGCAGCGCGCCGCCCGAAAGGCCGGTGCCAGCGCCACGCGCGACCAGCGGAATATTCCGCTCGCTGCACAGCCGCGCAATGGCCTGTACTTGCGCCACGGTTTCCGGCAGCACCACCACCATCGGCAGGCGGCGATACACGGAAAGGCCGTCGCATTCGAACGGGCGCAAATCCTCGGGATCGGTCAGCACCGCGTCCTGCGGAAGCAGGCTGCGCAGTTGCAAAAACAGGGATTGCCGCGCAGTGTCGCTGAGTTTCGCAGGCATTGAAGTATCTATCGCAGGAATTTCCAAAGAGCCCGATTTCAGCAGAAAGTAAAAAAAATAGCAACTTAGCCTATGGCGGCGACAGGGTTAAGCGCTTGCGCGCGCGTCGCAGCGCGGCGCGATACACAACAGCGCAATGCACGTCTATGAACGGAATCGACGCTACGGTAAAATGATCCGATTGAGAATTGGGTCGAGTGCCTGAGTTGTCGGAACGCGCGATGCGCCGAGGAAATCCATAGATGCATGCACAACTGAACGATACGGCAGGGCGACGCAAACCCGTCGTCGCCATCCTGCTGCTGGCCGTGGCGATCGCCGCGGCGATCATGATCGCGAAGAACAGCAGGGCGCACCAGGCGGAAGCGCCGGTTGCGGGGCGGCCTGCGCTCACCGTCACCACCACCAAACTGCGCGATGATAAATGGGCGCGCACACTGCTCGCGACCGGCAGCATCATGCCGTGGCAGGAGGCGGTCATTACCGCGCAGGTGCAGGGACTGCGCATCGCCGAAGTGAAGGTCAGCCTGGGCGACCGCGTAAAACAGGGGCAGGTGCTGGCCACTCTGGATAACGGCGTTGGCCCGGTGGCCAGGCGCGGCCTGGTGCAGGGCCGCATCGTGGCGCCGGATGCAGGCATCATCTCGGCTGCGGAAGCGACGGTGGGCACCATGCCGCGTCCCGGCGTCGAGCTTTTCCGCCTGATCCGCCAGGGGAGGCTGGAATGGCATCCCGAACTCACCGCGGAGGAGCTGATGGATTTGCACCGCGGCATGACCGTCATCGTCCGCTTGGGCGAGGGGCACGAGGTCAAGGGCTGGGTGCGCGCCGTCTCCCCTTCGGTAGATCCTAAAACCCGCTATGGCCTGGCGCTGGTTTCGCTGCAGGACAGCCGCGGCATCGTCGCGGGCGCGTTCGCGCGCGGCACCTTCGACATCAGCGGCGGCAAGCGGCGGGTCGAGACCCTGCCGCAGACTGCCGTGATGCAGCGCGGCACTGAGACCTTTGTGCTGGTGGTGGATGCGAGCGGCCGTGTGCACGAGCGCTCCGTGCTTACCGGCCAGCATCTGGGGGACAGGGTGCAGATCCGCAAGGGATTGAAGCCGACCGAGCAGGTGGTCGAAAGCGGCGGCGCCTTCCTGACCGAAGGCGATGTCGTGCAAATCGTAAAGCAATAAGGCCGGCCGCATGAACGTTTCGGCCTGGTCCATCCGCAATCCCATTCCGGCAGTGCTCGGCTTCGCCATGCTTGCCCTTCTGGGCCTCATGGCATTCAAGGCCATGAAGATCCAGCTCTTCCCGGACGTCGACCTGCCCATGGTCACGGTGAGCTGCACGCTGCCCGGCGCCTCGCCCGACCAGATGGAGGTAGAGGTCGCGCGCAAGATCGAAAATGCGCTCGCCGGCACCCAGGGGCTGAAGCACATTTACACCCAGGTCCGGGATGGCAGCGCGATCATCAATGCCGAATTCCATCTCGAGCGCAATTCGCGCGAGGCGCTGGATGACGTGCGTTCCGCCGTCTCGCGCATCCGCAGCGACCTGCCGCGCGAGATGAAGGACCCGACGATCACCAAGGTCGAGCTTTCCGGCAAGCCCATGCTCACTTATTCCATTGCCGCGCCCAACATGAACGAGGAGCAGCTTTCCTGGTTCGTGGACAACGACGTCACCCGCCTGCTGCTCGGCGTCAAGGGCGTGGGCAACGTGGCGCGGGTGGGCGGCGTCACGCGCCAGGTGCATGTTGCGCTCGATCCGGTCAAGATGCTGGCGCTCAATGTCACCGCCACCGAAATTTCGCAGCAACTGCGCCAGATCCAGCAGGAAGCGCCCGGCGGCCGCACCGACCTGGGTGACGAGGAGCAATCCGTGCGCACGGTGGCGACCGTCAAGACCGCGGACCAGCTCGCGCAGATGGAGATCAGCCTGCGCGATGGCCGCCACGTCCGTTTGAACGAGGTCGCCGATGTGTCCGATACCATCGCCGAGCGGCGCTCCGCCGCCCTGCTGGACGGCGTCCCGGTCGTGGGCTTCGAGATCACGCGCGCGCTGGGGGCGGGCGACGTCGAGGTGGCCAAGGGGGTTGCCGACGCGCTGGCCCGCCTCAAGAAAAACCATCCCGAGACCACTACCGCGCGTGTGTTCAACCTCGTCGACCGGGTGTCCGATGCGTACAAGGGCTCGATGCAGATGATCTTCGAGGGCGCGGCGCTGGCGGTGCTGGTGGTGGTGTTCTTCCTGCGCAACGCACGTGCCACGCTGGTCGCGGCCACAGCCCTGCCGCTGGCCGTCATTCCCACCTTCGCCGTCATGTACCTGCTCGGTTTCACGATCAGCATGGTCACGCTGCTCGCCCTGTCGCTGGTGGTGGGGGTGCTGGTGGACGACGCCATCGTCGAGATCGAAAACATCATGCGTCACCTGGAAATGGGCAAGAAGCCCTACGATGCGGCGATGCAGGCAGCCGACGAGATCGGCATGGCGGTAATCGCCACCACCCTCACCCTGGTGGCGGTGTTCCTGCCCACCGCCTTCATGAGCGGCGTGCCGGGACGGTTCTTTGTCCAGTTCGGGTGGACTGCGGCGGTGGCCGTGCTGTTCTCGCTGGTGGTGGCGCGCCTGCTCACCCCGATGATGTCGGCCTACATCCTCAAGCCACGCGTGTCGCACGACCTGCCCGCCTGGCTCAAGCGCTACCTGGGTTGGGCGCGCTGGTGCCTCAGCCACCGGCTGGTCACGCTGGTGTTGACCGCGCTGTTCTTCTTCGGCGCGCTGGGCCTGGCGAAGACGCTGCCCACTGCATTCCAGCCCAAGGATAACGAGAACCAGACCCAGGTGACGCTCACCACGCCGCCCGGCACCCGCCTGCACGACACGTATGTGCTCGCCGAGCAGGCGCGAATGATCATACAGCGCAACCCGGAAGTGACTCATATCTACACCGCCATCGGCGGCGGCTCCTCCGGCGGCAATGCATTCGAGATATCCGGCGTGCCGGATGTGACGCACGCCACGCTTTCAATCCAGTTGCTGGACCGTTCGGATCGCAAGTACAGCAAGCAGCAGATCGAGGACCAGTTGCGCGAGGCGCTGCGCGTGTTGCCCAGCGTGCGCGTCAAGATAGGCATGGGCGCATCGTCCGACAAGTACCAGCTGGTGCTCACCGGTGACGACCCTGCGCTGCTCGACACATATGCCATGAAGGTGCAGCAGCAACTGCGCACCATACCCGGCATCGGCAACATCGTGTCCAATTCCAGCGTGCTGCGGCCTGAGGTCGTCGTGCGTCCGGACTTTTCGCGCGCTGCCGACCTGGGCGTGACCACCGCCGCCATCGCCGACACGCTGCGCGTCGCGACCGCAGGCGATTACGACCAGGATCTCGCCAAGCTCAACCTGCCCGACCGCCAGATTCCCATTGTGGTGAAGCTGCGCGACGCCGCGCGCCATGACCTGAACCTGTTGTCGCGCCTGGTGGTGCCGGGCGCCCGCGGGCCGGTGATGCTGGGCAATGTCGCCGCGCTCAATCTCGAAAGCGGGCCGGCGCAGATCGACCGCTATGACCGCCAGCGCGACGTCGCTTTTGAGATTGAACTCGCCGGACAGCCGCTGGGCGCGGTGAAAAAGGCGGTGGATGCGCTGCCTGCCGTCAAGAACCTGCCGCCAGGCGTCCAGGTTGCCGCCATCGGCGACGCCGAGATGATGAAGGAGCTGTTCGCCAGTTTCGGCCTCGCCATGTTCACCGGCGTGCTGTGCATATACATCGTGCTGGTGCTGCTGTTCAAGGACTTCATGCAGCCTGTCACCATCCTGTGGGCGCTCATCCTGTCCGTCCCGGGCGCCTTCCTTGCCCTCTTCGTCACGCGCACCGCGATCTCGATGCCCGCCATGATCGGCCTCGTGATGCTGATGGGCATTGCCACCAAAAACTCCATCCTGCTGGTGGAATACGCGATCGTGTCGCGGCGCACGCGCGGCATGAACCGCCTGGACGCCATACTCGATGCCTGCCGCAAGCGCGCGCGCCCCATCGTGATGACCACGCTGGCGATGGGCGCGGGCATGCTGCCGGTCGCGCTCGACCTCGGCGCGGGCGACAACAGCTTCCGTTCGCCCATGGCGGTGGTGGTCATCGGCGGCCTGATCACCTCCACCTTTCTCAGCCTGCTGGTCATTCCGGTGGTCTTCACGCTGGTGGACGACGTGATCGTTTTTGCGGGGCGCAAGTACAACCAAATCAGGAGGCGGGACGATGGCAACCACGTGGGATGAGCGTTATGCGGGCGACGAATATCTTTTCGGGACTGAACCGAATGCTTTTCTGGTCTCGCAGCGGCATCTGCTGCAGCCGGGGCTGAACTGCCTCGCGGTTGCGGACGGCGAGGGCCGCAACGGCGTCTGGCTGGCGCAGCATGATCTGCAGGTGCTTTCCGTGGAAGGCTCCCAGGTGGCGCTGGATAAGGCCAAAAAGCTGGCCGAGCGGCGCCATGTGCGGATCGATTTCGAACAGGCCGATCTCGAGCATTGGGAATGGGGTGAGGAGCGCTTCGATGTGGTGGCGGCGATCTTCATCCAGTTCGCCGGTCCGGCGCTGCGCGCGCAGATGTTCGCCAGCATCAAGCGCTGTCTCAAGCCCGGCGGCCTGCTGTTGCTGCAGGGCTATACGCCGCGCCAGCTCGAGTTCAAGACCGGCGGTCCGCCGGTCGCGGAGAACATGTATACCGAGGCGCTGCTGCGCGAGTCATTCGGGGATATGGAATGGCTGCATTTTGCGGAGCACGACGCCATCATACGCGAAGGCGCGGGGCATCATGGCATGTCTGCGCTGATCGATCTGGCGGCGCGCAAGCGCCCGGTTTAAGGGTTTATCAGCAAGGTGAAGGTGAGAGGCCGTTGCTTGCGCCTCTCCAGAATTCAGTGAATCGTCCGCTTCGCGTGGCCGGGCGCCGGCAGCCATGCTGCAGGGCGCTGCGCCGCGTTAGCGGCCTTCCCTGCGCTCGCGTCTGAATTCCCGCCGGTCCTCGCGCCGGTCGCGTCTGAATTCCCGCCGGTCCCTGCGGCGCTCATGCCGGAACTCACGCCTGTCTTCGCGCCGGTCGCGCCCGAAGTCGCGGCGACCGTCCATGCGCCCCGCGCGCGTGTTCGCGGGCGCTGTGGCGTTCGGCGCCATACGCTGGCCGGGCAGAGCGCCTGGAGCGGGGGCGGGCTGGGGCGCTGCGGCACGGGGCTGCTGCGTCATGGCGCCCGGGCCGGAACCCGTGGTCCGCGGCTGGGCCACGGCGCCGCCACCGATCGATCCGGGCGTCATCATTGGGGTGGAGGCATAGGCCGCCGATGCGGCCAGGGTCAGCAGTGCGAATGCCATACGGTTCGTCCTGCTCATGGACAACTCCTTGTGGTTGGGTGAATGCCCGGTGCATCGGACATGCTTGCCCCGGTAGGTGTTACAGCGCACGGCATTATACTATCGTTGACGGCGCGCGAATGATTGGGCATTGGCGAGCCGTTGCGGCGGCGCGACTGCATGCGCGATTCGGGGTACCATAGCGTCAAACTGTCCGAACGGAGTGGCCGCATGTCTGCCTTTCACTTTCCTGCGCTGTACATCCCGCATGGCGGCGGGCCGTGCTTCTTCATGGAGCCGTTCCCCGGTTATCCGCCCACGCTTTGGGACAACATGGCGGCCTTTCTGCGCGGAATTCCCGATGCCGTGGGCGAACGGCCGCAAGCGGTGCTGGTGATTTCGGGCCATTGGGAGTGCAGCGTGCCCACGGTGCTGAGCGCGGACAACCATACCCTGCTGTATGACTACTACGGTTTTCCGGAACACACCTACCAATTGACCTATCCGGCGCACGGTTCGGCCCGCGTAGCCGCGCGCGCGCTAGAACTGCTGCGCGCCGCGGGCATGCCTGCGGCGGAGGAACACGGGCGCGGGCTGGACCATGGCGTGTTCGTGCCGTTCAAGCTGATTTACCCCGAGGCCGACATGCCCATAGTGCAGCTCTCGCTGCTGCACCATCTCGATGCGGCGCGGCACCTGGCAATCGGCCGTGCCCTCGCGCCGCTGCGAGACGAGGGTGTGCTCATCGTAGGCAGCGGCAACAGCTACCACAACCTGAGCGAGTTCTTCTCACCCAGCCCGGACGCCGGCGCGCTCTCGGCGCAATTCGACGAATGGCTAGGCCATGCAGTGCAGGCGCCGCGAGCCGAGCGCGAGCGCTTGCTTACGCAGTGGCACGATGCGCCTGGCGCGCGCGCCGCACACCCCCGTGCCGAACACCTGCTGCCGCTGATGGTGGCCGCCGGCGCCGCCGGAGACGATGCCGGGCGCATAACCTACCGGGAGCAGATGTTCGGCAAGATGTTTTCCGGCTATCAGTTCGGCTGAGGCGCGCGACCGGAGTATAATCGCTTAATGTCCTACCTCGCGATTATCGCCGCCAGCGTGTCCTATCTGGTCATGCTGGCCGCCTACTTCCTGCACCGCCACCGCTGGTTCCACGTGCCCGTGATGGCCGCCATGGTCTGCTTCGACGTCGGCATGCCCATCTACCTCTATACGCATCGCAATTGGTACCACCGCCTGATCGAACAGGGCGACCTGTTCTCCTTCCTGGTGTGGATGCATTTCGCCTTGCTGGTCGGCATGTACCTCCTGTATGGCATGCAGATACTCACGGCGCGCAAGATCCTGCAAGGCGATGCCGCCGCGCGCGCCGATCACCACGCCCAAGGCAAGATGATGCTGCTTGCGCGCGGCCTGGTGATTGTCACCGGAGCCATTCTGGCAAATCCGAGCTGACTTACATGCGGGCCGCGAAAGTGCGGGCCGTCCGGCGGCCCGCGGGGGCGCAAATTGAAAACGCCGCGCCGCTGCTTCCACGCAATTTATCCCGAATCGATTAGCAGTGAATGAGATGGAAAAAGACACATTACTGTTTGCAGCACTGCGACAGATTGAAGGGCTCAGACCTGAAACAGCAATTCGTGACGCTGTTCCAGAGCTGATCGGGTGGGTACCGCCACTTTCGCCTGCTTTGCGCGCCCGCCCGTCCGGCGCAAGCCTTCAGGCATGGAGGAAATCGTGCCTGCTCGCGAGCTGCCCAGGATGGCTTGGGCTCAATTGTCCTGCCCATACGATATTGACGTACCGGAACGAAGGCTTGCTGAAATGAACGATATGGATACCCTGTTGGCAAGACTTGCCGAACTGATCTTGCGTCACGACGATACGCTGATATTCACCGCGCTCGAGGTTGGCGCGGCCCCTATTGGCGGGCCGCCGGAGCGATCTCACAGGTTGCTGGATTATTTTCCGGGATCAAGGGTGTTCGCGTTCGAGGTGGACGAGGCGCTCTGCAAAAAACTGAATCGCGAGTCGCCGCCGGGAATCAGATTCTTCGCGAAGGCGCTGGGACGCGCCGAAGAAAAACGGCCCTTCTATGAAACGCTGGCCCCCATGTGCAGTTCGCTATATGAACCCAACAAGCCGCTGCTCTCGCTCTACAATGAGTTTGAGCTTGCAGACTTGGTGGGGGTCAGGGAAATCGAGACGGTTAGCTTGGATCATTTTGCCGAAGAACAGGCTATTGGGCCGGTTGATTTCATCAAGATAGACGTGCAGGGGGCGGAACTGGACATCTTCCAGGGGGGGTGCCAAGTGCTGGGCGAGGTCGTCGCAATCGTGTCCGAGGTTGAATTCATTCCCCACTACGTGAATCAGCCCTTGTTTGGCGACGTCTGCACCCAGTTGCGGCGAGACAATATCATGTTCCACAAATTCCTCACGCGCGGCACGCGTTCGCTGGCGCCCATCGTCCTGAACAACGATCCCACTGTCGGCACGCAGGATATCTGGGCTGATGCGCTTTTCATCCGGGACGTCGTGCAGATTCCGCAGCTCTCAGCGAAAAAACTGCTCAAGCTGGGTATGCTGGCGCAAATGTATGACAGTCCGGATCTGGCCTTCTATTGCTTTCGCCACTACGATGCGCTGCAGGGTACGAATCTGCAGGGTGAATTCGCCGCTCTCTTCAGCTGTTGAGCGCGCGGCCTTCGACCGTCAGCTTTAGGCATGCAGGAAATCGTGCCTGCTTGCCAGCCAGCGCTGCAGGTGGGCGTGCGCGGCCTCGGGGTGGTCGCGCAGTAATTCGTCGGCGACGACGCGCGCGCTGTTGAGCAACTCGGCGTCGGCGCTGATGTCGGCGAAGCGCAGCATGGGCACGCCACTCTGGCGCGCGCCCAGCAGCTCGCCGGGGCCGCGCAGGCGCAGGTCGTGCTGGGCGATCTCGAAGCCGTCGGTATTCTCATAGATGATTTTCAAGCGCGCCCGCGCCAGTTCCGACAGCGGCTGCTGGTAGAGCAGAATGCACATGCTTTGCGCCGCCCCCCGTCCCACCCGGCCGCGCAACTGGTGCAACTGCGCCAGCCCCATGCGCTCGGCGTGGTCTATCACCATCAGGCTGGCGTTGGGCACGTCCACGCCCACCTCGATCACCGTGGTCGCCACCAGAATTTGCAGCTTGCCGGCCTTGAATTCGGCCATGATGGCGGCTTTCTCTGCCGGCGGCAGACGCCCGTGCACCAGGCCGATGCCAAGCTCGGGGAATGCCGTGCGCAGGTCGTCGCAGGTGTCGATCGCGGTCTGCAGTTCCACTTCCAGCGCGTCCGATTCCTCGATCAGCGGGCACACCCAGTAGGCCTGCCGCCCCTCCAGGCAGGCCGCGCGCACGCGCTCGAACACTTCCTCACGCCGTGCGTCGCTCACCAGTTTGGTCACCACCGGTGTGCGCCCGGGAGGCAGTTCGTCTATCACCGACACGTCCAGGTCGGCGTAGTAGCTCATCGCCAGCGTGCGCGGAATGGGGGTCGCGCTCATCATCAACTGGTGCGGCTCTTCGCCCTTGCCGCGCAGGGCCAGGCGCTGCTGCACGCCGAATTTATGCTGCTCGTCCACGATCACCAATCCCAGCCTGGCGAAGGCGACATCGTCCTGAAACAGGGCGTGGGTGCCGATGGCGAGTTGCGTTTCTCCCGCCGCGATGCGCGCTGCGGCGGCCTGTTTCTCCTTCTTCTTCAGGCTGCCGGTCAGCCATACCGGCGCGATGCCCAGCGGCGCCAGCCAGTCGCGCAGCTTGAGATAGTGCTGTTCGGCGAGAATCTCGGTCGGCGACATCAGCGCCGCCTGGTAGCCGTTCTCGATGGCTTGCAGCGCGGCGAGTGCTGCCACCACGGTCTTGCCCGAGCCCACGTCGCCTTGCAGCAGGCGCTGCATGGGGTGTGTGCGCTCGAGGTCGCGGCTGATTTCGGCGAGGGTCTTCTGCTGCGCAGCGGTCAGCGCGAACGGCAGGGAAGCCAGCAATTGCGCGGTAAGCCGGTGTTGCGCCGGCAGTGGTGCGGCGTTGCGGCTGTGGCGCTTGCGATAGTGCACCCGCATCGAAAGCTGTTGCGCCAGCAGCTCGTCGAACTTGATGCGCACCCAGGCCGGGTGTGCGCGGCGCGCGAGCGCATCCTCGTCCGCATCCGGCGGCGGGTCATGCAGCAGGCGCACGCTGTCGGCGAAGGCCGGCAGCTTGAGGCGGGCGAGCAGGGCGGGTGGCAATGTATCGGGCAGCGGGGATGCGCCCAGTGCGGCGTGGATGTATTTGCTCAGCGTGGCTTGGGGCAGTCCGGCGGTGGTGGGATAGACCGGCGTCAACGATTTCTTGAGCGGTGTGCCGTCGCCTGCGGCACGGCACTTCGGGTGCACCATCTCGATGCCGAAATAGCCCATGCGCGGCTCGCCCAGCGCGCGGATGCGGCGTCCGACCGCCAACTGCTTCTGCTGGCTGGGGTAGAAATTAAGGAAGCGCAGGTGCAGGACGCCGCTGTCGTCCTGGAGCTGGCACACCAGGCTGCGGCGCGGACGAAACACCACCTCGCTGTGGATGATCTCGCCCTCCACCTGTGCGGTGACGCCGGGCGTCAGCGCCGCTACGGGCGCGATCTGCGTCTCATCCTCGTAACGCAACGGCAGGTGCAGCACCAGCCCCAGGCGGTCACGGATGCCCAGCTTTTCCAGCTTGGCAACCGTGGCCTTGGGAATGCCGCTCAGGCCGGTGTCGGCAGCGGACGCGTCGATGGCGGTCAGTCCTGCAAGTAGAGCACGGCGTCCATTTCCACTTGCGCGTCGCGCGGCAGCGCCGCGACGCCTACCGCGGCACGCGCCGGGTAGGGCTGGCGGAAGTAGGTGGCCATGAGCTCATTTACCTTGGCGAAATGGGCGAGGTCGGTCAGGTAGATGTTCAGTTTCACGATATCGTCGAGCGAGCCCCCGGCGGCCAGGGCGACCGCGCGCAAGTTCTGGAATACGCGATGGATTTGCCCCTCGGTGCTCTCGGCCATCTGCATGGTGGAGGGGTCAAGCCCGATCTGGCCGGAAAGGTAGACGGTGTCGTTTATACGCACGCCCTGGGAATAGGTCCCGATGGCGGCGGGCGCGTCTGGGGTCTGGATGATTTGCTTGCTTGACATGGTCTCTCCTGTCCGGGTGGTTGCTGAAACGGCGTAATTTTACAACGGACAGGGCGAACTGAGCAGCGCCGGCTAGGCTTCGCGCGCGGCCCTCAGCAGGGCGGTCAGTTCTTCCTGGGGCAATGGCGGGCTGTAGATGTAGCCCTGCAGTTCATCGCAATCCAGCCGGCGCAGTATCTTTTCCTGTTCCGGCGTTTCCACGCCTTCGGCGATTGACCTGAGCCGCAGGCTGTGGGCCAGGGAAATGATGGCCTCAACGATCGACCGGTCGTCGGCGTTGTTTGCCAGGTCGTGAATGAACGAGCGGTCTATCTTGAGCTTGTCGATCGGCAGCTTGCTAAGGTAGCTGAGCGAAGAATAGCCGGTGCCGAAATCGTCGATGGCCAGGCGCACGCCGAGTCCCCTGAGCTGCTGGAATACGTTGTAGATGATGTCCGGACGCTGGATCAGGATATTTTCCGTCAATTCGAGTTCGAGGAATTTCGGGTTCATGCCGGTCTCGCGCAGGGTGTCCTCGACCAGCTCCACCAGTTTGCGTTCTTCCACCTGCAGTACCGATAGATTGACCGAGAGTGTGATTTCGAATCCGGCCCTGTGCCATTCCATGGCCTGGGCACAGGCCTTGCGCAATATCCATTGCCCGATGGGGATGATGAGACGCGTCTCTTCCGCAACCGGAATGAATATCATCGGCGGAATAGTGCCCTTGCGCGGGTGCTGCCAGCGAATCAGCGCCTCGACGCCGCTGATCTTGCCGCTGGCGATGTTCACCTGGGGCTGGTAGTGCAGGATGAACTCGTTCCGTTCCAGCGCGCGGTGCAGGTCGTTGATCAGCGACAGGCGCTCCAGCGCCATTTCGTTCATCTCTGCGGCGTAGAACTGGTAGTTGCCCTTGCCTCGCTCCTTGGCGTGGTACATCGCGGAGTCTGCGTTCTTGAGCAGGGCGGCTTCGTTCTGGCCATCCTTGGGATAGCTGGCGATGCCGATGCTGGAGGAGATGAAGACCTCGCGGCCTTCGAGAATGAAGGGCTTGGCAAGAGCCTCCAGCACTTTCTCGGCGATGGCGGCTACGTCGCCGCGGTGTGCAATACCGGTCAACACGATGACGAACTCGTCACCGCCGATCCTGGCCACGGAGTCGACTTCGCGCACGCAGCCAAGGAAGCGCCTTCCGAGCTCGCGCAGCAACTGATCTCCCACATTGTGTCCCAGACTGTCGTTGACCACCTTGAAGTCGTCGAGGTCGATGAACAGGATGGCCATGGTCCGCTCATAGCGGCGGGCGAAGTGGATGGCCTGCGAAATCCGGTCATGCAGCAGGTTGCGGTTGGGCAGGCCGGTCACCGGATCGTAGTTGGCGAGGGCCTGAATGCGCCGGTCTACCTTGCGCCAGACGACGATCACCGCCAGCATCAACACCAGGGTAATGTCCCCTGTCCACACCCAGCGCCTGACGCGCGCGAGTTGTTCGTCCGCATCCTTCATGTTCAGGCGGATGCTGGCGGCGCCGTTGACGCTGCCCGCCTTGACGTGGTGGCAGCTCAGGCAGTTGGTGCCGCGGAAATTTGTGCTGGCGATGAAGGGGATCACAGCCCGGAACTGGCGCTGGCCGTCGGGCCGCTGAATGATCGAGTAAACCGGTTTCTTCGATGCAATTGCCTCGTGGTCCAGCGCATCCTTGGCCTGCTCCGACGGCAGACCGGGGCCGAATTGGTTCTGCACCTGTTTGGCTCGTATGATCCTGAGCTCATCCACCCCGCGGGATGCCGCCATCTTGCTCAGCAGCAGCAGGCGGTTGTTGGGATCGCTGATCTGCCCGGTGACCATCAGCATGTTCATGCCGTTGATCAGCCCGTCGGCCAGCTCTCCCGAGCGAAGCTTCATCTCGTTGTTGATCTGGCTTTCGAAATAGCTGACGATCCAGTGCTGGGTGACGGCCGCGAACAGCAGCAGCAGGCCCATGGCCAGGCTGGGCGCCATCCATGAGGATCGAAAGCCCGGGATTTCTGGAATGGTCGACTTAATTTTACTACCCTTAGCAAGCGGGCCGGAGGCCAGCTCCTGGTGTGGCCGCACAACTAGTTAATTTTGTCACGAGGACGGGGATACATCGATGCACGATACATATTCTAGCAAGGTTTTGGCGCCGGGCGCGATGGCTTCGAGGCGGCCCTGCCCGCGCGGAACTGTCGCGCCGGTGCAGCAGGGCGGGAAGGGCCCGGATTCGGGCGCGAAGGTTGCTGTTGCGTAGATGTTACGTTTGGGCGGGCTGCTGCTGCGCGACGGCAGTCCTCTCAGAAAAATTCATATTCGATGCGGCCTAGCAGCGTCCTGACCGGCGCGCCGGCATTCACCCCGTACACCACGCCAATGCGCCATTCCAGCTCGCTTCTGCCTTCGGGATAGAACTCGCCGCTCAGCATGGGACCGATCTGGTGCGCATTGTCTGCGGGGCGGTAATATGCCTCCAGCCCGGGAGCCAGGGTCGACCGCCCGACATTGAAGCGGTAGCTCATGCTGTAGGCCCCGCGGAACATATACTGGCCGCTGGCGCCGGCGCCGATCTGCTTTTCCCAGATCAGGTTGAGCCGCTGGTAGATATGTCCTGTGTGCTTTTCGAACAGCGGTCCGAATTCCGCCTGGGCGGGCTGTCCCGGCTGTCTGACATAGGCATAGGAGGCCAGAAAGCCAATATCGGCCCAGTATTCGCCTACGTCGGTCAACTGGAAGGTGTTTTCAAATTCATAGCCGGACAAATACGTGTTGCTGCCGGGAAAGCGGTTGAACTCGCCAACATAGACTTCCGGCTTCCACCAACTGGTCATCGCGTGCGCCACCGAGATGTTGTACCCGGCCGTGCCGTTCAGGTTGGGACGTCCATCCTGGGAGGCGAAGCCGTAGGCCTCAACCTCGGTCTGTCCTTGATAGACATAAGGCGAATAGACAATGAAATCATTGTCCGCCCGTGCCGTTTGTACGCCCGTTAAAGCCAGCAACAACAGTCCCCCGACTGCCGTTCTCATAATTCGTTGTGCGAAATTCATGTTGATCTTCCAGCCGCGCGACGGCGGCGACATGCGGCGTTGCCCGCCGCCGGCCTGCTGCTATTTCTTGTCCGCCGCGGCGGGTTGCGCCACGATCCACCCTGTCATCGAGCGATCGAAATCGTTGAAAAAGCCGTAGCGCCCGGGCTTCAGGGGGCCGATGAATATGGTCACCTGGCCCTGGGCGGCAACGACGACCTCGCGGGAAAGGTCATAGCTTTCGAATTCGGCGGCCACGCTGTCCTCGTTGCGGACAACCAGCTTGACCTTGACGCCTGCAGGCACCGTCAACTCGTTGGGCACGAATTGCTTGTTGCGCAGCGTCAGGGCGGGCGCCTCGTCCGCCGCGTAGCTGCTCCCGGTCGCTGCCAGCGTGCCCGCCACAAGGGCGGCGAATAAGAAAATGACTCGCATACTTTCTCCTCTGAATAGGGCAAATCACAAAAAAGCATCGCTATATCTAAATGAGAAGCATTCTCATTTGTTGCGATTGTAAATGAGAAGCATTCTCAATTGCAACCATGTTTTTTGGGGGCGCGGACAGGCGCTGGCCGGGCGTGCCGCCAGCAGCCCGGACGAGGCTGCAAATTACGGCGGAGGAGAGTGGGAAAATTGCGGGAAATCAGTCCGCTATGCGCGGATGAACGATGCCGCCCCAGCGGACAGGGCGGGCGAGCTCGTGCTTGACGCCAAAAACTGTCGCGAGGCGGTGACTGGGGGGCGCGAGCGCCAACAAGCAGGGCGGTGTGCTGCCCTGCCGCGACTGCTATTTATTCGGGTTTATGCGGCGTGCGCTCGTAATGAACGAATAGGGACGTCCGCCGTGGTTACCGGCATGAATTGCTTCCACGATCGGAGGGCTGGCTTCTGTCGCCGCGCCGCATTCGATAACGAAGTTCGCGAGCGTCTGGCGGCGCGGCTGAAGCGTTATCACCACAAACTTGGAGGCGGATGGGTCGATTGATGGTGGAGACGAGGAGGATCGAACTCCCGACCTTCGCATTGCGAACGCGACGCTCTCCCAGCTGAGCTACGTCCCCACTGAGAGTGCAATCCTATCCGTTTGACGGGTTTTTGGGAAGGGGCAGGCCGGTCGCGCGATAGAAGGCGTGCAGGTCGCCGAGGTCGCTGAAGATGCCGGCGGCGCCGCTGAAATCGTGGTTGCGCGTATAGTGGTTGACCGTGATGTAGGTCCTGATTCCCGCCGCCAGGCTGGAACGCAGGCCGTTGACCGAGTCTTCCAGCGCGATGCAGTCTTCCGGCGCCAGCTTGAGCTTGTCCAGCACCCAGAGGTAGATGTCGGGGGCGGGCTTCTTCTGCGGCACGATGTCGCCGCAGCCGTTGGCCGCGAAATATTTTTCCCAGTCCTTGCCCAGTCCCACTTCCAGCAGGGTGGAGACATTCTCCGGCGAGGTGGTGGTGGCGATGGCCAGCGTGATGCCGGCGTCACGCGCGTCCTCGATCAACTGCCTGACGCCCGGGCGCAGCGGGATTTGTCCCTCGCGCAGCATGGCGGTGTAATGTGCGGTCTTCACCTTGTGCAGGTGCTTGACGAATTCGTCGAAATCCGCCGGCTTGGCGTAACCAGTAAGGAAGCTGTCGACGAAATACTTGATGCGCTCTTTGCCGCCGGTGACCGCGAGCAGTTTGTCGTACAGCTCCACATCCCAGTTCCAGGGCAGGTTGTTTTCGGCGAAGGCCTTGTTGAACGACTGGCGGTGTCCCTCCTCGGTGTCCGCCAGGGTGCCGTCCACGTCGAAAATAATGGCTTTGATGGTCATGGTCAGTCTGTCTGGTCGAAAGTTAAACATCCGCTCCCGCCAAGCTGCGGGAACGCGGCAAAAGTCTACGGTGATGGGCGAGGCGCGGAAGCGCGCCGCGCAGGGGGGATCACATGCCGGGCAGCATCCCCTTCATGCCGCGCAGCATCTTGGCCATGCCGCCCTTGCTGACCATCTTCATCATCTTCTGCGCGGTCTCGAACTGGTTGAGCAGCTGGTTGACGTGCATCACCTGCACGCCCGCGCCAGCGGCGATGCGGCGCTTGCGCGAGGCCTTGATCAGCTCGGGGTGCGCGCGCTCCCGGGCGGTCATGGAATTGATAATGGCCTCCAGCCGGTAGACTTTCTTGTCGTCCATCTTGCCGCCCGCCGCAGCCTGCGAGAGCTGCGCGGGCAGCTTGTCCATCATGGCGGCCATGCCGCCCATCTTGCGCATTTGCGCGATCTGCATCTTGAAGTCGTTGAGGTCGAAACCCTCGCCCTTCTGCACCTTCTTCGCCAGCTTCGCGGCTTCGGCGACGTCCACCTCGCGCTGCGCTTCCTCGATCAGCGACAGCACATCGCCCATGCCCAGCACGCGGGACGCCATGCGTTCGGGGTGGAAGGCCTCGAGGCCGGTCATTTTTTCACTGACGCCGACAAACTTGATCGGCTTGCCGGTGATCTGGCGCACCGACAGCGCGGCGCCGCCGCGCGCATCGCCGTCCAGCTTGGTCAGGATCACGCCGGTCAGCGGCAGTGCGTCGCCGAAGGCCTTGGCGGTGTTCACCGCATCCTGGCCGGTCATGGCGTCCACCACGAACAGCGTCTCCACCGGATTGAGCGCGGCGTGCAGCTCGCGGATCTCCTGCATCATCGCCTCATCGACGGCCAGGCGGCCGGCCGTATCGACGATCAGCACGTCATGATAGTGTTTTTTCGCGTAGTCCTGCGCCGACAGCGCAATATCCAGCGGCTTTTGCCCGGCGTCGGAGGGGAACCAGTCGATCTCCAGCTGCTGCGCCACGGCGCGCAACTGCTCGATGGCAGCAGGGCGGTAAACGTCGCAACTGACCAGGAGCACCTTCTTTTTCTGCTGGTCGCGCAGCATCTTGGCCAGCTTGCCGCTGGAAGTGGTCTTGCCCGCTCCCTGCAGGCCGGCCATCAGGATGACCGCAGGCGGCACTACGGCGAGGTTGATACCGGCGCTGGCCTCGCCCATCAACCGGGTCAGTTCCCGGTGCACCACCCCTATCAGCGCCTGGCCGGGGTTGAGGCTGGCTATCACCTCCTGGCCCAGCGCGGCCTCCTTGACCTGGGCAATAAACTCCTTCACCACCGGCAGCGCCACGTCAGCCTCGAGCAGCGCCATGCGCACCTCGCGCAGGGCGTCCTGAATATTGCTTTCAGTCAGCCGCGCCTGTCCGCGGATGTTCTTGATCACGCCCGAAAGGCGCTGGGTCAGGTTGTCAAGCATAGGGTGCAGCCGCTAAAGGTTCGGATTTCCGCCGGGCGGGTGTTTTTCGCCGTCGGAGATAGTGTAAAATTAACAAAGTCTAAAACATTTCCGGTCATGATGTCGAATCTTTCACTCTATCTGGCGGCCGTCCTCGGCTACGCCGCGCTGGCGGTTTATTACTGGCGCGCCCAGGCCGCCGGGCGGGACGCCGAGCTGGAGCGCGGCGCGGCGCGCTTCGTCGTGCTGGCGCCCATGCTGCTTCAGGGCTATCTGCTGTCGAACACCCTGTTCATCGACGGGGAAATGAATCTTGGGCTGACGAATTCCATTTCGCTCATCCTCTGGCTGACGCTGCTGGTGTACTGGGTGGCGCATTTCTTCTATCCCATCGCCAGCCTGCAGACGCTGGTATTGCCGCTGGCCGCGGTGGGGGTGGTGCTGCCGGCCCTGTTTCCCGACACCCAACTGCATGCGCGCAACACCTGGGCTTTCGAGGCGCATATCGCTGTGGCCATGCTGGCGTTCAGCCTGTTCACCATTGCGGCGCTGCACGCCGGCCTGATGTCGCTGGTCGAAAAACGCCTGCACCACGCCATCCTGCCCAAGGCCATGCAGAACCTGCCGCCCCTGCTCACCATGGAAGCCCTGCTGTTTCGCATCATTATCGCCGGTTTCCTGCTGCTGAGCTTCACCCTGGCTTCCGGCATGATCTTCTCGGAACAGGTGTTCGGCCACGCTCTGAAATTCACGCCGCGCATCGCGCACAAGCTCGTATTCGGGCTCACCTCCTGGGTGGTGTTCGCCGGCTTGCTGGTCGGCCACCACTTCTATGGCTGGCGCGGCCGCACCGCCATACGCTGGACGCTCAGCGGTTTCGTGTTCCTGTTCCTGTCTTACGTGGGCAGCAAGTTCGTTCTGGAAGTCTTGCTGCACCGTTAGCAGCCGGTCTTTCCCATCCAATTCGATTTTTCAGGCCAAGTTGCGACCCCTACTGATCAGCCACAAGACGTTGTCCAACGCACTGGGCACCGGTCTGGATGCCACCCTGGAGGCGCTGCGCGCCCGCCGTTCGGGTCTTGCCCCGTGTAATTTCGACACCGTGGACCTGGATACCTGGGTGGGCCTGGTCGACGGGCTGGACACAATGGCTGTGCGCGAAGATCTCGCATGCTACGACTGCCGCAACAACCGGCTGGCGCAACTGGCGCTGGAACAGGACGGATTTGCACAGGCGGTGGCGGCGGCCCGTGAAAAATACGGAGCCGCGCGCATCGGCGTATTTGTGGGGACCAGCACTTCCGGCTTGCTGCAGAGCGAACTCGCCTACCGCCAGCGCAATCCGGAGACCGGCGCCCTGCCGCCCGAATTCTGCTACGAGGGGACGCAGAACACCTATTCGCTGGCGGGCTTCGTGCGCGCCTACCTGGGCCTGCAAGGGCCCGCGCTGGTGGTGTCCTCGGCCTGCTCCTCCACGGCCAAAGTATTCGGCAACGCGCAGCGCATGATAGACGCGGGCGTGTGCGACGCGGCGCTGGTGGGCGGCGTCGATAGCCTGTGCCTGACCACGCTATACGGCTTCAACTCGTTAGGCCTGCTGTCGGACGAAACGTGCCGTCCCTACGATGTCGCGCGCAAGGGGCTGTCCATCGGCGAAGGCGGCGGCTTCGTGCTGCTGGAAAAGGCCGGCGCCGGAGCCGGTCCCATGCTGCTGGGCGTGGGCGAAAGCTCCGACGCCTACCACATGTCCGCCCCCCATCCCGAGGGGCTGGGTGCGCGCCTCGCCATGCAGCGTGCGCTGGATGCGGCCGGTGTGCAGCCGTCCGCCATCGACTACATCAACCTGCACGGCACGGCGACCAAGGCCAACGATGCCAGCGAGGACAGGGCGGTCGTCGAACTGTTCGGCCAGGCCGTGCCTTGCAGTTCGACCAAGGGCTGGACCGGACACCTGTTGGGGGCGGCCGGCATCAGCGAGGCTATCATCGGCATGCTGGCGATGGAGCACGGCTTCATTCCCGGCAGCCTGGGCACCGGGCAGCTCGATCCGGCGCTGCACTGCGATTACCGCATCGAGAACCGCGCCGCTCCGCTACGCACCGTGCTCAGCAACTCTTTCGGTTTTGGCGGCAGCAATTGCAGCCTGGTGCTGGGAGCGGCGCCATGAGCCGGCTGCGCGCCTTTGTCGAGGGCATCGGGCTGCGCGGGCCGGGCCTGGATGGCTGGGAGCCGTCCCGGCCGGTACTGACCGGCGCCGCAAGCTATGTTCCGGAGCCCACCAATATGGCCGTGACCGGCATGTTGCCGCCCAATGAGCGGCGCCGTGCCGGCATCCCGATCAAGCTGGCCATCGCCAGCGGCCATGAAGCCTTCGAGCATGCGCAACGGTCGGCGGCGGATACTGCGACGGTGTTCACGTCGTCGAGTGGTGACAACGAAAACGTCCACGCGATCTGCGAGACGCTGGTCACCGCCCCGCGCGAAGTTTCGCCCACCCGCTTCCACAATTCCGTGCATAACGCCGTGGCCGGCTACTGGGGGATTGCTGCGCAGTCGCACGCGCCTTCCACCAGCCTGTGCGGCTACGATTCGAGTTTCGCTGTGGGTCTGCTCGACGCCATGGCGCAACTCGCCACCGACGGCATTCCGGTCGCGCTGCTCGCCTACGATCACGCCTATCGCGAACCGCTGGCCAGCGTGCGTCATGTAGAGGGCAATTTCGGCATCGCGCTGGTGCTGACGCCGCGGCGGACGGAACGGTGTTTCGCCGTGCTGGAACTCGAGTTTCAATCGGGCGCCGCCCACGCCGCGCCGATGGCAGACCCGGCGCTGGAAAGACTGCGGCTCGGAAATCCGGCTGCGCGCAGTCTGCCGCTGCTGGAGGCGCTGGCCGGCGTCGACCTGGCGCGGGCCGCGCGGCAGCCTGGCTTGGAATCCCGGCTGGCGCTCGATTACCAGGGCGATTGCCGCCTGGATATGACGGTCACGCCATGTTAGCCGACAGGCACCGGATCGCCCGCCTGATTCCGCATTCCGGCGCCATGTGTTTGCTGGACGGCGTGGTTGAGTACGATGCGCAACACATCCGCTGCGTCAGCAGCACCCACCTTGACGCGGACAACCCCCTGCGCGCTGCTAATGGATTACCTGCGCTATGCGGGATAGAATATGCGGCGCAGGCGATGGCGGTGCACGGGGGCATGCAAGGCGCCGCGGCCGGTGATGGGGGAGAGCGGCCGCGCGCCGGCTACCTGGCGGGTGTGCGCGATGTGACGTGCACAGTGTCGCGCCTGGATACGCTGGGCGCCCCGCTGACCATAGATGCTGAGCGCTTGATGGGAGACGGCACCAACGTCATGTATACATTTCGGGTGAGTGCGGACGGGGCGACCATCCTGCAAGGCAGGGCGACAGTCGTGCTGGACGCGGAAAAGGCAAGAACATGAAGCGCGCACTGGTGACGGGCGGCAGCGGCAGCATCGGCTCCGCGATATGCGCCACGCTGGCGGCGGCCGGATGCCATGTATATGTGCATGCGCATGGCTCGGCGGCACGTGCGCAAGCCGTGGTTGACGGCATCGAGGCAGCCGGTGGCAGCGCCGAGGCCGTCCGTTTCGACGTGACGGACGCAGGCCAGACCAGCGCGGCGCTGGCGCGGGTGCTTGAGCAGGGACCGATCCAGGTGCTGGTGAACAATGCCGGCATCCATGACGACGCGGTGATGCCCGGCATGCGCGCAGAGCAGTGGACCCGGGTCATCGACGTGTCGCTGAACGGGTTTTTCAACGTGACCCAGCCCCTGCTGCTGCCCATGCTCGGAACGCGCTGGGGACGCATCCTCAATGTTTCTTCAGTTGCGGGCATCGCGGGCAACCGGGGGCAGACCAATTACGCCGCGGCCAAGGCGGGCCTGCACGGCGCCACCAAGTCGCTGGCGCTCGAGCTTGCCAGCCGGGGCGTGACAGTGAATGCGGTCGCACCCGGGATAGTCGAGTCGCCGATGATCGAAAAGGCATTCGACAAGGATGCGATCAAGCGGCTGGTGCCCGTGGGGCGCGCCGGCACGCCGGGGGAGGTGGCGGAACTGGTGGCGTTCCTGGCATCCGACAAGGCGGCCTATATCACCGGCCAGGTGATCTCGGTCAACGGCGGTATGATTTGATTAACGGGAAGTAGCGAGAGCGTCATGCAAGCAGTAACGGAACAAGAGAAAGAGCTTGCGCAGTTGATGGTTACTGCGCTGAACCTGGAGGTGACAGCGGATGAGATCGAACCGGCCGCGCCCTTGTATGGCGAGGGCCTGGGCCTGGACTCGATCGACATACTTGAATTATCGCTGGCCATCTCCAAGAAATATGGCGTGCAGATCAAGGCGGACGATGCCGACAACAACCGGATCTTCAGTTCGCTGCGCAGCCTGAGCCAACACATCCAGCAGCACCGGGAAAAATGAACACGGGATTGATGGGCAAGGCGCTGATACCGGCGGGAATCGCCTGGTCGGTGCTGCTGCACCTGTCCATCATCAGAGGCGTCACCGGCAGCGGCCATCTGCTGTTGCTTTCGCTGCCCCTGGTGGCAGGGGGCGGCCTGCTCGTCATGCGCGCGGTCGGTGCGAGGTGGCGTCCGCTGGTTGCGCTGGCCCTGGCCGCTCTGGTTTACGGGCTGGCGCGCGGGCATTACCTGCGCAGCGGCATGATCGCGGCAGACGGCCTTTCGCATGCCTCCATCAATTTCTTCCTGTTGTGGATCTTCGCCGGGAGCCTGCGCCGCGGCCGCGAGCCCCTGATCTCTGGCGTTTCCCGCCATGTGGGAGGCGGCGAATTGACCCCGGAGGTTGCCCGTTACACCCGCAACGTGACCCTCGCCTGGAGCACGTTTTTCGCGGCACAACTGCTCACCTCGGCGCTGCTCTACATCTTCGCGCCGCTGCCGGTGTGGTCGCTGTTCATCAACGTGCTGAATGCGCCGTCCCTCGTCCTGATGTTTTCGGCGGAATTCCTGATCCGCCTGTGGCGTCATCCCGCCCAGGCGCGCCTGCCGGTCGCGCGGGTGGTCGAAGCGTTCACGCAGAACCTCGCGGCCGCCCGCAACAAGGGCCGGTAACATGGCAGCGCTCCCGATCTTCGGTCATCGCGATCCGGCTGCGGTGTTCGCCTACCGCCAAGGCCGGCCGGTCACCGCCGCGGCCTTTGCCCGTGAGGTCCGGGAGCTCGCCGTGCGGCTGCCAGACCGGCCCTACATCCTCAACCTGTGCAGCGACCGCTACCGCTTCGCCGTCGGGTTTGCCGCCGCGCTCGTGCGGGGCCAGATCAGCCTGCTTCCGCCCAATTACACCGCGGATTTTGTCGCCCGCCTGGGCACGTCCTATCCCGGCTTTTACTGCCTGGGCGACGGCGCAGCCAATTTTCCCGGCGTGGATGTGTACCTGTTTTCCGAGTTGATGCAGGACGCGGGCAACTCGCGTGTGGCGCCGGATGCGGCCGAGGTCCCGACCGTGCCCGCCGGGCAGTGCGCTGCGCTGGTGTTCACCTCAGGTTCCACCGGCGACCCGGTGCCGCACCGCAAGTCCTGGGGCGGGCTGGTGGCCGACGGCCTGGAAGAGGCCGTGCAATTGGGCATTACGCCGCAGTCCGGGCTGGCGGTGCTGGGGACTGT
>DATFUZ010000002.1:0-12216 GCA_035260545.1 Gallionellaceae bacterium | reverse complement strand
CATCGGCAACACGGTGGATCTCCACCGACTCGCTGTGCATATAGGGCATGTAGAGAAAATGGCGCATCCGCGGCTCCAGCGCCGCATCCGCCCCGGCGGCCACCGCCTCCTGGGCCAGCGCGAGGGCCAGCGCATCCCAGGCAAAAGCCTGCGGCATGTCACGGTACATATTGCGCGAGAACTGGTCCAGCACGATGATCTCCGCCAGCCTGCCTTCCGCCTCGCTGCGCCAGGCGTAGAGCTCGCAGCGCGCAGCGCGGCCATGCAGCGCGGAAAAGCGCCGCGTGATGGCATGGTCGAAAGCGTCGTCCTTCCTGAACCACTGCTCAGGCGTCGCTTCCTCGAACCAGAATTTCAGCACGTCCCGATACACGCTCGCCTCCTGTGCATGAAAAGGAAAAAACGCCGCAGGCGCGGCGCGAGCAACCGGCCCGGCGCCTGCCGCAAGTCTTCAGAACGGCCGGCCATGACCCCTGCCGGGGCCCTCGTCGCCGAAGGGCGGACCGCCGCGGCCGTTGTTGCCCCGGCCACCGCCGCCGGGACCGCCATACCCGCCGCCGGGGCCACCTCCACCGGGACCAAAGCGCAGATCGCCGCGCTTCAACGCGTGGAACTCGCGCGAGCCCGGCCGTATTCCCAGGCGCTGCGCGATCACGCCCCAGCCGCGTCCCCGGTTATCCTGATAGACCTGCACCACCTCATTCGGCGGGCGGTTGGACATCTGCCCGAGCTGGAACACCATAAAGGCATCCGCCGGCGAACTCACCTGGCCCAGCACCACGCGCACCTGCGCTTCCGGCACCCCGAATTGCGCGCTCACCTGCGCGGTGAAATGGTTCAGATCCGTCTGCGCCTGAATGTTCACATGATCGAGGAAATCGTTCAGCCCGTTGGCCAGCGCGGGTCCGGCGCAGAGCAGGGAAACAAGCAATACCGAAAGCAGATTACGCATGAAATTCTCCTTGGGCGCAGGACGCGCGCTTGTAGCTCAGAGTGCAGGGCATTCTTCTCCGATTGCCCGGAAAAGTAAAGGCCCGCACCCGCAAGCCTCTCCTGAAACGTGTTGATAATGGAGGGGCATACTGTGAGAAACACCTTTCGTGGTACGGAAATCGCACTCATACATGCCGAAAGCGATTTCGTCGGCAGAACCGGCAAGCCGCCTGCCATTCCATTCCCCGCAACGGTCTTCAATAAAACGCTGCCTGATCCCCCAATGCTCCACGATTGCAGCCGACCGCCCCCTCAAGTAGACTGCTCGAAAGCGGACGACCCGGAAGGACGGAGTTGTCCCGGGAGCGGACGTAACAAGGCGGCGTCCAATTTTGGGAGAAATCGAGTCTAAGCCTAATTGTTTCGAATAACTGTCAGAGGGATTAAGTGCGCCACAGCATAATAATCGGGGTGAGAGCAGAAAGCATTGGTGCGGTAACGCATGCAATTAGTGGTCTCACAGGGTGGGCATTTGAACCTCATGACAGCTCTTATCTCGGGGAGTACGACCTGTTCCACGCTCCAGAGAGGTTGAAGGTGAAGTACAACTTTGTGGATGCACAAGGCGAGTGGGACTTTCCGGAGCATCCGGATTTGCGCGTTCTCATCGTTGTTGAAGAAACCAATCGCCCAGAATTCTTTCAGCAATTCGCTGCAAACCTTGGGTTTCAAGTCGCGACTATCAGGGATAAGCCATGGTAACGCGCGCACTGAATCAATGGGGCGGACTCGATTGATCGTGGCGCGTTGAATGCCTGCTTTCGGGAAACCCTAATGTCCGAATTGGGCTGCGGCACTGCCATAGCGGACTGGAGTACAATCGGTCCGCTATACGCAGCGATGGGGAAATGTGCGGGACGGGCGCTTCGTCCCAATGTCGGACATAACGGGGCGACGTTAAATTTCGAAACTCATTAAGCGGAGCCTGACCCAACCTTGCAGCAACAGCCAAAAGACACTGCCTCAAGCGGATTGACATATAAGCTAGCCAAGTTCGTCGAGGGCGAGTGGATTCCGCACTCACACCCGGCGATCTTCACGATCAAAACAACATCGGCGCAAACCCGCCGTCTGGTTGCTGGCGTTCCCGGCGGAGAGGTCATGGTGCTAAGCAAGCTGACAGAGTGCCTCTTCGCTCCCTTCCATATTCTGTATGTCTTGCATACACCCCGTGGCGAAGGCGTTGCCGGACGCTACCAAAGTCCGCTCGTACAGGATTCGGAACTGAGTGACTTCCTTTCCCGCTACTCTGCCTTCTTGAAAGGCGATGCTCGTTTCGATCTTTGGATTCACTCGCCAGGATCGAACGGGACGCTTGTGTGGGACCGTCATAACCTACTCTATGCTTACGGCCCGGTGGAATGCTTTACAAAGGCGCTCCATGGGCTTGGCTTCTCGAACGGAGAACCCAATATTCCCGCGCCTCATCAGCACTTCTATCGCGAGGAATGCGACGTCGACGCTTTCAATATTCTCAGCGCCTTTTCGTGGAGGTATTCTCCATTGCATCCGGAAGACGAGCAGTGACCAGGATCAATGGAGTCGGCGCAGACCCGATTGATTGCGGCACGTTGAATGGCAGCTTCCGTGCAGCCGCCATGTCAGCTAGGGCCACGCTGCCGACCTGATGCTCAGCGAATGGACCCGCGCAAAGCGGCCATCCCCACAAAAAAGCCCTGCTATTTCTGATAGGGCATGTGGGCTGGCTTGGCACCCCAAAAACAACCGGATTTGAGAGGGGCTTGCCGCACCCGGGCGTGCTGCGCAATCGAGAATCGCATACTGCATTGCCGCGCTGCCAGCGGCGGAAGCGGCGGGGCAGGCCGCCCCGCGCGCCTTGCCGGCTTTAGTCGCGGCGTGCGGTGATCAGGAAGATCGAGAACTCGCGCAGGCCTTTGCCTTCCAGCTCCTTCTTCACCACGGTGGCGGTGGTGTCGCGGATGTCGGTGAAGCCAGCCTGTTCCAGCAGGCCGCGCAGGTGGCCGCGGTCGAAGCCCAGGTGGAATACCCCCGTGTTGTCGCCGTGGAAGGAACCATCCTCGGTATCCAGGTCGGCAAAGGCCACGCGGCCGCCGGGTTGCAGCAGCTTGTGCCACTCGCGGAACAGGTCGAAGGTGTCCGGCACATGATGCGTCACCATGCTGGAAACGATCAGGTCATAGCTGCCGCTCAGGCGCTGTCCCTTCTCGAAATCCACATGCTCGGTGTGAATATTGTCCAGCTTCTGCTCGGCGATCTTGCCGTTCAGCGTCTCCAGCATCCCGGTGGAACTGTCCGCCCCGGTGATCTCCTTCACCAGCGGCTGTATCGCCAGCGTGATCAGCCCCGTGCCGCAGCCGAAGTCCAGCACCTTCATCGCCTTCGTCGGCTGCACCTCGCGGATCATCGCGGCGGAAACGTCGCGCGCCATGTTTACGCGAAATGCATTCGCGTCCCACTGCGCAGCTTCCTTGTCGAAATCCCTGCGTTCGGCCCCGGCTTGCTTCACGGCGTTGGTCGTTTGGCTCATGATATTTCCTCATTCGGTTAAACGTGTCGAATGCGCTAGTTTAGCGCAGAATCGCGCGCCGAACCCCGCGCCGTTGACGATACGCCCATGGGGGAATTGCGGATTTGCAAGGGAGGCGGATTTACATGAGCGGATTCAGGGCGCGTTCGCCAGGCAGTCCGCAACGTCCAGGCGGTAGACCTGTCCTTCATGCAGGATATGTATGGTCGACCCGTAGGCGGCCACGCGGCCCTGGGTGATGGGCTGGCCCTGCGCCGTGTGCAGGCGGAATTTCGCCACCACGCGCGACGCGCCGTTGTTCTCCAGCTTCACGAGCTGGCAGAGGTAATCCTCCTGCTCGTTGCCCAGCAGCGCGACATAAGGCCAGGCCACCGCCATCGTGTGCGCATTGCCGATGCCGGGGCTCCACTGCTGCACCCGCCCGTTTTCGCGCACGCACAGAATGCGGAAGGAATCGTAGTAATAGCACCACAGATCGCCCATCGCATCCACCGTCATCGCGCAGCACTCATAGATGGTGCTGGCCTCGTCCGGCGCCGCATATTCATAGACTATCTCGCCGTCCCGGCTCCACTTCACCAGCCCGGATCTCCCCAGCGGCTCGTCCCAGCCGAAACTGCCCGTGCCAGTGCCTACGGCGTCGCCGATGACGCCATCGTCGGAGTAGCCCACCCAGATATTTCCATCGCGCGTCGCCAGCATGCACTTGATGCCGTCGCCCAGCACGATCTCGCCCACCAGCCGGCCCGCGGCGTCGTAGATGCGGCCGTTCTTCTCGATCTCAGTGTCCGACTCGCGCCGGCAGCGCGGGCACGAAAGCACATAGCCCTCGCCCAGCGGCTGCGCCTCGGTCAGGTTGTAGGGCTCGTTGGCGATATTCACCGCGCGCGACCGGCGCCCGTTCCGCCACTCGGTAAGCGTGTAGTCCTGCGGCGTGTCCGGCCGCGTCTTGAAGATGGTCGACCAGCCATCCTGCACCGCGCGCAGATCCGGCGGCTGATGCGCAATGCCGACCAGCACCTCCCCGTTCGGCCCGGCCGAAAACATCATCAGCGCCTCGTCCCCGGAAAGCACGCGGTAGGGCGTGCCCAGCACCAGGTCTCTTGCAGCCGGTGCGCGATAAGCGGTGGTCATCGTTTCATCCCCTAAAAGTCCGGACGGGCGGGGCAGGGCACATACCGCGGGCAGGGCGCGCACTGCGCGTCGTGCCATTGCGGATCTCCCCCCCTCTCGCGGCGCCATATTATGTACGCCGCATAATATAAGGCGTCGGCGCGGTCGGCCGCAACTGGCGTCTGATTCCCGTGGTGGAAAATGCGACGCCCCTGCCTAGCGCTCCGATTTGCGGGTCAGGAAGAAGATCACCAGGAATGAAACCGGAATGCCGAACAGCAGCGCGGCGATCACCGCGCTCGTGCCGCCCAGCCCCAGAGAGTCGAGGAAATCGCGAATGTTCGACGATGGCCTGGCCGGCGGCGCGAAAGCGGGAACGACGGTCACCCCGGCCTTCATGGCCTGCCCGGTCTTCCCGCAAGGCGCATCGCTGTAGATGACCTGCCCACCGTGCTCGCACTTGTACACCCCCGCCATCAGCGGCAGGGGCGCGAGCGCGAGCATGCCGCTCAGCATCAGGCTCAGAAATCGGGCGAGGAGGGTATTGCGCATGGTGCGTCCTTCAGGTGCCGGAGACGCGAAAATATAACACACGTGCGGCGGGGAGCGGGGCAGGCGGCGCCGGGCCGCGGCGTGCGGTCACTCGGCCTTGCGCGGGCTGGTCTCAATGAAGCTGGCGAACAGCGGCATCAGCCCGGGGTCGTGCTTGGCTCCGGCTTCGCTATGGAGCACATCCATTATGGCGTGGTGCTTCATCGCCCTGTTGTATGACCGGGTGACCGCCATGGCATCGTAGCTGTCCGCGATGGCTATGATGCGCGCACAGATCGGAATGTCCTTTCCCGACAACCCGTCCGGGTAACCGCCTCCGTCATAGTGTTCATGGTGCCCGCGAATCACCCTGGCGGCTTGCTCGCAGCCGGGAAGCTCCATGGAGAGCATTATTTTTTCGCCGATCTCGGCATGCCGCTTCATGGCCTGCCACTCGGTGCCGTCCAGCCGCCCCGGCTTCATCAGGATGTGGTCGGGAATCCCTATCTTGCCGATGTCGTGAAATGCGGCGCCCACACGCAGCGCGGCGAGGTCATCCTTGCTCAGGCCGTATCGGACGCCGATCTCCATCGCCAGCTCGCACACGCGGTCGGAGTGCAGGCGCGTCATCATGTCGCGGTAACCCAGCGCGGTGGATAGCGCCTTGGTATAGCGGATCAGGATCGAGAATTCGCTGGTGTCTGTATCCATGCTGGTTTCCCTCTTCTCGTTCTTCTTGTTCGCGGAATTTTCCGGCGGACGGTGGCGCGAGCCGGGGTCATGCTGGCCTTCGCGGCAGTTTACAGGGATGAAATGTTCCCTGTCACCTATCAATTCTGATAGGGGCCGCGGCCACATGCCTCAGGAGTTTTTTCCGTGCGCCATGCCCGCACCCGTTCATGCCGGGCAAAGTCCGGCTTGCTTTTGTGCCCTTGATTCCGCCCGGCCTCTGTATCGTCCGTCTCCATGACAGACCCCACCGACATCGACGAACAGCAGGCCCGCCGCCGCGACGAGCAGCAGCGGCTGCGCGTGCTCGTGCTGCAGGAAAACGACGACCTCAAGTGGCTGATGAACGCCAAGCGCGGCCGCCGCATCTTGCACCGCCTGCTGGAGCGCGCGGGCGTGTTCCAGCTCTCCTTCAACACCAACGCCATGACCATGGCCTTCAACGAAGGCAGGCGCAACGAAGGGCTCGCCCTCACCCGCAAGCTCATGGCGGCCTGCCCCGAGCAGTGGGCGCTCATGCTCAAGGAAAACACCGACAAGGACCCACTCGATGACTGAAGAATTGCCAGGCGGCGGAACAGACCAACTTCCCGCCGCATCGCAAGCCGCGGCCTCTCACGCAACCGTCGAGAGCGCCGCACCCGGGCCTGAGGCCGCCGCGCTATACGAGGCGGCGCCCCAGGCCAGCCAGCAGCAGGCATACCCGGACGAGAACCCCGCTTTGCAAGACCAGCGCGATGAGGCAGCGGAAGCAGGGGAGGTTCCAGAGGCCACGGAAAACACCGCCCAGCACGGCGCGCCCGAGCACTACGCATTCCAGCCGGTGGAGGGCGTGCACTTCTCCGACGACGTGCTGGGCAGTTTCTCCGAGGTCGCGCGCGAACTCGATCTCTCCCAGGATGCCGCGCAGCACGTGCTGGACCGCGTCGCCCCGGCCATCGCCCGCCAGCAGCAAGCCGCCCTCCAGGCGGTCAATGCGCAATGGGTGAGCCAGGTAAAAGCCGATCACGAAATCGGCGGCGACCGGCTGCAGCAAAACCTCGCCATCGCGAAGAAGGCGCGCGACGCCTTCGGCACCGATGGCCTGCGCACGCTGCTGAACGAATCCCGCATCGGCAACCACCCGGAGATGATCCGGTTCTTCGTCCGTGCGGGGCAAGCGATCAGCGAGGACAGCTTCGTGCCCGGCGGCACCCGGCCGCCTTCCGGTGGCAAGGATGCCGCCACTGTCCTCTACGGCAAACAATCTTGAGAAAGGATTAAACCATGGCAACACTCGCAAACGGCGCATTGACACTCGCAGACTGGGCCAAGCGCCTGGACCCGGACGGCAAAGTCCCCGTGGTGGCGGAGCTGCTCTCGCAGCGCAACGCCATCCTGGAAGACGCAGTCTTCATGGAAGGCAACCTCCCCACCGGCCACCGCGTCGTCATCCGCACCGGCCTGCCCACTGTCTACTGGCGCTCGCTCAACCAGGGCGTGCCGCGCAGCAAATCCACCACCGCTACCGTCGATGAATCGGTCGGCATGCTGGAAGGCTATTCCGACGTGGACAAGGATCTGGCCGAACTGAATGGAACCGTCTCCCAGTTTCGCCTCTCGGAAGACGTCGCCTTCATCGAATCCATGAACCAGAGCCAGGCCAACGCCATGTTCTACGGCAATCCCGCGAGCGACCCGCGCCAGTACCTGGGCCTCGCCCCGCGCTACAGCGCCATCGCCAACGCGGGCAACGCCCAGAACATCATCGACGCCGGCGGCACCGCCTCCAACAACACCTCCATCTGGCTGGTGGGCTGGGGCGAAAACAGCGTGTTCTGCACCTTCCCCAAGGGCTCCAAGGCCGGCCTGGTGCATGATGACCTGGGCGTCCTGCCCGTGTACGACGCCAACAACAACCCCTACCAAGCCTATCGCACCCACTACCAGTGGAAGAACGGCCTCGTGGTGAAGGATTGGCGCTACGTCGTGCGCATCGCCAACATCAACACCGCCAACCTCGTCGCCAACACCTCGGCAGCGGACCTGATCGCGCTCATGTCGCGCGCGCTGGACCGCGTGCCCGATTTCGGCAGCGGCCGCTTCTGCTTCTACATGAACCGCACCGTCTACTCCATGCTGCGCCTGCAAGCGCTGGCAAAGAGCAACTACGCGGTCACCGTGGAAAAAGGCCTCAACCAGTTCGGCACCGCGCAAAGCTGGCTCGAATTCGAAGGCTGCCCCATCCGCCGCGTGGACCAGGTGCTCAACACCGAAGCGCGCGTGGTCTGAGCGTAAGCGAACGTGCCCTCTCCCTTCGGGGGAGGGGCAGGGAGGGGCGTGCATGCTCCTCCCGGAACCACTCAATTTGAAAAGGAGCAAACCATGATAGTCGATTCCCTGCTGGCTTTGTCCGGCTCCATCACCGGCAACACCGTAACCGGCCAGAACGTCTTCGCCACCAGCGCCGACGTCACCTCGGCCAACACCATCGACCTGCTGCAAAACCGCGACATCGGCGAAGGCCAGGAACTGTATGGCCGCGTGGAAGTCACCACCGCCTTCGCCGGCGGCACCTCGGCCGAATTTCAGTTCATCGTCGCCGACGACGCCGCGCTCACCACCAACGTCAGCGTCATCGGCAGCACCGGCGCCATCCCCGTCGCCAGCCTCGTTGCCGGATCGCGCTTCGCCTGCAAGCTCGCCCCGCGCCTGGGCTCGCTCTCCCAGCGCTACCTCGGCCTGCAGGCGGTGAACGGCGGCGCCAATACCGCCGGCGCCGTGTATGCCGACGTCGGGCTGGAGATTTCCGATAACAAGGTGTATCCCAGCGGCTTCTCGGTGCTGTAAATTTCAGCCCCATTTCGTCGGTGATACTGTGTTGGCTTCCGCGCTCGCTCCTGGCCGTGCTTCTATGCACTGTCTTCGTCGCTCGCTTGTCGCCGCCTTGTCTCACCTTAGAACTGGGGCTGAAATAAATACCTCGGCGTCGTCGAAAGGCGGCCCACTAAGAACCCAGGAGAAATGAATGGCCAAATATCGCGTCAAAGAAAAAAGCTTCATCGGCAACGTCCTGCTCGATGCGGGCACCGAGATCGACTACGACGGCATCCCCTCCGCCAACCTCGACCCGCTCGATGGCGCCGCCAAAAAAGCCGCGACCGCCGGAAAGAACGCCGACCGCGAAGCGCTCGCCCGCCAGCAGGAAGCGGCGGCCGGGATCAATTTGAATGATCCCGACGACCCGGCGCGGAAAGTGCTGCAGGAAGCGGCATAGCCGCTAGCCGGGGTGGGCAGGCAGTGAGGGCGTCATTCCGGCGCAGGCCGGAATCCAGCGCGCTTTTCGTAGGATGGGTGGAGCGTAGCGATACCCATCTCGAGATGGTCGGCTATCGTGAATGGCAGGCGGTGTTCAAAGGTTTGCGCCGGGGGCGGCCCGGCATGCCGGTCACTTTCTTTGCTCGGGCAAAGAAAGTAACCAAAGAAAGCCCGTCCCGGTGCGCCGCCGCTGCGCGGGCCCTCGCTCGGGCCCATTCTCGCGGGGGCTGCGTGTGTTGTTGGGGCTTTAGCCCCATACAACCACGGCGTACTCCTTGCGGGTGCTGCGCAACTCGCCCTGGCGGGCCACACACACCGTGGCCCGCTGCGGAGCTCGAACAATGCTCGCCCAAATCCCCGCTCGCCTGCCCCCGATCTGCGGGACGGCGCACAGGGGAGGGGCGGTGTGCGATGTGCGGGAAACTTGGGTAGGTTGGGTGGAGCGCAGCGATACCCAACAAACAATGTGAAAGCGAGTGATGGGTATCGCTGCGCTCCACCCATCCTACGCACGCTGCGCGCGGCCACGTGCTCGAACATATTCGCCAGACACATCCCGGCCCGCCTGCGCGACTCGGCGGCGCACAGGGGAGGGGGGCCGTCGCGACATCTGTGCTCGGCCAATTCACTGTTGATTACGGCCTTGCAGCATTATTGTTCTGGAGATTGAATGACAATTGAGATACACACTATTGATTACGACGCGGTGGCTTTAAAACTAGCTCAAGCATCCTATTCGCGGCCTGAACTTGAGCGTCTGGCAGTTTTGAGAAAAGAAAGGATGTCTTTAGCTTCTCAATTGATGCGTCAGGGTTCGGTGCCAACTTCACTTCTTCAGCGAGTGCTGTACACACCATTCCGAGCGCGGCAATCATTCCTTGAAGCTTTGCGATCTGTTCGGAATGCGCTTCGGATGCGGCGAGAAGTACATCAATCGGATCTTCCATTGCCTGACCTCCCTAATTTAAAGGAGAAATCTTAACATGGCTAGCGACGTCGACATCTGTAACCTGGCTCTCGCCCAGCTCGGCGATTCCGCCGCCGTGCAGAGCATCAACCCGCCCGACCAGAGCGCGCAGGCCGCGCACTGCGCGCGCTTCTACCCCATCGCGCGCGATGCGCTGCTCGCCATGCACACCTGGGGCTTCGCCACCGCGCGGGTGCAGCTCGCGCAGGTGAGCAACCCCTTTCCGCAGTGGCAATATGCCTACGCTCCGCCTTCGGACGCGCTCGATTACCTGGCAGTGCTCGACCCCGCCGCCGCAGATGACTACAGCGTCGGCCTGCAGATGGCCGGCACGCTGCCCTATCCGGTGCAGACAGGGGTGGGCATCTATACGCCGCAGCCGTTCCAGATCGAAAGCATAGACGGCGATGAGGTGATCCTCACCAACCAGGCCAATGCGCTGCTGCGCTACACCCGCGCGGTGTCGGATACTGCCGAATTCTCGCCGCTCTTCGTGCAGGGTCTGGCGACGCTGCTCGCCAGCCACCTCGCCGGGCCCGTGCTCAAGGGCGCGGAGGGCAGAGCGGCCGCCATGGCCAAAATGCAGGAATTCATCAAGTGGCGCGAATGGGCGATAGGCTCGGATGCCAACCAGCGCAATGTGAAGCCGCTACAAGGCGCGGCGTGGATGGTGAATCGTTAGCGTGCGGAAGCGTTGATCTGACAGCGTATGTCTGATCGTCCGGCCATGGCGGCCACTGGGGGATGACCGCCATGCGCTACAAAAATTGCGGCGTTTGCCTGCTGTCAGCCTTTTGCCACTCTATCCGGAATGCGCGTATTCCCACTTCGACCTCAGATGAATATTCACCATCTTTGCCGCATGTGCACTTTTCGCAACGTTGAGCTTGTAGGCAGGGGAAATGTTGGATAACCTCTTTTGATCAAGAACTGCCAGATTATTCTCCTGCCTGATTTGTCCAGGCATATCGCGCCGTAGCGTTGTGTTCGCAACTGCGGGCGTTGCATGAGGAGACAAACATGAGTGCAAACATACTCTCTGTCTTTCTGCCTGCGCTATTGTTGACACTTGCAGCTGCGGGCATCGGCGCGTTGATGCGCCCTTTGCTTCTTGTGCAAAAGGCCAGAGTTAAACTTAAAAACCAGATCAGAAAAAAGATTCAAAGCGGAATTCAGCTCCAGGCCCCGGAGATTTCCGATATAGGCAGAGGACTCGGCCTTTCGGCAACACAATCCATCAAAACCCTGTTTGAACTTTATTCTGAAGCAGAAGGCCACGAAGAACACGCACAGTTCAAGATTCTTCTGTCAGAGATAAACAGGGACGAACCATTCGAGTCCTTCCCCGAAGAAGTCCGGCCCTCGCTTGCACGACTTTCAACCCTGTGTACCGAAAGCGCAGTCGAAAGCGACAAGGAATTGCTGCATCCGCTGAAGAAGGTGCTTGGTGAATACCAGGAAATGAAAAGCGATCATGCCACGATCAAGAAACAAAGTCATATATCTTATGTGGTGGCCTTGATAAGCTTTTTTATTGGCGCCGTCGGCATCATTCTTGCCTTTACTGGCCCGAGCAAGGAGTTCATATCGGGAGAGGTTCAAAAATCAACCAATTTGATTCAGCAGCAGATAAACTCCACCCAACATGAACACGTGGAGGACGCTCACAAAACGGCGCGCCGCTGACTTCTTCCGTCGAAATACTGTCATCGGCTTCACAACGCAAGCAATTTGAACTCGTGGGCCGGGCTGCCTTTATAATTTCGATGGTCATCCCTAATGCCTTCCTCCGGGATCCTTCAGGCTATCCCCCCTTCGGCAAGTCTACCGGACACCCTTTGACGGCAGCAACGGCCGCCGTTAAAGCGAGTGGTTCCTGCTCTTCAGGATCATCTCCAGCGCCTTGATCGCGGTTTCGATCTCTTTGTCCTGCAGGCGTGAGAACAGGAAGCTGGTCTTCAGCTTCTCTATCGTCTCGTCGGGGTGGGTGGTGAGGTGGAGTTCACGCGCCACCACCGAGAGCACCAGCAGCACGGCGGCGTCTATGCCGCTACGCTTTTGCAGCTCGTCGCTGTGC
>DATFUZ010000001.1:0-7635 GCA_035260545.1 Gallionellaceae bacterium | reverse complement strand
CGAAATCAAGATCGGCATCATGCCGGGGCATATCCACAAGAAGGGCCGCATCGGCGTGGTGTCGCGCTCGGGCACGCTTACCTATGAGGCGGTCGGGCAACTCACCGCGCTGGGGCTGGGCCAGTCGTCCTGCGTCGGCATCGGTGGCGACCCCATCAACGGCATGAAGCACCTGGACGTGATGAAGCTGTTCAACGACGACCCGGAGACTGATGCTGTGATCATGGTGGGTGAGATTGGCGGCAGCGACGAGGAAGCGTGTGCGCGCTGGATCAAGGACAACATGGAAAAGCCGGTGGTGGGCTTCATCGCCGGCATCACCGCGCCACCCGGCAAGCGCATGGGTCATGCCGGTGCGATTATCTCCGGCGGCGAGGGCGGGGCGGAGGCCAAGCTCGCGGTGATGGAGGAGTGCGGAATTCACATCACGCGCAATCCGGCGGAAATGGGGCGGGTGATGCAGAAGGTGCTAAAGGGCGGCTGATGCAGAACGTGATACATATGCTGGAATCCAGCCAGTTCTGGCTGGACGTGCTGAAGATCATCGTCATCGACATCCTGCTGTCAGGGGATAATGCGGTGGTGATTGCGCTGGCTTGCCGCGGCTTGCCCGAGCCGCAGCGCAAAAAGGGCATCAGGTACGGGGTGTTGGGCGCGATCGTGTTGCGCATCACCCTCACCTTCTTTGCGGTGACGCTGCTTTCCTTGCCTTACCTCAAGGTGGCGGGTGCGGTCATGCTGCTGTGGATAGGCGTCAAGCTCATTCTGCCGGAGGAGGAGCACGACGCCAGCAAAGTCAAGGCGAATACTCACTTGTGGGGCGCGGTGCGCACGATCCTGATCGCCGACTTCATCATGAGCGTGGACAACGTGCTGGGGGTGGCAGCGGCCGCGCACGGCAATATCCTGTTGCTGGCGATCGGCTTGCTGGTTAGCATTCCGCTCGTGGCGTGGAGCAGCCAACTCGTGTTGAAGCTGATCGACCGCTTTCCGTACATCATCTACCTGGGGGGCGGCCTGCTGGGTTATGTTGCGGGCGAGATGGTGACCAGCGACAAGACCGTCGCCCGTTACCTGGAAAGCCTGCCCGCTCTTGCGCACTGGGTGATCCCGGCCGCAGGCGCCGCGGGGGTGATGGCGGCGGGCTGGCTGCTGGCCCTGCGCAAGGCGGCCGCCGCAAAGGCGACCGACCTGGTGGATGAGCAGGTGAATGCTGCGCCGGACAGGCAGCGCGACGAGGAGGGGGCATGAAGATACTGATACCTGTCGATGGAACGGCCAGCGCCAACCGGGCCGTGGAGTATGTGATCGCCAGCCGCAACTGGCTGAAGGAAACGCCGCAGGTGCTTTTGCTCAACGTGCAGTGGAAAATCGCCACCGGCAACGTAAAGCTGTTCATCAGCCAGCAGACCATAGACGACTATTACCGGGAGCAGGGCACGGCGGCGCTCAAACACCCGCGCGCCCTGCTGGATGCGGCCGGCATGGCCTATTCCTACCACATCAGCGTAGGTATTCCCGCCAGCGCGATTCTGGACTATGCCGCCGAGCACAAGGTGGACCAGATCGTGCTCGGGGCCGGGGAAAAGCGCACCCTGTCGGCGCTGCTGCTGGGGTCGGTGGCGGACAAGGTGCTGCACTTGGCGGCGCTGCCCGTGGTCTTGATCAAATAGCCGCGCGGATATTAATTCCCCCGCTAAATCAACAGGATTGTGGCTTGATTTTGTAAAATGGTTTAGTATTCGGGATATTAGCGCAAGCTCCGACGTTGGCGATGAATAAGTTGTTGTTTTGGAAAAGAGATTGGTTCGTCGGTTTGCTGGTGGTGCTGGCATTTCTGGCCTCCGCCAACAGCGACCTGATGCAAAGCCTGGAAGACAAGGCGTACGACCTTGGTGTCAGGTATTCATCGCGCACGCCCAGCGACAAGATTGCGGTGATCGCCATTGACGACCAGAGCATTAACAACATCGGGCGCTGGCCCTGGCCGCGCGAAGTGCAGGCCAGGATGCTGGATACACTCTCCGCGGGCCACCCCAAGGTGATAGGCAACACCACCTTCTTCTTCGAGCCGCAGATCGATCCTGGTCTGAACTATATACGTAGAATCAAGGAGTTTGTGGATGGCTCCAGCCTCGGCGGGAGCGCCCAGGCCGATGCGGTCCAGTTGCGCTCCATGCTGCGGGATGCCTCGGAATCGCTGGACAATGACCAGAAGCTGAGCGACAGCATGGCGAAGGCGGGCGACGTCGCGCTGCCCATGTATTTCACGCTCGCCGAACCGGAAGGCAAGCCCGATCACCCGCTGCCCGACTACGTGCAAAGAAATGCCCTGACCAACGTCAGGCACAATGGGGATGCCCGGCCGCTGCCCTCGGCGACGGCCATTGTGCCCATCCCCATCCTGGGCGAACACGCCGCCGCCATCGGCAACCTGAGCACGAAGCCGGACGCCGATGGCGGCTACCGTGAGGAACCGCTGGTGGTTCAGCATTTCGGCCAGTACTATCCCTCGTTTTCCCTCCTGCTGGCGGCGAAAAGCCTGAACCTCGGACCGCGCGACATCCTTGTGAAGCTGGGCGAGGGAGTGAGGCTGGGCCGTCTGTTCATTCCCACCGATCCGACGATGCTGATGCGCCCCTTTTTCTATGCGGATCGCGCTTACGCCGGCCAGGAGGCTAAGCCGGCGTTCCAGGTGGACTCGTTCTATGACGTGCTGAGCGGGAAGATTCCGGCCGACAAGTACCGCGGCAAGATCGTCCTGATCGGCGCCACCGCGACGGGGGTGGGCGCGCCGCAACTGACGCCGATTTCGGCGGGCATGCCGCCGGTGCTGGCGCTGGCGCATACGATCTCCAGCATTCTGCAGCAGGACTATTTCGTGGTGCCCGAATGGGGTATGTGGGCGAAGTGGGGCATCTTCCTGTTGATCGCGCTGTACCTGATCCTTATCCTGCCGCGCCTGGGCGCCAAGATGGGGGTGCTGATCACCGCCATCCTGTTTGTCGGCATGATAGGCGCGCATTTCGAATTGATGATAGGGCGCGGCATGTGGCTGCAGCTGATGCTGCCGGCCAGCATGCTGGCAGTCGGCTTCCTGCTGCTCGACGCCAAGCGCTTCCTGGTGGCGGAGCGCGGCAAGCAGAGGTCCGATGCGGAATCCGCCGAAAGCAATCGCATGCTGGGCCTGGCGTTCCAGGGCCAGGGCCAGCTCGACATGGCATTCGACAAGCTGCGTAAGGTCCCCGTGGACGACAGTCTGATGGAGGTGCTGTACAACCTGGGTCTGGATTTCGAGCGCAAGCGCCAGTTCAACAAGGCGGAATCGGTGTTCAGGTACATGGCCGATTACAACCCGAAATTCCGCGACCTTGGCGAGCGCATCGCGCAGACGCGCGCGATGTCCGAGACCGTGGTGCTGGGCGGCAGCGGGCGCTCCAATGCCAGCACCCTGGTGCTGGACAAGGCGGGTGTGGCCAAACCCATGCTGGGCCGCTATGAGGTCGAGAAGGAGTTGGGCAAGGGCGCGATGGGCGTGGTCTACCTCGGCAAGGATCCCAAGATCGGCCGGGTAGTGGCGATAAAAACGCTCGCGCTCTCTCAGGAATTCGAGGCGGACGAACTTGAGGACGTCAAGGCGCGGTTTTTCCGCGAGGCCGAGACCGCCGGGCGCCTGAGTCATCCCAACATCGTCACCATGTACGATGCGGGCGAGGAGCAGGACCTGGCCTTCATCGCCATGGAATTCCTCAAGGGGCGTGACCTCGCTGCCTACACCAAGCCGGACAATCTGCTGCCCATCCCCAAGGTGCTGGACATTGCGGCCCGGGTGGCCGATGCGCTGGCCTATGCGCACACGCTGAACGTGGTGCACCGCGACATCAAGCCGCACAACATCATGTACGACCCGGAAACCGATGCGGTGAAGGTGACGGATTTCGGCATCGCCCGCATCACCGATTCGTCCAAGACCAAGACCGGAATGGTGCTGGGCACGCCGTCCTACATGTCGCCCGAGCAACTGGCCGGGCAGAGGATAGAAGGCCGCTCGGACCTGTTTTCCCTGGGAGTAAGCCTGTACCAACTGATTTGTGGTACGCTACCGTTCCAGGGAGAATCGCTGGCGCAACTGATGTTCCGTATTGCCAATGAGCCCCATGGCAACATCCTGAAGATCAGGCCGGATGTCCCTCGCTGTGTGGTGAAGATCATCAACAAGGCGCTGGACAAGGATGTGGAGAAGCGTTACCAGTCAGGCGCGGAGATGGCGGAGGCGCTGCGCCGGTGTGCAGGGAGCTTGCGAGGGGAAAAATGAAAATCGAACACGCGCTGGAGATGGCAAGTTTAACCCACCCCGGTCGGGTGCGGGCGCACAATGAAGACAGCCTGAGTTGCGAGCCTTCGTGCGGTCTGGCCGTGCTGGCGGACGGCATGGGCGGCTATAACGCCGGGGAAGTGGCCAGCGGAATCACCGTATCGGTGCTGACGACAGAGGTCCGGAACAGCCTGCAGACCGTGCGTCCGGAGGACAAGAACGACCGCGGCGAAGACATCGCGACCGATCTTCTGCGCGACAACATCCAGAAAGCCAACGCCTCGATCTTCCACGCGGCGCAAAGCCAGCCGCAATATGCGGGCATGGGCACCACCGTGGTCACCGCGCTATTCTACGACAACCGGGTGGCGGTGGCGCACGTCGGCGATTCGCGCATGTACCGCCTGCGCGGGGACGTTTTCGAGCCGATCACCAAGGATCACTCCCTGCTGCAGGAGCAAATTGACAGCGGCATGATCTCGAAGGAAGATGCGCGCTTGTCCAGGAACAAGAATCTGGTGACGCGCGCGGTGGGTATCGACTCCGAGGTTTCAACCGAGGTTCATGTGCACGCAGTGGAGGTCGGCGACGTCTACCTGCTGTGCTCGGACGGATTGAACGATATGGTGGACGATGACCAGATCGGCGGCACGGTGTCCGCCCTGCGCTCCAACATTTCGCTCGCGGTCGGCCAACTGGTGAAAATGGCAAACGACAACGGCGGGCGCGACAATATCTCCGTGATCCTGGTCAAGGTGAACAGTGATTTTTCGGCGCCGCGGGGATTCATGTCCAGGGTGCGAGCCTGGTTCAAGGGCTAGGCGGGAATTGCGTGGGAATTAAAGTTTACGAGGATTGATGATATGGCTGCCAAACTCATACTCAGCATGGACGGTGCGGTGCTGAAAGAATACGTTCTGAACAAGGAACGCATGACGATCGGGCGCAAGTCGCACAACGATGTTGTAATAGACAATCTCGCGGTGAGCGGCGAGCACGCGGCTATCGTGACCATCCTCAACGACTCGTTCCTGGAAGATCTGGACAGCACCAACGGCGTGATGGTGAACGGCACCCAGGTGAAGAAGCATTTCCTGCAGAACAACGATGTCATCGAGATCGGGAAGTACAAGCTCAAGTATCTGAACGACCAGCCATCGCAGACTACGGCGGCCGATTTCGAGCGCACCATGGTGCTGCGCGCACCGGCCAAGAAACCGGAAGCGGCGCCCACTCCCATGGCCCAGACCCAGACCCAGGGCCGGGTGACAGAAGCTACGGGCAAGTTTCCGGAAATGGCTGACACTACTGCCCAGCACCCCGTTTCCGGCGGGGGTTCTCCGGCAGCCGCCGTGCAGATACTGACCGGACCCAACGCCGGTAAGGAGCTGGAGCTCGTGAAGAACCTCACCACGCTGGGCAAGCCCGGCCTGCAGGTGGCCGTGCTGACGCGCCGCCCCAACGGCTACTTCATTACCCACGTGGAAGGCGCGACCTATCCCGTGCTGAATGGTGCGCAGTTGGACGAACATCCCCACCAGTTGAAGGATCATGACATCATCGAGCTGGCCGGCATCAAGATGGAGTTCTACTTCAAGTCGTAACAGGCCAGGCGCCCGCCACGGCGGGCGATTCCCGGTCTGTTGCGCGGAACCTGCAGGGGGCACGGGGGGCGTTTGAATCGACACGCGCTTCTGATCGGCCTGGGCTTCGCTTTGACGCTGCTGTTCATCGGCGGTGCGGCGAGGCTGTACGATGTTCCCCTGTCCCGCGAGCTTGGCGAACTGGCCTACGATTCCAAGTTGCGGCTGACCATGCCGCGCACCGTGGACGATCGCATCGTCATTCTCGACATCGACGAGAAAAGCCTGAAGGAAGAGGGGCACTGGCCTTGGCGCCGGGACCGCATGGGGCTGCTGCTGGACAAGCTGTTCGAACGCGACGGCGTCGCCGAAGTTGGCTTCGACATGGTGTTCGCCGAACGGGACGAAAGCTCTGGCCTCAGGATCCTGGAGAAGCTGGGGCACGGCCAGTTGCGGGGTGTGCCCCGGTTCCAGACGGCCCTGAACGAGATCCGCCCGCACCTCGAGTACGACCGGATATTTGCCGACAAGATGCAGGGCCGCAAGGTCGTGCTCGGCTGCTATTTCACTTCGGACGCCGCGGGCGCGCAGGGCAATACCTCTGGTGCGCTGCCCGACCCCGTGTTCGCGCCGGGCGCATTCGAGGGCGCGCATGCGGTCCCGTTCACCCGTTGGACGGGCTTTGGCGGCAACCTGCCGGAATTCCAGCGCAATGCCGCCGCCACCGGGCATATAAATCCGATCGTGGATTCCGACGGCATGCTCCGGCGCCTCCCCATGATCGTGGAGTACAAGGGGGCGTACTACGACTCGCTGTCCCTGGCGATGGTCCGCGTGCTGCTCGGGCCGAGCCGTCTGGTGCCGGTGTTCGAGGGCGGCGATCTGGAGTGGATGGAACTGCTGACCGCCCACGGAGAATTCCGCGTCCCCATGGATGTCGTCGGGGGCGAGGCAGTGGGCACGCTGGTCCCCTACCGGGGTCCACAGGGGAGTTTCCGCTACATTTCGGTGACCGATGTCCTGCATGACCGGGTTCCCGCGAGCGCGTTGCGCGGCAAGATCGTCCTCGTCGGCACGTCCGCGCCGGGACTGCAAGACCTGCGTTCCACCCCAGTCGCACCGGCCTTCCCCGGTGTGGAAGTGCATGCCAACATGATTGCCGGCATCCTTGACCAAAGCATCAAGCAGCGGCCGGCTTATGTGGTCGGCGTGGAAATGCTGCTGCTGTTTGCGCTGGGCGGGTCGCTCAGCCTGCTGCTGCCCAGGCTGAGCCCGATTCGCGGCGCCGTTGCCGCCATCATTGCGCTCACCGTGGTCGTGGCGCTTGACTTCTGGCTGTGGCTGCGTGCCGATCTCGACCTGCCGGTCGCCAACAGCGTAATGCTGGTGCTGGCCCTGTTCGTGCTGAACATGTGGCTGGGCTATTTCATGGAGGAACGGCGCAAGCGCCAGATCACCAGCCTGTTCGGCCAGTACGTTCCCGCCGAACTGGTGGAGGAAATGAGCCGGCGCCCGGAAGAGGTGTCCATGGAGAGCGACAGCCGGGAAATGACCATACTGTTTTCGGATGTGCGCGGATTTACCTCCATTTCCGAGCGGTTCGAGCCCAAGGAACTGAGCCAGCTGATGAATGACTTCCTGACGCCGTTCACCCGGGTAATACACGGACACCGCGGCACCATAGACAAATACATGGGGGACTGTATCATGGCGTTCTGGGGTGCCCCCCTGCATTCG